>NZ_JBHYJD010000008.1:0-260998 GCF_042740555.1 Nonomuraea sp. NPDC059007 | reverse complement strand
CCCCGCCCCGCCCCGCCCCCGCCGGGCCGGAGGGGCCCCACCCCCCCCGCCGGGGGCGGGGGGCGGCGCCGCGGCTGCGCTCGCACCCGGCCATCGTCACCGTGCACGACGTCGTCCTGGACGGCGGCCGGCCGTGGATCGTCATGGAGCTGGTGCGCGGCCGTTCCCTCGACCGGGCGGTACGCGAGCACGGCCCGCTCCCGCCCCAGCAGGTCGCCAGGATCGGCGCGCGCGTCCTGGAGGCGCTCGCGGCCGCGCACGCCTCGGGAATCCTGCACCGCGACGTCAAGCCCGCCAATGTCATGCTCACCGACGACGGACGGGTGCTGCTGACCGACTTCGGCATCGCGAGCGTCGCCGGTGACGCCGTGCTCACCCAGACCGGGCTGCTGACCGGCTCGCCCGGCTACATCGCCCCCGAGCGCCTGCGCGGCGAGGCCGACGGCCCGCTCGCCGACCTGTGGTCGCTCGGCGCCACCCTCTTCGCCGCGGTGGAGGGCACGGCGCCGTTCGCCCGCCAGAACCCGGCCGCCTCCATGGCCGCCGTGCTCATGCAGGAACCACCGCCCGCGCGCCGAGCGGGTCCGCTGGCCCCGGTGCTGGCCGTGCTCCTGGAGAAGGACCCGGCCCGCCGATGCTCGCCCGCCCAGGCCGCCGAGTGGCTGAACGCCGCCGCCCAGGGCGCGCCCACGACCGGCGCGGGACGCCGCCGGGCCAAGCCCGCGCGCCGCCGCAAACCCGTCATCCTGGGCGCCGCGCTGGCGGTGGCGCTGGCGGGCACGGCCACGACGGTGATCCTGACGCGGAACCTGCCCGGCCTCACCACCACGACCGCCGGTCCGGCCAGGACCGCCGGCTCGGCCACGACCGGCAGCCCGCCCGCGACCTCGGCTCCGTCCCCGAAACTGTTCACCCGCGACGTCGATTCCTGCGAGCTGCTGAACACCGCCGAGATCCGGGAGCTGCTCGGGCAGGGCGCCAAGCGCCGGTTCGTGAACGCGATCTCCTGTGCCTGGGAGCGTCCGGACGGCACGTACCTGGGCGTCACGGTGGTCCGGTACAAGAAGCTCGCCTTAGCCCGCGACCATCAGACGCAGACGGTCGAATCCATGAAGGACACGCCGAAACACACGCCGGGGACCAAACTCCACAGCCGGCCGAAGGTCGGCGAGGGGTCCTTCATGTTCACTCAGTACTCGACCACCGGCGCGTCCGGGCCCTACCGCTCGCAGTTCGCCTTCCGGCTGGCGAACGTCGTGGTCCTGGTCGTGCACCACAGCACGCGCAGGACCGGGCAGGCGACGACCGTGCGCGCGGCCAAGATCCTCGCGACGAACCTGCGCGAGGGACGCTGATCCGCGGCTCGCCCGCCCCGGGTCACCGCACGGCGCCGGACCTGGTCAGAAGATCCTGGTACCACGCGGCGTCCGGGTGGTCCGTCGCCGGATAGCTGGCCAGCGGCGTGGTCGCGTTGCCCGCCGCGTTGAAGCCCCACCCGCGCACCAGCCGCCCGGCCTGCCGGGAGGAGATCATGAACGAGGAGGCGCTCGCGGGCGCCGCGTAGAACAGCGCGTCCTGCTGGAGTTCGGCGCTGTTGCCCTGCTGGAACTCGATGAAGGCGGTCTGCTGGTAGCGGATGCGCGCGCCGGTGTGCCGGTCGGTGTCCACGCGCAGGGTCTGGGCGGGAGTCGGGCCGTCGGCGCCGGTCCACACGCGCACGCGGGCGGAGCCGCTGACCGAGGTGCTCTTGTCGTAGCGGGGGTCGGAGGTCCTGGCGTTGGCGCTCCAGGCGACCGATCGGGCCGCGGCATCGAAGGCGCCGTTCCACGTCCAGTTCTGGCTGTTCGCCTGGCTGCGGTGGATCTCGCGCAACCGGGTGCCCGCCGGGTCGGTGAACCTGACCGTCGGCAGGACGCCGTTGTCGTAGCGGTTCGAGGCCGACCAGGTGATCTCGCCGTCGGCGGCGAGGCGGCCCACGCGGTACCAGAGCGTGGTCGCGTTCTGCGACTGGTGGACCTCGACCAGGTCGCCGTTGTCGTTCAGGGTGACGGCCGGGGTCACACCGGTGTCGTACTTGCCGTGGCGCAGCCAGGTGACGCGGCCGTCGGCGCCGTACACGCCGGACCAGTACCAGAGGTCGCCGGAGCCCGAGTCGTGCACCTCGACGACCTGCCCGCGGCCGTTGATCGCGACGGCCGGGTTGTGGCCGACGTCCCGCTTGTATTGTGCCCGGGTCCCGCCGTCGCCGGAGATCACCGGGATGACCCGGCCGCGCAGCGCGTCGACCGTGGGCGGCTGCGCGGGGTAGTCCTTGGCCTGCAGCAGCCGCGCGCCGAAGACGGAGGTGAGCTCGTCGTTGAGCGCGGCCAGGTTGCCGGCGGCGTAGGAGCCGTTGTCCGTCAGGTTGTCCTTGACGTCCAGGGCGACGACGATCGGCGCGGCGTCCGGGTGCCGCGCGGACCAGTTGTTGATCACGGCGAGCCAGTCGCGCAGGTTGTTGGAGCCGGGGTTGCCCGCCTGGTGGTCGACCTCGTCGCCGGGGGAGTCGTGGCCGACGGCGTAGTCGCGGGAGGTGGCGTAGCCGTTGTCGTGGATGTCGAGTTCGATGAAGCGTATGCCGCGGTCGAGCTGGTGGGGGATCGACTTCCTGGCGCCGCCGATGTCGCCCGAGTAGCTGTTGTGCGTGGCGCGGAAGATCGCCGAGGGTAACGGCTGGTCGGTCTCGGCTTGGGCGGGCCCGCCGTACAGGATGGGCGCGACGAGGGCGAATAAGGCCAGGACGGTGCGTGGTCGGGGCATCCGAAGATCCTCACGTCGGGAATCTCTCCCGACAATACGATCACCGGCTCCGGCCAGCCACCCCCGACTACTTTAGATGACTGACTCAGTCAGCTATTGTGCGAGGTATGGACGACAGAGCGGTGAACCTCGTCGGCGCTCTGGTCGTCGGGCTCGCCGACGAACTGGACGAGGCCACGCGGCGCGTCACCGCCCAGGGCGCCACCGGGGCCTCGGCCCTGGCCACGATCCTGGCCGTGCCGGGCGCGCACGTCGACGAGCTGAGCCGGGTGCTCGGCATCACCGGCTCGGGGACGGTCCGCCTGGTCGACCGGCTGGCCGCCGAAGGCCTGATCGAACGGCGTCCGGGGCGTGACCGGCGCAGCGTGTCGCTGTGGCTGACCGAACGCGGCACCGAGATGGCCACGGAGATCGTGGCCGGGCGGCGGGCCGTACTGCGAAGGGCGCTCGGCACGCTCACCGGCGAGCAGGCCCGGCAGCTGACCGGCATCGTCGAACAGGTGCTGACCACCCTGGCCGTCGGCCGCGAGCGCGCGGACCGCATCTGCCGCCTCTGCGACTACGCCGCCTGCCCGCAAGACGACTGCCCCGTCGAACGGTCACTGTCCTGAACCGCCTGCGCCGCGCTGTGGCTGGTCCACGGGGCCTGACCTTCACCACGGCCATCGAGTCCGCCTGCGTCCTGGAGGCGCGCGTCCGCGGCAGGACCGTGCCGACCGTGGACGTGCTCACGGGTGACGACCTGCCCGTTCGCCTACGCCACGGCGCTCGTGGAACCGTGGATGAGCGGCCGGGAGCCGCTGCCCGCCGACGTGGCCGCGCTCCACAACCACGCGATCAGGCACCTTCCCGCCGGCACGGCAGGTGTGCTCCTCCACATGGTCGTGGGCCGAGGGGGACAAACGAGCCGGGGCCCGCATCCATCGGATGCGAGCCCCGGCCTTCACGCGTACAGACTAGGCGGGAACGATGTTCTCCGCCTGCGGGCCCTTCTGGCCCTGGGTGATGTCGAACGACACCTTCTGGCCCTCACGCAGCTCGCGGAAGCCGCCCTGAGAGACGATCTGCGAGTAGTGCGCGAAGACGTCCGGACCGCCCTCGTGCTCGATGAAGCCGAAGCCCTTGTCCGCGTTGAACCACTTGACAGTTCCGACGGCCATGTCTGTCTCCCTTTGATAGGTGTGCAGAACCGGCATCCGTACCTACGGATTCCGAGTTGCCGCGATGTGCCCATCCGGAGATGACCGGCAACAAAAAACGCACCTGACCAATCACGATCGCCAGGTGCGCCAAAAGTTTGTATGGGGTACCACAACTGCAACTGCCAACGACTGTATCAGGCCCTTGGACTGCCTGCGGTAAAAAGCGGTTAACGGGGGCCCCTGGCCGGGAGTCAGGCTTCGAGTTCGTCCACGGCCTCCCGCAGGCTGTCCCGCAGCTCGGCCCGGTCCGTGAGGCCGTGCCGTTCGATGGCCCGCGAGACCGGCGGGCCGGCGGCCGCGACGATCAGGCGGATGTCCCGGCGCGCCGCGTGCTTCATGGCGGCGATGATCGCCCCCATGCCGTGGACGTCGCAGGCCGGAACCTGTGCGAGGTCGAGGATGGCGGTGGGCGTCTCCCGCTCGTCGACGGCCGCGATCGCCTCCCTCAGCCGCATCGCCGAGCCGCTGCTCAGCGGCCCGGACAGGTGGATGACGACGCCGCGCGTGAAGGCCGTCACGGAGACGCCGAGCTCGTTCGTCATGGGAACACCCCTTACCAGCCGACCTGGTCGCCGAGCCGCAACCGCAGCCACAGCACCAGGCGTTCGTCCGGGTCGGCGAGATCGAAGCCGAAGATCTCCTCGGCGCGGGAAAGCCGGTAGCGGATCGTGTTCGGGTGCACCGACAACCGCTGGGAGGCGGCGGCGAAATCGCCGTCGGCGTCCAGGTAGGCGAGCAGGGTGTCGGCGTAGGTGGTGCCGTGCTCGAGATCGTGGGCGCGGACCGCCGGACCGAGGCTGCGGGGCAGCGCGTCGTGCGCGGCCAGGATCTGGGCCAGCGCCGACAGCGTCGCGCCCGCCCACACCTCGTCGATCGTGGCGACCTGGCACGGCTGAGGCTCGCCCGGCCGGTCGGTCAGAGCGCGCAGGACGAGATCGGCGTCGGCGCGTGAGCTCGCGATCGAGCGCAGCCCCGGCACGAGCGAGCCGAGCCCGGCCTGGATCGGCACCCGCAACGCGCCATGGGCCCGCCGGGCGATGTCGGCGACGAGTTCGTGGTGCGCCTTCGGCGACGGCCCGCTCGGCAGCAGCGCGTAGACGGTGCCGTCGATCAGGGCGCAGCCGTGCCTGCCGTAGTGGGCCTCGCAGTGCAGGCTGACCAGGTCGGCGAGCCGGGTGGCCGCGTGCGCCGCGAGAACGTCGTCGGGCTTGCTCGACACGACGGCGAACGCGGCCACCGCGACCGGCAGGTTCGGGTCCAGGCCGAGCTGTGGCGCGACCGCGGTGACGCTGCTCGGGTCGGCCAGCAGCCGCCGCAGCAGGTCCGCGCGCCTGCGCCGCACGGCGTCGTCGGCGGTACGCGCCGCGAGCAGGTGCAGCGAGACGATGTCGGCCACATCGGAGAGCGCTTGTTCGGCGGCGGCGTCCAGACAGCCCTCCGCGTCGACGACCCAGATCGAGCCCAGTTCCTCGCTGCCCGCGCGGACCACGACACCGAGACGGGGAAGCCCGCCGCGAAACGCCGGGAACCGGCAGGTACGCCCCGCCTTGACCAGCGCGCGGTACACCTCGTCGTAGTCCGGGCCGTCCGGCACCTGCAGGCCGAGGATGCCCTGGCGGCGGCCCTCGTCGATGGCCTGTCCCGGCAGGGTCGAGTACGCGAGGATGCGCCGGTGCGGATCCTCGATCACGGTGGCGCCGCCGACCATCCCCGCGATCGCGTTGGCCAGGGCGAACAGATCGCCGACCGCCGGCGCTCCCGCGGCCTGCTCGAACCGGACGGTGGAGGCGAGGGCGGTGGAGATCATGGCGTCCAGGTGATGCCAGGCGACCGCCTCGTCGGCGGCGAGCAGGACGATTCCCGACCGCCGCGCGGCCTCGGCCAGTCCGGCGGTCGGTTCGCCGAAGCTCTTCACCACCAGGCAGGCGTAGCCGACGCCGGCCGCCGCGTCCACGAGTTCCTTCGCCCGCGTTCCGGCGGTGCCCACGCCGACGGCCAGCAGGATCGCGTCCCTGACGGACGGCAGCGGGGCGCGCGGCTCGAAGATGAGGACGCCGGAGACCGGTACCGGCCCTTCCGGCAGCACGGTCAGCGGGCGCAGCAGCGACGGGCCCAGCGCGTCCAGGACTTGGGCGAGATCGGGTACTCCGGTGTCGAGCATCCTCACCTCTTTGGCCGGCCGTACAAAGCATGCACGGAATGTCTGGACGGGCACCGAATGCGGACGGTCAGGTCAGCGGCGACGCTGTCAGCATGCACGTGCCGTGGGTATCCGCCTACGCAGGAATATCGTCAAAGGAGACAATATGCGAGGTGTTCTCGTGGCCTTCGTGGTCACGGCCGCTCTGGTGGTCACGCCGTCCGCCGCGTCGGCCGGGACGCCACGGTGCGACACCCGGCCCATCCGGACGGCGCTGAAGGCGCTGGAGAAGGTCGGGGCGGGGATCGCGGTGACGGTGAAGAGCCCGCGCTGCGGCGTCTGGACCGGCGGCGTCGGCCTCGCCGACCGCAGGACGGGCCGCAAGGTCACCGGCGACGAGCACAGCCGTATCGGCAGCGACACCAAGACCTGGACGGCGACGGTCGTGCTACAGCTCGTGGGCGAGGGCAGGCTCAAGCTGGACGACACCGTCGACCGATATCTGCCCGGCCTCATCGACACCAAGGACTACGACGGCCGCGAGATCACGATCCGCCAGCTCCTGCAGCACACCAGCGGCCTGCCCGACTACCTGGCCGCGCCGTTCTGGGAGGACGAGGAAGCGCACCGCTGGGACCACATCGAGCCGCTGCAGACGGTGGAGCAGGCGCTGCCCCTGCCCCCGCCCGAGAGGACCCCGTCGGGCTTCGCCTACTCCAACACCAACTACAACCTGGCCGGGCTGATCGTCACGAAGATCACCGGCCGGGGCGTCGGCGATGAGATCAACCGGCGCATCATCAAGCCGCTCCGGCTGCGCGGAACCTCCTGGCCCGGCGACCGGACCACCCTCCCCAAGCCCGACCTGCGGGGCTACATCAAGGAGGGCGGGAGGCTGGTGGACAAGACGGAATGGAACACCTCGGAGGCCGACGCGTCGGGCGCGCTGATCTCGACCGGCGCCGACACGACCGCCTTCTGGACCGCGCTGATGACCGGCAGGCTGCTGGCCCCGGCCCAGCTCGCCGAGATGAAGAAGACCATCAAGGATGACTTCGGCCAGGACTACGGCCTGGGCGTCGAGGGTTACCGGTTCGCCCCCGGCCTGGTCACGTGGGGACACAGCGGCAGCATGGCCAGCGGGCACAAGTTCAGGAACGCCGTCACGGACGACGGGCGGCGGGCCGTCACCCTGCTGATCGGCTCGGACTCGTTCAACTCGGACAAGGTCGAATCCATCATCGGCACCCTCATCCGCGACCTCCGCTGACCCGGGAACGGCGACGCCCCGCCCGCGTCGCCGCACGCCGGCGGCCGAGAACCGTCGCCAGACGCCGGTGGCGCGGACCGCCATGTCGGTGACCCCGGACTGGGCCCGGCCGTCACCTCTCGGCGCGGAGGCCGCACGAGCTGTTCGAGGGGCGGCCGGAGACCGGGAGCGCCGGCGCGCGCTTCAGGCGCGTTCAGGTTCGCTTCAGCTTGTACTGGCGACAGTGAAGTCCCATGACCAACTCCCGAGTGCCGCTCATGATTGCTGCGGCCCTGCTGGCGGCCCTTGCCGGATGCTCCACCTCCGGTGAGACCGGGGCGGCCGCCTCACCCTCCGCGGATCCCGCCAACAAGCAACGCGAGCACCAGGCCCAGCTGGCCTCCTGTATGAAGGGCAAGGGGTTCACCTATCACCCCGTCGTGTCCATGCCGAAGCTCCCGGACGCCATCAAGCAGGAAATGTCCGGCGACTACCAAGGCATGCGGAAATATCGTGAAAAGTACGGGTTCGGCTTCGCCGCCTCCTTCGTCTACCCCAACGACGGCGTCGGCCGGATGGCGTGGCGGACGCAGGAGACCGACGGAAGCGGCGACGACCCCAACGGCAAGGTCGTCGCCGGGCTGCCGGAGGCCCAGCGGAAGGCGTACTTCGACGCGATGGGCGCCTGCACGCTGGTGATGATCAACAAGGTCACCGGCAAGAACATGAAGTCGATGGAGGAGGTCTCCAAGGCCCAGGGCGAGATGCTGAAGCAGATCATCGCCCGCGAGATCGACGGCGATCCCAAGCTGGTGGAGCTGGCAGGCGCGTTCGGCGACTGCCTGAAGGGCAAGGGCTACCGGGTCTCCTCGCAACGTCCCTCGGACATCGCGCGCAGCACCGAGGACCCGTTCATGCAGGAGTTCGGCAAGCTCGGCCAGGGAGGCAAGCCGCCCACCGCCGACCAGGCGCGGCCCCTTCTGCAGCGCGAGATCAAGGCCTCCCTGGAGGACCTGGAGTGCGGCAAGGACTTCTACGCCGCCTACCGGCCCAAGGCGAACGACGTCTACGAGAAGGCCCAGTTCCTGCCCGGTGTGGGCATGATGATGGCGACGGTTGCGAGCTAGCGTGCGCAGATCGAGAGTGCTCGCCCTGGTCGTGGCGGGGGTGCTGGTGATCGCCGCGGCCGGCTGGGTCGTCGGCTCCCGGCTGCGGTCGCCGGCCGAGGAGGCCGCCTCGCGCCGCCCGCCCAAACCCTCCCTGGTCACCGCGGCGGTCGAGCGCCGTAAGCTCACGAGCACGGTGACGGTCAGCGGCACGCTGACGTACGGCTCGCCGCTGCCGATCACCCTGGCCGGGATGGTCGGCGGCAACAGCGGCGGCGCCGGGGCCGGTCCGGGCGGCGGGGCGAACGGCGCCGCCCAGCGCGTCACCACGGCGCCCAAACCCGGCCCGATCCGCGCGGGCCAGACGCTGATGCAGGTCAACGGCCGGCCGGTGTTCGCGCTGCAGGGCAAGAAGCCGATGTACCGTCCGCTCGTGCCCGGCACCGAGGGCGACGACGTCAAACAGCTCCAGCGCGCGCTGCGGGTCCGGGCCAGCGGCGTCTTCGACGCGGCCACGGTGGCGGCGGTGAAACGCTGGTACGCCAAACGCGGCTACAAGGCCCAGGAACCCGACCTGGAGGCGCGCAAGAGCCTGCAGCAGCTCCGCCAAGCCGTCCAGACCGCGCAGGAGACCCTGGCCGCCGACCGCAAGGCGCTGGAGGAGGGCCTGGACGTACGGCCGCTGCGGCTGCGCCACGACAACGCCCGCCGGGACCTGAAGTCGGCGCAGAAGGCGCTGGCCGAGGCGCCGGAGGTCACACCGGAGCAGGAGACCCAGCTGGCCACGCTGCGCCGTGCCGTACGCGCTGCCGAGGAGCAGGTGCTCGCGGCCGAGCAGGCGCTCGCGGAGGCCAGGAAGCCGGCGCCCACGCCGACCGCGACACCGGCGCCCACGCCCAGCGCGGTGGACACGAGCCTGCTGGAGATGAAGCTGGACAACGCCCGGCAGGACCTCGACGAGGCCCACCGGGCGGTGGCCGCCTACGAGGAACAGGTACGCGCCGACCGGGACAAGCGGCTGGAGGAACTGCGCAAGGCGGTGCGCACGGCGAAGGAGGCCGAGGCCACCGCCGACCAGGCGCTGAAGCGGGCCAGGAAGGTCTCGCCGCTGCGGGCGAAGGTCACCCACAGCGTCGCGAACCTGGCCGACGCCCAGACCCTGCTGGCCGAGTTCCGCAAGACCTACGGGGTCAGCGTCCCGGCCGGTGAGATCGTCTTCCTGCCGAAGCTGCCCGCCCGCATCGACAAGGCCGAGGTCAAGCCGGGCGACACCATCGAGGGCAAGGTCGCGACCGTGACCAGCTCGGCCTTCGCGGTCACCGGGTCGGTCGAGGCCAAGGAGGCCAAGCTGCTGCGCCCCGGCCAGGAGGCCTCGATGGAGACCATGGACGGAACGCAGCTGCCCGCCACGCTGAGCGCGGTGGGGGAGGACGCCAAGGCGGGAGCGGACAAGCCGAAGGGCGAGGAGGCGGAGACCGGTTCGGTGCCCGTCCTGCTCTCGCCCGGCTCGGCCAAGAAGCTCAAGTCGCTGGTCGGCTCGCCCATGACCGTGCGGATCTCGGTCGGCTCGACCGAGGGCGAGGTGCTGGCCGTCCCCGTGGCCGCCGTCATCACCTCCGCCGACGGCCGGCCCCGGGTCAGGGTCGCCGTGGACGGCGACCGTGCCCGCGAGGTCGAGGTGCGGACGGGCCTGACCGCCGACGGCGTGGTGAAGGTGACGCCGGTGCGCGCGGGCGAGCTGAAGGAGGGCGATCGGGTCGTGGTGAGCGATGCTTGAGCCCGTCATCGAGCTGGCCGGCGTCTGCCGGGACTTCCCGTCCGACCCGCCGGTACGCGCGCTGGCCGACGTGGACCTGCGCGTCGAGCAGGGGGACTACATGGCCATCGTCGGGCCGTCCGGGTCCGGCAAGTCCACCCTGCTCAACATCCTCGGCCTGCTCGACCGGCCGAGCGCCGGCACGTACCGGCTGGACGGGGTCGAGACCACGGCGCTGCGCGACGGCGGGCGGACCCGGCTGCGGGGCACCCGCATCGGCTTCGTCTTCCAGTCCTTCCACCTGCTGTCCCACCGGACGGTCGTGGAGAACGTGATGCTCGCCGAGGTGTACGGCCCGCACCCCCGCTCCGGCCGCCGGGCCCGCGCGGAACAGGCGCTGGAGCAGGTGGGCATGAGCCATCGCATCCGCTTCCTGCCCGATCGCCTGTCGGGCGGCGAGCGCCAGCGCGTGGCCATCGCCCGCGCCCTGATGGCCAAGCCCGCCCTGCTGCTGTGCGACGAGCCGACCGGCAACCTCGACAGCCGCAACACCGAGGCCATCCTCGACCTGTTCGACGGCCTGCGCGCCGACGGCCTGACGATCCTGGTGATCACGCACGAGGACGGGGTGAGCGCACGCGCCAAACGCCGGGTCCGTATCGCGGACGGGGTGCTCAGTGAAGCTCCGTGACCTGTGGGCCGAGTCGATGGCGGGGATGCTCGCCCGCCCGGTGCGATCGGCCCTGACCACCCTCGGCACCGTCCTGGGCATCGGCACGCTGGTGGTCACGCTGGGCATCGCCGCCACCGCGGGCAACCAGATCGTCGGCCGGTTCGACGAACTGCTGGCCACCAGCGTCACGGTCGAGGTGCCCCGCGGCGGCCACAACCCCATCGTGACCTGGGACGCGGCCAAGGAGCTTCGCCTCCTGCGCGGTGTGACCTCGGCGACGGCGCTGGCGCAGAGCGACAAGAGCTCCAACCTCGTCGTGACCGCCAACAACCTGCTCGACCCCACCCGGGTGTCCGGGCAGACGCTCGCGGTGGTCGCGGCCACCCCCGACCTGCCGCAGACCACCCTCGGCCGGATGCTGGCCGGGCGCTACTACGACGCCGGCCACGTCACCCGCCGCGACCGGGTCGTAGTGCTGGGGGAGCAGGCCGCCGCCATGCTCGGCATCACCAGCCTGGAGCACGCGCCGGCCGTGTTCATCAAGGACCGCTCCTACACCGTCATCGGCATCATCGGCGGCCTGCGGCGCGAGCAGATCCTGGCCAGCGCGGTCCTCGTCCCGCCCACGCTGGGCCCCGACATCGGGCTCAAGGACGTCACCCGCGTCCTGGTCGCCACCCAGCTGGGCGCCGCCGAGCTCATCGCCCGCCAGGCGCCGCTCGCGCTGAGCCCCAACCGCAGCGCCGAGTTGCAGGTGATCGCGCCGCCGAGTCCCAAACGGGCGCGCGACGGCGCCCAGGACGACGTCAACGGCCTCTTCCTCATCCTCGGCCTGGTCTCCCTGGTCGTCGGCGCGGTCGGCATCGCCAACGTCACGCTGGTCACCGTCATGGAACGGGTCGCCGAGATCGGCCTGCGCCGCGCACTGGGAGCGGCCCGCCGCCACATCGCCGCCCAGTTCCTGATGGAGTCCAGCCTGATCGGCCTGACCGGCGGGGTGATCGGGGCAAGCGTGGGCATGGTGACCGTCGTCGCGGTGGCCGCCGTGCGCCAGTGGACCCCGGTCCTCGACGTACGGCTGGCGCTGGCCGCACCCGTGGCCGGCGCGCTGGTGGGACTGCTGGCGGGCCTGTATCCGGCGCTGCGCGCGGCCCGCATGGAACCGGCGGAGGCGCTGCGGTGAAAAGCCTTTGAGCCGCAGGGAGCGCGCTGGCTAGCCTGCCGTCCGTGATCTCACTCGCTCGACGCCGCCTGACCCCTGCCGAGACCGGCCCGGCGCTTCACGCCCTGTCGGCGTGGACGCCGCCCGACGCCCCGGCCGGCGGCCTCCATCCCGGAGACGTGGGCTGGTACCTGCGGCTGGACGACGCGGCCGTCTTCCTCTGGACGGACGGGGCGGCGCCGGTGGCGGCCGGATTCCTCGACGGCCCCGTGCTGCGGGTGAGCGCCGCGCCCGGGGCCGATCTCGGCGCGCTCGCGGCCGACGCCGGGGACCTGCTCGAACCCGGCAACGACTGGTCCGACGGGCTGCCCGTGCCCGGGTGGGAACGCGAGCAGGCCGGCTGGGTCGTCATGTCGTGGACCCCGCGGCCGGTGCGCATCCGCGCCCGGCCGGTCGCGGACGCCGACGCGGCCGACCGGGTGCTGGTGCAGCGCTCCGCGTTCACGGGATCCACGTTCACCATCGAGAAGTGGCACGCGATGAAACGCTCGCCGGCGGGCGGGCTGGCCGTGGAGACGCTGGTGCGCACGCCCGCGGGGGAGCCCGCGGCCGCCGCGACCGGATGGTTCGCGGGCGTGGGCAGGTGCGGGCTGCTCGAACCGGTCGGCACCGCTCCCGGCCATCGCGGGCACGGCTACGGGCGCGACGCCGTGCTGGGCACGTGCGCGGCCCTCGTCCAGCGGGGCGCGAGCGCGGTCGCCGTGCTGACGCCGTCCTCGAACCACGCTGCGGTGGCGCTCTACCGATCGGCCGGATTCACGGTCCTGCGCGAGAACCACGACTGGGTCCGCCCCGGCCGGGACTCCGCCCACGCTTCGGTCTGATTCTTCGCGAAAACGGGTACGTTTCTAGCCATCCCCCTCGCCGGTGACAGCGTCGTGACCAGGGAGGCGAGACGATGGCTTCGTTCGGAGGCGGCTCGGGAGTGTTCCGGCGCAAGCCGGTGGAGCAGATCGCCAGCGAGCACGAAGGGGAACTGACGCGGGTGCTCGGCCTGTGGCAGCTCACCGCGATCGGCATCGGCGGCATCATCGGCGCGGGGATCTTCGCCCTCGCCGGCGCGGTCGCCAACCAGACCGCCGGGCCCGCCGTGCTCATCTCCTTCCTCATCGCCGGTGTGGCCAGCGCGGCCGCGGCGTTCTCCTACGCGGAGTTCGCCGGGCTCATCCCGAAAGCGGGCTCCGCCTACACCTACGGTTACGCCGTCCTGGGTGAGCTGGCCGGGTGGCTGATCGGCTGGGACCTGCTGCTGGAGTACACCGCGATCGTCGCGGTCGTGGGGATCGGCATCTCGGGCTACTTCGGGTTCCTCGTCGGCAACCTCGGCCTCGATCTGCCCGCCTGGATGCTGGGCGCGCCGGGGACCGGGCCCGGCCGGGTCGTCGACCTGTTCGCGGTGGTGTTGTGCCTGCTCATCGCGTTCCTGCTGAACCTCGGGATCAGGGCCGCGGCGCGGTTCGAGACCTTCGTCGTCGTGGTGAAGGTCGCCGTCGTGCTGATGGTGATCGTGGTCGGCTTCTTCTTCATCAACCCGGCCAACTACACCCCCTTCTTCCCGTTCGGCGTGACCGGCGCGATCACCGGCGCGGCGACCGTCTTCTTCGCCGTCTTCGGCTACGACGCGATGAGCACGGCCGCCGAGGAGTCCAAGGACGCCCAGCGCCACATGCCCAAGGCGATCATCTACTCGCTGGCCATCTCGATGGTGCTGTACGTCCTGGCCACGCTGGTCCTGACCGGCATGCAGAACTACCGGGACATCGACCCCGAGAGCGGGTTCTCCTCGGCCTTCGCCGCGGTCGGGCTGTCCAAGCTCGCCGGCGTCATCGCGGCCGGAGCGATCATCGGCATCCTCACCGTCATGTTCACCTTCATGCTCGGCGTCACCCGCGTGTGGTTCGCGATGAGCCGGGACGGGTTGCTGCCGCGCTGGTTCGCCAAGGTTCACCCGGTGCGGCGGGTGCCGAGCCGGATCACCTGGATCGTCGGCGTGGTCTCCGCCCTCATCGCCGGGTTCCTGCCGATTCGCGAGGCGGCCGAGCTGACCAACATCGGCATCCTGCTGGCCTTCGTCGTGGTGTGCGTGGCCGTCATCGTCCTGCGGTACCGGCAGCCGGACCTGCCGCGTACCTTCCGGACACCGGGCATGCCGGTGGTTCCGGCCATCGGCGTCATCTTCTCAGTGTGGCTGATCACCTTCCTGAGCCCGGCGACCTGGCTGCGCTTCGCGATCTGGTTCGCGATCGGCCTGATCATCTACGCCGCCTACAGTTACCGCCACTCCGCGCTGAACCGCCCGCGGGAGTGACGGCGCCCCGGGTTCAGATGCCTTCGACGAGGATCACCTCGCCTTTCAGGTGGTCCGTGCGGAGGTGGAGGATCTCCTGGTAGGCGGCCGAGTCGTAGAAGTCGCGGGCGTGCTTCATCGACGGGAACTCCACCAGGA
Source organism: Nonomuraea sp. NPDC059007 (assembly GCF_042740555.1). Classification (NCBI taxonomy): domain Bacteria; kingdom Bacillati; phylum Actinomycetota; class Actinomycetes; order Streptosporangiales; family Streptosporangiaceae; genus Nonomuraea; species Nonomuraea sp. NPDC059007. The sequence goes on along the minus strand of NZ_JBHYJD010000008.1, from coordinate 246,405 downwards.
TCACGTCGCCCGGCCATTCGCCCTCCCGGACGTCGACCTCGCCGCCGCGCACGATGAACCGGCCGGAGAAGGGGTCCAGGGTGGCCTGGACCCGGTCCTTGTACTCCAGGACGTCGGAATGGATCTCTTCGGGCTTGCGCAGGTGGGCGAGCAGGTAAGCGGTCATGATTCCTCCAGGGTCAGATGGCGGTCGGGAACTCAGGCTCCGGCCGGAACCTTGTCGAGAAAGCCGAGCACCCGGGCGATCCGGCCGTCCTCGCCGATGACGGCGACGTCGAAACCGATGGCCAGCGGCTCGCCGCCCTCCGGGCCCAGGTGCCAGGTGAACCGGGCGATGTCGTGGTGGGCGTCCACGGGCCCGCCGAGGCTGAACACCAGCCCGCCGAACTGGCCCCGCACGGCGGCGATCGTCGCGTCGAGACCGTCGCGGCCCCGGACCGACACCAGCGGGTCGGTGTACACGGCGTCGTCGGCGAAGACCTCCGCCAGTTCCGCCCGGCGGGCCTCGGCGTCGGTCCGGTTCCAGGCGGCGAGGTAGCGCTTGACCAGCTCGTTGATGTCGCTCATGTGCCTTCTCCTCAGATCGTCCGTTCGTCTTGCCCCCAACGTTAGATAAACGCCGGGCACGGCGAATCTGTCGCACTTAGGTACTTTGCTCGCGCAGTTCGCTCAGCCGTTCCCCGGCGAACGAGCGGATCTCCTCGTCCCCGGCCCCGGCCGCGTGCTCCAGGAGGCCCATGTCGTCGGGGCCGGACAGGCTGGTGGCGGCCGCGGCGGCGAACAGCCTGGTCACCGGGTCGCCGTCCGCCAGCCGGGTGATGATGCCGGAGGCGTCGGGCTCCTCGTCCTCCTGCAGGACCAGCCACTCGGTCAGGTCCCTGAGCCGGCCGGGAGGCAGGCACGACGCCCCCGCCTCGAGTTGCTCGACGGAGGCCTCGGTCAGGAACTCGAGGACCTTCCAGCGGATGGCGCTCTCCGGATCCCGGCTCAGGGCGAGGACCTGGGCGATGACGGGTCCGTGGCGTTCGCCGGCGTTCTCCAGGACGACCGCGATCGCGTAGTAGCCGACGATGCGGTTCCGGTGGGAGAGCAGGGCCGGGATCTCGTCCATCATCGGGGCGGCGAGCTCGGCCAGCTCCGCCAGCAACCAGGCGCCCGTCCCGGCGACCGCCTCGTCCTCGCCGTGCAGAAGCCTGCCGAGGTTCTCGACCGGGTAACCCGCGCGCAGCTCGCCGAGCAGGTCGCCGGCCGCCGGGCCCACGATGTCGTCGTCGGCCGGATGCGTGCGGATCAGCTCGATCAGAGCGTCGCCTGTGCGCGCTTCCATCGCTCCCTTTCGCGCCGCCCCGGGCGGCGGCCTCCCGCCCGTGCGCGGCCGGGGTCCGCGATGGATTCGCCCGTACGGCATGCGGCCCGTCGCGGCGTGGTGGTCGAGTCGTGATCTGCCTCTGAGGCGATCTCCCCTCCTGTCATGCCCAAGCACGATATCGCTACTTATCGCGATATTGAGGGTCCGTGTAGGAGATCTATCGCGCCGCGCGGAGGTACAGCGCGAGCGGCACGACGGCGGCCGAGGAGACGGCGATGGCCGACAGGGCGGCGGGCAGCCCGACGTGCTCGGCCATGAAGCCGATCAACGGCGGCCCGCCGAGCATCCCCGCGTGGCCGATGCTGGAGGCCAGGCTCACACCCGCCGGTCCGCCGAGCGCCCCCGCCTGGGCGATGGCCAGCGGGAAGACGTTGGCCAGCCCGCACCCCACCACCACGAACCCGGCGAACGCCACCGCCACCGAACCCGTCCACGACGCGGCCAGGCCGCCGCACACCGCCAGCACGGCGCCGGTCACGAGCACGGTGCTCTGCCCGAACCGCGCCACCAGGCGGCTGCCCGCCAGCCGGGTGATCGCGATCGCCACCGAGTAGGCCGAGAAGCCGTACGCGGCCAGGTCGGCCTCAGCGTGCAGGTCGTCGCGCAGGTGCAACACGCTCCAGTCGGCCACCGCGCCCTCGCCGAACGCCGCGCACACGGCCAGCACGCCGCACAGCGCCACGGCCAGGCGGAACGTCCGCGGCCCGCCCTTGGCGGGGGCGCTCGCGGTGGCGGGGACCGTCCCGCGCAGGAGCGGCCTGGCCAGGACGGCCGTGCTGAGGAGGGTGAGGGCGGACACCAGCAGGAAGTGCTGCGTGGTGGTCAGCGAGCCGAGGAGAAGGCCGCCGAGCAGCGCCCCCGCGAGGCCGCCGGCGCTCCACAGTCCGTGCAGCACCGACATGACCGGCCGTTGGGTGGCCCGCTCGACCTCGACGGCCGCGCTGTTCAGGCCGATGTTGAGGGTGCCGTAGCACAGCCCGGTCACGGCGAGCGTCAGGCACAGCGCCACCATCGTGTCCGCGAGCGAGATCACCGGCAGGGCCAGGCTGAGCAGGGAGATGGCGGCGAGGATGACGCGGCGCGTGCCGTAGCGCAGGCAGAGCCGTCCGCTCACGGTCATGGCGAGGCCGGTGCCGATCGCCATGCACATGAGCGCCACGCCGAGACCGCCGGTGGAGACGCCGAGGTGGTCCTTGACCGAGGGGATGCGAACCACCCAGGTGGCGAAAACCACGCCATCCAGGAGGAAGAACAGCGAGAGGGGCATAGCTGGCAAACTAACAGGACGGTATCCAGAAAGAAAAGGTGTGCGGCCGCATCGTCTCCGCATAGCGGATGTATCAACCCGCTCAGGCACCTTTGCCTTACAGCGACCACGACGAAGGAGCACACGATGACCAGCACCGCCACCACCGCGTACGAGGGGTTCACGGCCGAGGAGCGCGCCGCGATGAAGGACCACGCCAAGGAGCTGAAGAGGACGGCCCGCCGCAGCGAGGCCGACAAGGCCGCGGAGGCGGTGCGGGACGTGCTCGCCAAGATCGCCGAGATGAACGACGCGGACCGCGTCCTGGCCGAGCGCGTCCACGCCATCGTCACCGCCAGTGCCCCGGCCCTCGCCCCGAAGCTCTGGTACGGCATGCCCGCCTACGCGCTCGACGGCAAGCTCGTCTGCCACTTCCAGCCCGCGGAGAAGTTCAAGGGACGCTACGCCACGCTCGGCTTCAGCGACCCGGCCAAGCTGGACGACGGCGCGATGTGGCCGGTCTCCCACGCCCTGATCGAGGTCACTCCCGAGGTGGAGGCCCGCATCAGCGCGCTGGTGAAGCGGGCCGTGAGCTGACTCATCCCTTGAGCCCGGTGCGCGCCAGTCCCTCGGCGAACTGGCGCCGGGCCGGCACGAGCAAGATCGGCACCGCGGTCGTCGAGGCTGCGGTGAGCTGGATGTGGCAGCGGGTTCAGGTCTGGGTGGCGGGCGGGCGGCGCTTGCGCGGGGCGGCCGAGCGGGGCGGCAGTGAGCGCATGTGGTCCCGGACTCCCACCATGATGTCGCCGAGCCGGCTGAGGTCCTCGTCGGCCAGAGGGTCGAACAGCATGCCGCGGACGACCTGGATGTGCCCCGGCATCACGCGTCCCAGAAGCGCGAGCCCGTCCTCGGTGATGGTGACCAGGGTGGTGCGCTCGTCGTCGGGGGAGGGGCCGCGGGTGATGAGGCCGGTCTTCTCCAGCAGCCCGGCCTGGTAGGTGAGGCCGCTGCGGCTGTAGACGACGCCGTCGGCCAGTTCGGTCATGGTGAGCCGCCCCTGCGCGTTCGCGAGCCGGGCCAGGAGCTGGAACTGCACGTAGCTGAGCCCGCCCACGGCCTGGAGTTGCTGCTCGACGTGGTGCTGAAGCAGGCTGACGGCCTCCATCAGCGCGAAGTAGGCCCCCAGCTGCCGGGGGTCGAGCCCCGGAACGCCGTCGTCGGTCATCCGCACATCCTATATGTTTCGAACTCAAAGCATTGTGACCAGGATCACCTCCGCATCGGGTATTGCTTCGAACTCAAAGCAAGCTACTGTCATCACACGCTTCAACTTCGAAGCAATTCTCTGAGGAGAGATCATGAAGGCAGTGCGCTACCACTCCTACGGCGACACCGGCGTCCTGGTCCACGAGGACGCCGACCTGCCCGCCGCGGGACCCGGCCAGGTGGTGGTGAAGGTGGCCGCCACCTCGTTCAACCCGGTGGACGTCGCGATCCGCGCCGGCTACGTGCGGGAGGTGTTCCCGCTGACCCTCCCGCACATCCCGAACTTCGACCTGTCCGGCGTCATCACCGCGGCCGGTGAGGGGGCGGAGGGCTGGAGCGAAGGCGACGCGGTGATCGGCTTCCTCCCGATGACCGCCCCCGGAGCGGCGGCCGAGTACACTGTCGCCCCCGCCGGCATCCTGGCGGCCGCCCCGCGGACCGTGGACCTCGCCGACGCCGCCGCCCTGCCCGCCGTGGGCCTCACGGCCTGGCAGGCACTGTACGAGCACGCCGCCCTGCGGGCAGGCCAGCACATCCTGATCAACGGCGCCGGCGGCGCGGTGGGCGGATACGCCACCCAACTGGCCAAGGAGACCGGCGCCGTGGTGACCGCCACCGCGAGCCCGCGCAGCGCCGGCCGTATCCGCTCCTACGCTGCCGACCACCTCGTGGACCACACCGAGACCCCCGTCACGCGGGCGCTGGAGGGCCGCCGGTTCGACGTGGTGCTGAACCTGGTCCGGACGACCCCGGAGGAGACCGCCGAGCTGACGAACCTGGTCGCCGACGGCGGCGCCTTCGTCAGCACCACCACCGCCGCCGAGGACGCCGGCCGCGGCGTGCGCGTCGCACAGGTCTTCGCCCGCGGCGACGCCGCCCAGCTCGCCGAGCTGGTCGCCCGCGTGGACGCGGGAACCCTGAAGATCGACGTGGCCGCCCGCCGGCCGCTGGGCGATCTGGCCGACGTCCACGAGGAGGCCGTCGCCGGTCGCCTGCCCGGCAAGACGATCCTCATCCCCTGATCACCGGCCTCAGGGGGTCGCTTCCGGGGGGTCGGCGCGGTAGCGGAACCCGGGGGAGACGGGCGGGTCGCCGCGGTACAGGAACTGGCAGACGTCCAGCCAGAGCTCCCGTTCGGCCGCGAGGCCGGACGGAGGCTCCAGGCCCAGCTCGCGCAGGACCAGCCGCCGGTGCAGGTCGAAGGCGGACTTGAGCTGGTCGGAGAAGGCCAGCGCCGCCTCTCTGGCCCCGGCGTGGACCACCATGGCCAGGACGAGCACCGCCGCCACCAGCACGAGCCCGGCGGCGACGCGCAGCACCGGGACGAGGGCCGGGGGAGCGGCCAGGAAGAAGAGCACCGCCGGCAACGACAGCAGCGCCGCCGCCAGGGCCGCCACGACGAGGGGGTGGCGCAGCCGTACCAGAGCGGCGATGACGACGAGCGCCGCGGCCAGGCAGCTCCACGCGAGCGCGCCCGGCCCCAGCGGCGCGCCGGCCGCGGCGAGGACCGCGACCGGGACACCCACGACGACCAGGTACGCGGCCAGCGTGAGCATGAGGTCCAGCGACGCCTTCGCGTCCTTGAGCGCGGCGGCGAAGGGGTCGGGCAACAGCGGCTGCAGCCGGGACCAGATCACGACCGGATCCAGGCCGTACCGCAGCCGGGGATGTTGCTCGGCGGCCAGCAGGATGTTGCCGATCGCGGTCGGCACGACGTCGACCGGGTCGTCGGGATAGAGCACGAACAGCCGCTGCTGGACGGCGGCCCGGCGGGAACGCACATCCTGCAGGAACCGCCCGGCCAGCCGCGTCGCCGTGGCCACCAGCCGGGCGAAGCGCGGGTCGTCCAGCTCCGGAGCGCCGGTCGAGGCCAGGGCGGCGAGCCGGGCGCTCAGTCCGGGCAGGATCGCCGAGGCCCGCTCGGACGGCAGCGCGTCCGCGTCCGCCCAGGCCCGCTCGACCGCCTCCAGCTCGGCGGCCGGATCGCCGCCGAAGGGCACGCCGGGCTCGCCGGGCCTGGGCAGCGACTCGACCGCCTGCAGGAGCGCGGCTTCGTGGAGCTCCAGGCGCTCGTCGGCCCTGAGATCGCGGGCCCGCGCGTCGCGGTGGCGGGCCGTACGCCGGCGGGCCAGCGCCGTGAGGGGCGCCGACTCGCCCCAGCGCCCCTGGAAGACCTGGTCGGCCACCGGCCGCAGGTTCACCAGCGCGAACGACCACAACGCGACCACGACCAGGAACCCCACGATGAGCAGCGCCTGGACCAGTCCGGGCAGCGCCGCCCACAGCCGCACGGCCACCCGGGGGTCCATCGCGGACCACACCACGGCCACGACCAGGACGCCCGCCGCCACCAGCGTCGGCAGAAAGGACGACAGCAGGGCTCTGCGGTCGAAGTAGCCGGTGATCTCTTTCAGGACGGTGGCGAACACCGGGCCGTCAGCCTCCTTCGAGCTCCATCGGGCCGTGGGACCACACGCGCGAACACGCCGGGGGACCGTTCGTGGCCGAGCGGGGCAACCTGCGCGAGGGCGGCTCGCACTTGCGGCAGACGTAGCGCCGCGAGGGCAGGCCGGGCGCGTTGCCGAGCCGCTGCGACCCCTCTTCGAGCAGCTCCAGCGGGAGCGCCGCGGCCACGTCCGCGCGGGCCACGATCCCGTACGGCCGGCCGTCCCGCTCCACGAGCACCCCCGGCACCTCGGTGAGCAGCCCGAGCAGGTCGGCCAGGTCGAGCAGGACCGTCTCCTCGACCCGGTCGCCGTCCAGCTCCACGACGACCAGCGGCGGATAGGGCCCGCCGCCGTCCACGACCGCGACCACCCGCTCGTCGTGCGTGAGCGCCGCGAGACCGGGGCCGCGAGGCGGCGCGGGCCCGATGGGGGCCTGGTCCGGGAAGGTCCTGACGCGCACAGCGATCATCCGGTTCGCCAATCTCCCACGAGCGTGAAGGCTGCCCAATGGTAGGGGTCGGCGAACGGCCTGCGCCCGTAGTCGACGGGCTCCGGCGCCTCCGCCTTCAGCCGCAACCGGCGCAGCTGACGTCGTACCAGCTCGGCGGGCACGTCATCGCCGCCGGCCAGCAGTTCCTCGTACAGGGCGATGGCCGCTGCGAGGTCGCCGGCGCGTACCCGCAGCCGGGCCACGTCGAGCCGGGCGTCGGCGCCGGACTCGATCCGCCGGATCGCCTGCGCGCAGGTCATGTCCCTGACCGCGAGCTGGGCGGCGGCGAGCGCCTGCGCGGGTCCTTCGCCGTGGCCGCGCCAGCGTGCGTAGAACTCGCGCATGAGGAGCCCGGTGGACAGGTCGTCGACCGGCCACAGGCTCACCAGCAGCGAGGCCGCCCCGGCGTACATGAACGCCCGGACCAGCCCCATCAGCTCGTCGCCCGGCCGGTTCTCGCCCAGCCCGCTCTCGCAGGCGCTGAGCACGACCAGGCTGGCGTTGAGCCGCAGGTCGTAGACGTCCTCGACGGTGAGGCGGGCGCCGCTCAGCAGGATTCCCGACTGCTCGGGGTGCTCGGCGTCGAAGGCGGCGTGGCAGGCCAGGTGGATCACGTCGTAGGCGTCGGCGCCGTCGGCGAGCAGGTCCCCGGCCGCGTCCCGGCCGAGGTGGGCGCGGGCGCCGAGCAGCCCGGCGACGGCCACGGCCTCGGCCCTGGCATGGCGCAGGTCGCCGCGGGAGTCGCCCAGCACCAAGGCCGAGAACGGCCGCCGCCGCGCTCCCCGGCGGGCCCGGCACAGCGCCAGCACCGAGGCGCTGGGCAGGTAGCAGACGGGGTTGCGGGCGATCAGCGGCGCGCCGTTCACGAGCGTCGCGTGCAGCGGCAGGTGGTGCAGGGGACCGGAGGGCACCAGGCAGATCAGCTCGCCCGGTTCGGTGGCCCGCTGCAGATGCCCGGCGAGGGGGCCGGGCTCCTCGTCCGGCCAGGACGACCAGGCCGTGCCGTACCGGCCGGCCAGAAGCAGGCCGATGCCGGTGGGGCCGGTGGCGGCGAACTCGGCGAGGAGCACGGCCGGCTCGCCCGGACCCGTCGTCAGCAGATCGCGTACCTCCGCTGCGGAGCTGATCTGCCCCGCGACCGATTCGCGGGCCCCGAGCGTGGCCCGCAGCAGGCGTTGCTCCAGCCGCCGCAGGGCCGGGCCCTCGCGGGAGATCTCCGTGGCGAGCCGCTCGCCGAACCCTTCGTCGCGCTCGCCCAGGTCGACGCCGAGCGCCCGCAACGGGCCGAGGTCCGCGCCGGGGTCGGCGGCCACCTCCAGCAGCAGGCGGCGGCGCTCGCGGGCGGCGGCGACGGAGGCGGCCAGCCCGGCGGTCTCGGGTCCGCGCAGGGGCGGGCCGAGCGTGAGCCCGTCCACGAAGGCCCTGGCACGGCCGCGTTCGACCAGTTCCAGGGCGGTGTCCAGGCGGGCGGCCGCGACCGCCGCCCACAGCGCCTCGGTCAGGACGGAAAGGTTGCCCGCCTGCCAGCTGATGCGGTCGTCCTCGGCCCGGAAACCGCCTCTGACCCGGTCGTTGAGGTCGAGCGCGACGAGCAGGCCGGACAGCGCGGCCGCCGGCCTGCCCATCGAGCTGAGGATCTTGCCGCGGCCGTAGTGCCAGCCAGCCCTGGCCGACGACGGGGCGGCCGGGTCGGGCCGGTGCTCGTCCAGGGTGCGCAGCGCGGCGCGCGGGTTGCCGCCCACGCGCTGGGCGTCGGCCAGGTTCCCCGCGATGATCACCTGTTCGTGCGCGTCGAGGTCGTCGCGGTCGAGGGTACGCCGCAGGATGCGGGCCGCCTCGGCGTGTTCGCCGCTCAGCCGGTGGATCGTGGCGAGCACGTTCGCCGCCTGGAGATCGTCGCCTACCTCGCCCAGGACTTCCAGCGCCTCGTCGAAGCGCCCGCTGTCGCGCAGGACCCGGGCCTTCAGCAGCCGCCTCGACCTGACCAGGTAGTCCGGGCCGCTGTCGGACGAGGGCCGGCTCAGCCGCTCCAGCGCGGCCGGCAAGTCGCCGAGCCGTACCGCGATGTCGGCGTGGACGAGGTCGATGTAGCCCTGCAGGAAGCCGAGCGCGGTCACCATCACCTCCTGGTGGTCGAGGTCGAACACCATGGCCGAGTGGCCGCGCTGCTCGGCGTCGGCCTGCCGGGCGGCCAGGTCGGCGTGGCCCCAGCTCGGCAGGAACTCCGCGTTCGGGATCACCCCGAGGAAGGCGATGACCGCCTCGGCCGCGGCCAGGTGGTCCATCGCGCGCTGCACGTCGGAAAGGCGCAGCAGGACGTCGGCGTGGAGCAGGTCGATCTGGGCGGCGAGCTGCGGCAGCCCGGCGGCGACCGCGTACTCGCGGGCCGTGGCCAGCGCGAATGCGCTGTCGTCGTGCGCCTGGCTCGGATTGAGCGCGAAGGTGAAGGCGACGAGCATCTCCACGACCGTCTCCAGCCCGGGAATCGCCTCCAGGATCCGGTCGCACGGCTCCGCCTTCTTGCCCAGCAGGATCATCAGGGCTTCGCGCAGATCGGGGATCGCCAGCGCGTACTGCAGCAGCCAGCGCAGCGCGTTCATCGGCCTGGCCTCGCCGGGCGGCGCCGCGCCCGCCGCGTCGATCAGGCACTCCAGGGCGTCCATGACGTTGGCGCCGTTCCACCCGGGTTCGCCTTCGGCGTGCGTGACGTGGGCCATGCCGCGCAGCAGCAGCCCGTACCAGTCGCCCGGCGCCTCCTCCAGCAGCACGTCCAGGTGCGCCAGCGCCGCCATCGGCCGCCAGCGCGTGATGAGGACGTCGGCGAGGATCCGCCGGACGCCGGGATGGCGCGGATGCCGGGCTGCTAGCAGTTCGAGCAGCCCGCCCATCGCCTCGAACGACTCCATGTCGTACGGCCGCAGCCGCATCTCCTCCAGGACGACCAGCGCCCGCTCGACCTCGTCCAGCACGATCAGGCAGCGAGCCCTGGCCAGCCGCGACGGCGCGTCGTCGGGCAGCAGTTCCATGATGGCAGCGGGACTCTCCACCGCCTCGGCCAGCTCCTCCAGCATGCCCTGGAGCCGGGCGAAGCCGCGCAGCCGAGGGTCGGCGAGCGCCTCGGCCACGCAGAGCGCGGCGTCGCCGTCCCGCTCGCCGTCCGTCAGCAGCGACAGCCGGAAGGCCACCACCTGCTCGGCCAGCGCCTCGGTGGGCAGGGTGTCCAGATAGGGCAGGTTCGCCGTGGGATCGGCGGCCAGCACCTCGGCCTCGGCGCTGGTCTGCGCGACGCAGACGGTCAGGTCGACCAGGGCCTCGTCCATCAGCCCGGCCTCGACCAGGAACTCGGCCCTGACGAGCCGGTGGCGGGGCTGGCCCGGCTCGCCGTACACGGCCGAGCCCATCGCCTCGATCGCCTCGGGCAGCCGGTCCAGCCTCGCCAGCACCCTCGCCCGGCCCTCGTGGGAGCCGTACCGGGCCGGGTCGGCGGCGATGAGCCGGTCGAAGTAGGCCAGGGACTCCTCCAGCCGGCCCTGCCGGGCGGTGCCGTACGCGGCGGCGAACAGCGCGGAGCGTTCGTTCTCGTCGAGGGTGAGCGCGAACTGGGTGAGGACGGTGGCATGGGTCTGATCCCCGTGGTGGTGGGCCGCCCGCGCGGCCTTCCCGAGCGAGGAGGCCGCCTCGGCCACGCCCTCGTCGGCCACCCCGGGCTCGCCCCACTCCCATTCCCCCCATAACCGGACCAGCTCCAGCCCCGCGCCGGCGGCGGCCTCGAAGTCGTCCATGACCGCCTCCAGGACCACGAGCTTGCCCAGCGCGAGCAGTTCGCCGCGCGGCAGGTCCGCCGCCCGGCAACTGGCGCGCAGCCGGGTGAACAACCGGCGCAGGGCGTCCATGTCGCCGAGCGCGCCGTGGACGCCTTCGAGCAGTTCGGCGAAGAGGGCGAAGGCCGTCAGCCGCCCGTCGGTCCACTCCCCGCCGCCGTCCACCCGGTCGAGTCCGCGCTGGAGCAGCTCCGCGGCCTCGGGCAGCCGGCCTTCGCCGGCGAGCGCCTCCGCCTGGCCGGCCCACTCCTGCGCCCAGTCGTACGAGATGGCCATACGCGCTCCTCGTCAACCGCGCCCCCGGCGCGAACCCAGCCGAGCATATGCCCGCCCACTCGCGCCTGCCTACGCCCTTCTACCCGGGGTAAAACGGTGCTCGCCCTAGACTTCCCCCATGATGGTGGGACGTTCCGCCGAACGCTCCCGGCTGGTCCGTCTCGTCGCCGACGCGAAGGCCGGACGGAGCCGGTCGCTGGTCGTGCGCGGCGAGGCGGGCATCGGCAAGACCGCCCTGCTGGAGTACGCGGCGGGCGTCGCCGGCGGCATGCGGATCCTGCGAGTGGTCGGGATCGAGTCCGAGGCCGAGATCCCGTTCGCGGCGCTCCAACTGATGCTGGCCCGCGACGTCGGGCGCTTCGACGCGCTGCCCGCGCCGCACGCGCAGGCGCTGCGGGCGGCGTTCGGGACGGGCCCGGCCTCCGGCGACCGGCTCATGGTCGGCGCCGCCACGCTGACACTGCTGTCGGAGCTGGCCGGTGAAAGGCCGCTGCTGTGCCTGTTCGACGACGTGCAGTGGTTCGATCGCTCCTCCGTGGACGCGCTGCTGTTCGCGGTCCGGCGGCTCCACACCGACCCGGTGGGGGCGGTCTTCGCGGTGCGCGACGGCGAGCGGCCCTTCCCCGCCTCCGGCATCGACGACATCAGGCTGCCGCGGCTCGGCGCGCGTGACTCCGCCGAGCTGCTGGCCACGGTCGGCCCGCTCCCGCAGCCGGTCGCCGACCGGGTACTCGTGGAGTCGGGCGGCAACCCGCTGGCGATCGTGGAGCTGGCCAGGTCCGGCACCGGCACCCTCCCGTCACCCGTCGCGCCCCTGGCCGCGGTCGGCCGGCTGGAGGAGCACTACCGCCTGCAGGTGCGCGCACTGCCCTCGCGCACGCGGCTGGCCCTGCTGCTCGTGGCCGCCGACCACGGGTGCGAGCTGTGGTCGTTCCTGGCCGCGGCGGGGCGGCTCGGGTTGCACGCCGACGACCTGGAGCCCGCCGAGCACGTGGGGCTCGTGCGGGTGACCTCCGACGCGGTGGAGTTCCGGCATCCGCTGATCCGGGCGGCGGCGTACCAGGAGGCGCCGTTCGCGCGCCGGCTCGCGGCGCACCGGGCGCTCGCCGACGTCCTGTCCGACCCGCGCGACGCCGACCGGCGCGCCTGGCACGCCGCGACCGCCGCGGGCGGGACCGACGACGGGGTGGCCGACGAGCTGGAACGGGCCGCGGAGCGCGCTCTCGCCCGCGGCGCGCCGGCGGCCGCGTCCCGGGCGCTGGAACGGGCGGTGAAACTGAGCGGCGACGCCGCCGTCCAGGCCCGCCGCCTGGTCGCGGCGGCCCGCGCGGCCTACGACGCCGGTCTGCTGGACCACGCGGCCACCTTGGCGGCGGGGGTCACCGCGATGACCGGCCCCGCCACCACCGGCCCCGCCACCACCGACTCCGCCACCACCGACCCCGCACCGGCAGGCGCCGAAGCGGACGGACATACCGCCGACGGCGGCCCGCCAGCCGAAAGGGCCGTCGAAGACGGGGCGATGGCTGCGAGTGTGGTCGAGGGTGACGCCACGACCGGGAGCGTCGTCGAGGGTGAGGCGACGGACGCGAGTGTGGCGTGGGTTCAGGCTGAGGCGGCGTGGATCCGGGCGCAGGTCGCCTACGAGCGGGACTCGCCCGCGCGGGCCTGCGCTCTCGCTCTCGACGCCGCCACCCCCGTCCTCACCGCCGATCCGGCCCGCGCGATCTCCGTGCTCACCGAGGCGGTGTGGTGCGCCCGCGACGCCGCCGACGAAGGGCTGCTCGCCCGATGCGGCGAGCGACTGGGGCGGGTACGCGGAGGCCCGCCCGAGGTCGCGGGCGCGCTGGCCGGTTTCGTCGGCCTGCTGAGCGGCCGGACCGAGGAGGCGGTGCCGCCGATGCGCGACCTGCTCCTCGCGGCCCGCGACGGCGCCATGGACGCCACCCTCGAAGGGCTCACCGCCGGCTTCCTGGGCGTCCTGATCGGCGCCGACGACCTCGCCCTGAAGGTGCTCGACCGGCAGGTCGCCACCATGCGTGCCCAAGGCGCCCTGGGCTGGCTGCCGTACGTCCAGGAGCCGCTCGCGCTCGCCCAGCTCGTCACCGGCGGGTTCCGCGACGCGGAGGCGAACGTCGCCGAAGCCATCTCCCTGGCCGAAGAACTGGGCCAGGACCTCCAGGTGATCGTGCTCACCGCGATCTCGTCCTGGCTCGCCGCCGTCCGCGGCGAGGTGACCACCGCCAGGCAGGGGGCCGGACTGGTGCTCAAGCACGCCGGCCGCCACGGCATGGCCGCGGCCCAGGCCCGATGGGGGCTGGCGCTGATCGACCTCATGGCCGGCGACCCCCACGCCGCCCTCGACCGGCTCGACGAGGTCTGCGCGGGCCCGCCCGGCAGGGACGTGACCGTCCGCGCCATCGCCGACCACGTCGAGGCCGGGGTACGCGCCGGCGACCAGGACCGGGCACGCCGCCACCTGGCGCGGCTCGAGAGCTGGGCGGAGCACACCGCGAGCCCGGCGGCCGAGGCGCTCCTGCTGCGCTGCGCCGCCCTCCTCGACGAGAGCCGCGAGGCGCGGCAGCGCTTCGAGGCCTCGCTGGCCGTCGACGGCTGCGGCCCCTACGACCGTGCCCGCACCCAGCTGGCCTACGGCGAATGGCTGCGCCGCCACCGCCGCCCCACCTCGGCCCGGACCCTGCTGTCACAGGCGCTGGCGACGTTCGACCAGATCGGCGCCCACGGCTGGCACGCCCGCGTGCGGACCGAGCTCGTCGCCCTCGGCGGCCCCGTCCCGCCCCCCGACACCGCGGCCGCCGAACAGCTCACCGCGCAGGAACTGCAGGTCGTCCGGCGTGCCGCCCTCGGCCTCAGCAACCGTGAGATCGCCGCCCAGCTGTTCCTCAGCCCGCGCACCGTGGGCCACCACCTGTACAAGGCCTACCCGAAGCTCGGCGTCAGCAGGCGAGCCGAACTGGGCCGGCTCGACCTGTAGGCAGGCCGCCGGTTCAGCGCCAGTAGTTCGACCGATGCGGCCGGCCGGCCCCGGCGCCTAGCGTGCCTGGGTAACCGTCGAAAGGCCGGCCATGGGAAAGCTCATCGTGCACAACATGATCACCGTCAACGGCGTGTTCGACTCGCCCGCCCCCGACACCTGGCTGGAGGCGGACAACGACAGCGGCGACGCCTCGCTCGAACAACTCCTGCTGGCCGACGCGCTGGTGCTCGGCCGCAAGACCTACGAGGGCCTGGCCGCCGTCTGGCCCCACCTCGGCGGCGATCCCGCACTCGGCCGCTACGCCAAGCGCATCAACGGCATGCCCAAGTACGTCGCCTCCCGGACCAGGCCGGGCCCTTTGGAGTGGAACGCCACCCTGATCAAGGGCGAGCTCGACGAGGTCGTGCCCGAGCTGAAGGACACCCACGGCGGCAACCTGGTCGTCTCCGGCTGCGGCGAGCTCGCGCACACGCTGGCCAGGCGCGGGTTCGTCGACGAGTTCTGGTTCTGGGTCAACCCCTGCCTCTGGTCGGCGGGCCCGCGCGTCTTCGACGGCGTCGGGCCGATCCGGCTTCGGCTGGTGGCCGCGACGCCGTACCGGTCGGGCGTGTTGTGGCTGCGCTACCGTCCGGCGGGCCCGCTCACATGATCGCCAGCTGGCCGCCGTCGATGACGAGCTCGGTGCCGTGGACGAAGGCGGCGTCGTCGGAGGCCAGGAAGGCGTACGCGGCGGCGACCTCCTCGGCCAGCCCCGCCCGGCCGAGCGGGATGTGGTCGCGGGCGTAGGCGGAGACGAAGTCATCGGCCAGACCGGAGGAGATGGCGGAGTTCAGCGGCGTCTGGATGTAGCCGGGGCACAGCGCGTTGACCCGGATGCCGTGTTTGCCGAGCTCCACCGCCATCGTCCTGGTCAGCAGGAGCACGCCGCCCTTGGAGGCGTTGTAGTGGGCGTAGTCGGCCTCGCCGCCCAGGCCGTTGGTGGAGGACATGTTGAGGATCACCCCGCCGGTGCCGCGCTCCACCAGGTGCTGGGCGACCGCCTGGGCGACCAGGAACATGCCGCGCAGGTTCACCGAGATGATCCGGTCCCAGTGCCCCGGGGTGATCTCCAGGAACGGCTCGCGCCAGGCCGTACCGGCGTTGTTGACCAGGACGTCGATCCCGCCCAGCGCCGCGATCGCGCCGTCGACCAGGCGGGCCACGTCGGCCTCCGCGCTGACGTCGCCGGCCAGCCCGCTCACCTCGCCGAGCGCCGCGAGCCCGGTCACCGCCGCGTCCACCTCGGCCTCGTCGAGGCCGCCGAGCACGACCCTGGCGCCCTCTTCGAGAAACCTGCGGGCGGTGGCGGCGCCGATGCCGCTGCTACCCCCGCTGATCAGCACCCGCTTGCCGGCCAGGCCGCGCATGCTGCCTCCTTTCAGCGCACGGCCCCGCGGGCGGCGACGCGCAGTTCGGTGATGACTTCCCCGTCCTCGACGCCGTAGGCGATGTCGAAGAGGTTGACGACAGAGCAAGCATGGCTGGGAATCAGCCCCATCCGCGAGCCGACGGGCAGCTCACCGTGGTGGCCGGGCTCCAGACGGGCCACGCCGTGCTCCTCGTTCAAGAACTCCATCCGCAGGTACGGCAGGCCCACGGCGCGGATCCAGCCCGGCGTGCCGTACCCGTCGGAGGTGAGGCACTTGGTGCCCGCGTCGCACACGACTCGTTCCGGCACCGGCCGGCCGATCACCGTGGTCAGGATTCTGGCCGCGGTGTTCTCCTCGGAGGCGACGCCGAGGCGCATCATGGCGGTGTCGTTGAAGATGTAGGTGCCCGGCCGGATCTCGGTCACGCCGGCGACCCCGGCCACGTGGCGGGCGGTGGGGGTCGAGCCGACGCTGATCTCGCGCAGCGCGATGCCGTCGCGGGCGCACATCTCGGCGGTCGCCACCAGGTCCTCGCCTTCGCGGCGGGCGGTCTCGGCGAGCTCGGCCGGGGTGCGGCAGTGGTAGGCGTGCCCGGCGAGGGTGAGCAGGCCGGCGACCTCCACGCCGGGGACCGCGGCGATCTCGGCGACCAGGTCGGCGGTGGGCCGGCCCGGCGGCCGGCCCAGGCGGTGCTGGCCGGTGTCGACCTCGACCAGCACCTCCACCGGCGGCCCGCCGAGGCGGCCGAGCTCGGCGGCGACCTCGGGGGAGTCGAGGCTGACGCGCACCCTGGCCCGCTCGCGCAGAGCGGCGAGGCGGCGCAGCTTGGGCCGGCCCCAGATCGGAAACGCGAGCAGGATGTCGTCGATGCCGGCCTGCGCCATCACCTCGGCCTCGCCGAGCTTCGCGCAGGTGATGCCGCTCGCCCCGGCCTCGAGCTGCATCCTGGCCAGCTCGGGCATCTTGTGGGTCTTGACGTGCGGCCGGAGCCGGACGCCGTTGGCGGAGGCCACCTTCGCCATCTCGCTCACGTTGGCCCTGACCACGTCGAGGTCGATGACCAGGGCAGGGGTGTCGATTTCTGGATACATCTATGGATCACGCCCCCTCGGGTCTATGCCAGCGAACGTAACACAGCCATTCCGTCTGACGCATCAGTCTTCCGCTATACGGAATGCTGGACAGTTCCAGGTAACTCTTGACAGGTGCCCCCGCCACTGCTGTCCTTTTCGCGTAGTCGGAATGGCATTCTGCATCACGGAACGGGAGCTCGCATGAGAGTCGGCACGGTCCGGGTCGGACGGACCCGCATGGCCGCGGAGGAACGCGACGGACGCTGGTACGCCCTCGACGTGCCCCCGGGCACCCCGCTGGAGGCCGTGCTGGCCGGCGGGCTCGGCACGGTGCGCACCGCCGGGCCGCTCGACGCCGCGGTGCCCGTCCGGCCCCTGCGGCCAGGCAAGATCGTGGCGATCGGGCTCAACTACCTCGACCACATCCGCGAGGCCGGGATGGACGAGCCGCGGCGGCCGCTGATGTTCGCCAAGTTCCCCTCCAGCGTGATCGGGCCGGGCGAGCCCATCGTCATCGACACCGGGCTGACCGAGCGCGTGGACTGGGAGGTCGAGCTGGCCGCGGTCATCGGCACGCCGCTCAGGAACGTGACCGGGGACGAGGCGCTCGCGGGCGTGGCCGGCTACACCGTGGCCAACGACGTCTCCGCCCGTGACCTGCAGTTCGCCGACGGCCAGTGGACCCGCGGCAAGAGCCTGGACACCTTCTGCCCGCTCGGCCCGGTCATCGTGACGCCCGACGAGCTCGGCGACCCGCAGGACCTGAAGTTGTGGACCCGCGTCAACGGCGAGACCGTCCAGGACTCCAGCACCGCCGAGATGCTCTTCGGCGTGGCCGAGCTGCTCGCCTTCTGCTCGCGCGCCTTCACCCTCGAACCCGGCGACGTGGTGCTGACCGGCACCCCGTGGGGCTGCGGCGAGTTCATGACCCCGCGGCGCTCCCTGCGCCCCGGCGACACCGTCGAGACCGGCGTCGAGGGCATCGGCGTCCTGGTCAACCCCGTCACGGACGGCACGCGATGAGGGCCCTGGTGTTCACCGGACCCGGCGCCATGGAGGTCCGCGACGTGCCGGAACCCGAGGTCGGCGCCGGTGAGGAGCTGGTGCACGTGGTGACCTCCGGCATCTGCGGCAGCGAGCTGCACGGGGTCAGGACCCCCGGGTTCCGGGTGCCGCCGCTGGTGATGGGGCACGAGTTCGCCGGCCGTACCGGCGACGGCAGGTTTGTCGTCGTGAACCCGATCCTGTCGTGCGGCGCCTGCGACCTGTGCGCGCTCGGGCTGCGCAACGTGTGCAGGAAGCGGCAGATCGTCGGGGTGCACCGGCCCGGCGGTTTCGCCGAGCGGGTCGCGGTGCCCTCGGGCACGCTGACCGAGCTGCCGGAAGGGCTCGGCTGGACGGCGGCCGCGATCGTGGAGCCCGCGGCCAACGCGGTGCACGCCTGGTCGCTGGCCGGCGCGCCCGCCGGCGCCCGCGTGGGCGTCATCGGGGCCGGCGCCATCGGCCTGGCCTGCCTGCTGGTCGCCATCTCCGGCGGCGCGGCGCGGGTCGAGGTCGCCGACCGGTCCCCGCACCGCCGCGAGATCGCCGGCCGGCTCGGCGCCGGCGCGGCCGTGACGGAGCTGGCCGGAGAGTACGACGTGATCTTCGACGCGGTGGGCGCCGCCGCCACCCACGAGCAGTCGCTGGCCCGGCTGCGCCCCGGCGGCACCGCCGTCTGGCTCGGCCTGGCCGACCCGACCGCCGGGTTCGACGCCGCCGCGCTGGTCCGCGGGGAGAAGCAGGTGGCCGGCTCCTTCGCCTACCGCGACGCCGACTTCGCCGCCGCCGTCGGCCTGGTCGCCGGCTGGGACCTCAGCTGGGTGGCCACCTACCCGATCGGCGAGGGCGCGGAGATCTTCACCACGCTGATGAACGGGCGCACCACCCCCGTCAAAGCCCTGCTGACCTTCTGAATCGAGGCGTCCATGTCCGTGCGCACCCCGCTGTCCGACTACCGCCCGATCTCGCAGCTCAAGGTCCCCGTCCACCTCGTGGAGAGGGCCCGGCTGCCGGTCGTGGACGCCCACACCCACCTCGGCCGCTGGCTCAGCGAGGACGGCGACTGGATGGTCAAGGACGTGCCCGCGCTGCTGGCCGAGATGGACACGCTCAACGTGCGCGCCATGGTCAACCTCGACGGCCGCTGGGGCGCGGAGCTGGCCGCCAACCTCGAACGCTACGACGCCGCCCACCCCGGCAGGTTCGCCACCTTCTGCCACGTCGACTGGTCGCGGACCGCCGAACCCCGCTTCGGCGAGCGCCTGGCCGCGCAGCTGCGCGCCTCGGTCGCCGAGGGCGCCGCGGGGCTGAAGGTCTGGAAGGACGTCGGCCTGCGTGTGCGCGACCACCGCGGCGAGCTGGTCATGCTCGACGACGTACGGCTCGGCCCGCTGTGGGCCGCGGCGGGGGAGCTGGGCATCCCGATCGCCCTGCACACCGCCGACCCGGTGGCGTTCTTCGAGCCGGTCGACGAGCGCAACGAACGGCTCGAACAGCTCGCCGCCCACCCCGGCTGGGTGTTCTCCGGCCCGGAGTTCCCGCCGTTCGAGCGGCTGATCGAGGCCATGGAGACCATGATCGGCACGCATCCGGCCACCACTGTGATCGGCGTGCATGCCGGCTGCTGGCCGGAGAACCTGGCCTGGGTCGGCGCGATGCTCGACGAGCACCCCAACTTCCACATCGACATCGCCGCGCGCCTCGCCGAGCTGGGCAGGGCGCCGCGGGCCGCGCGCGAGCTGATCATGCGCCATCCGGGCCGCGTGCTGTTCGGCACCGACGACCTCCCGCCGGACCCGGAGACCTACCGGATCCACTTCCGCTTCCTGGAGACCGCCGACGAGGCGTTCGCCCACTCCACCGAGGACCCTCCGCTGATGGGCCGGTGGACCATCAGCGGGCTGGACCTGCCTAACGATGTGCTGGCCAAGGTCTATGCGGAGAATGTCCGCGCGCTCGTGCCGAGGCTGGCGTGAACGGGCGGCCCCGCCCCCGGCGGGACCGCCCCTGGCCCTCACCTACACGGCTTGTACGGCTTGTCGTAGAGCGAGTAGTCCGTCGCCTTCTTGATGGAGTTGAACTTCAGCGCGGCGGCCTTGGAGCAGAAGCCGCCCGGCGAGGTCTTGTACTCCACCTGGAAGACCGGCTTGCCCGCCTTGACGAACGCGGACAGGACCTCGCACTCCTTCCACTGGAAGCACTCCTCGTTGACCGCGTAGTCGAAGTGGGAGACCAGCTCGTCCACCTGGCTGAGGTCGTTCTTCAGCGCGACGGACAGGCCCTTCCTGTGGGCCATGGCGGCCAGCGCCTTGTTGTAGGTCAGCTGGGTCTGCGCGCTGATGTTCCAGCCGGTGACCTTCTGGCCCTCCTCGTGCGCGTGGACGACGTCGAACTCGACCCCGTCGAACCCGGCCCTGACGCACTTGTCGACGCGGGCCTCCATCATCTTCAGCAGGAAGTCCCGCTGACCCTTGTCGTTGTTGATGTTGGCCCAGCGCTCGTTCGGGAACTCGTCGCTGAACGGCTTGCCCAGCAGCGACCTGCCGTGGCTGTCGTGCCACGCGACGAAGGCCGGGTAGTCGGGACGGAAGTCCTCGATCGAGCCGGCGTCGATGTAGCAGATGGCCTTGGCGCCCTTGGCGTGGATGGCGTCGACGCCCGCGGTGTTGAGCGTGGTGTTGTTGCCCGCGACCTCGGCGTCGACGTACAGGTCGATGTCGAAGACGCTCGGCCGTACGCAGGCGCCGCCGGACTGCGGCACCTCGCAGATGCCGACGTTGATGCCGCCGGTGGCGGCATGGGCCTTGCTGCCCTGGAGCTGGTACTGCCAGCGGCTCTGCACCGGCGGCCGCCAGATCGCCGCGCCGCCCGTCTCGCCGCCCGTGGCGTCGGCCGTCGCACCGGCGGTGAAGGCCAGTGCCGGCACGAACGCCAGCGCCGCGGCCAGGGCCAGGCGGGATATGCGATGGATCAACAAACCTACCCTCCGTTCCGTATTGCGGAATCATGTTCCGCAGATAAGGAAACCGAGGAAGATCGGAGGTTGTCAACCTTCTCTCGATGTCGAGAATTCCGTGCTGACGATCATTCCACAGTATGGAATTCTGGTCTGTATTACGGATAGCTGGTTATACTGCCGCACGTAGCGGAGACCCACGCCCGCTTCGTGCTCTGTGGAGGGAAAGTGGCCCATGGCACGCATCGTGTTCGTCGGCGCGGGCAGCGTCGAATTCACCAAGAACGTTCTCTCTGACATTCTGACATTTCCGGAACTGGGGGATTCCACCACCCTCGTCCTGCACGACATCGACGCGGAACGCCTGGCCACCGCGGAGGCCATGGCCGCCTGGATGGTCGCCAAGCTGGGCCTGGGCGCCAAGGTCGAGGCCCACCTCGACCGGCGCCGGGCCGTCGAGGGCGCCGACTACGTGATCAACGAGATCGCGGTCGGCGGGTACGCCGCCACGCGTACCGACTTCGAGATCCCGCGCCGCTACGGCCTGCGCCAGACGATCGCCGACACCCTCGGCATCGGCGGCATCTTCCGCGCGCTGCGCACGATCCCGGTCATGGTCGGGCTGGGCCACGACCTGGCCGAACTGGCGCCGGACGCGCTCCTGCTCAACTACACCAACCCGATGGCGATGATCCCGCGCGCGGTCTACCAGGGTACGCCGTTCACGAACGTGGTGGGTCTGTGCCACTCGGTGCGCGACACCCAGGCCCGCCTGGCCTCGCTGGTCGGCGTGCCGGAGGAGGAGGTCTCCTTCGTCACGGCCGGGGCCAACCACCAGGCGTTCGTCCTGAGGTTCGAGCACCGGGGGCGCGACCTCTACCCGGAGCTCGACGAGGTCATCGCCGCCGACCCCGAACTGCGCAGGACCGTCCGGGTGGAGATGTACCGCCGCTTCGGTCACTTCCCGACCGAGTCCAGTGAACACGGCTCGGAGTACCTGCCGTGGTTCCTCCATCATGACGACCAGGTCGCGCACTTCCGCATCCCCGTGGAGATCTACCTGCGCTGGTCGGAGGAGAACCTCGGCACCTATGAGGAGACCAGGCGGCGGCTGGCCGCGGGGGAGGGCGTGGAGATCGAGCCCGCCATGGAGCTCGCCTCCGAGGTCATCCACTCCATCGAGACCGGTACGCCACGGGTGATCCACGGCAACGTGCGCAACGACGGCCTGATCGCCAACCTGCCCGCCGGCGCCTGCGTCGAGGTGCCGTGCCTGGTGGACCGGGCCGGGGTGCGCCCGACGAAGATCGGGGCGCTGCCGCCGCAGCTCGCCGCCCTGAACACGACGTTCCTCAACGTGGGCGAGCTGACCGTGCTGGCCGCGCTCGAAGGGCGCCGCGAGCACGTCTACCACGCGGCCATGCTCGACCCCAACGCCGCGGCCACCCTCACGCTGCAGCAGATCCACGACCTCGTGGACGAGATGATCGCCGCCCACGGCGACCTGATGCCGGAGGGCGTGCGATGAGGCGGGCCCTGGCCGCCGCCGCGGTCCTCGCGCTGGCCGTGACCGGCTGCGGGGCGGGCGGGAAGGAACCGGCGGCGAACGGCCCCGTGGAGATCACCATCTGGCACGGCCAGGAGGACGCCTCCGCCAAGTCGATCGAGAAGCTGGTCGCCGAGTTCAACCGGAGCCACCCGGACATCAAGGTCGACACCGAGTCCGGCGGAGCCACCGCGGACGGCATGCTGCCCAAGATCACCGCCGCGCTCACCTCCGACGCCTACCCCGACATCGCCTACCTCTACGGCTCCTGGGCGCCCAACATCGCCAGAAACCCCAAGACGGCCGACCTCACCGAGTTCGTCAAGGACCCGGCCGTCAAGTGGCAGGACTTCTGGGCCAGCGAACGCGAGGCCGTCACCGTCAACGGCAAGGTCATCGGCTTCCCCGCGGTCGTCGACAACATGGTGGTCCTCTACAACAAGAAGGTCCTGGCCGAGGCGGGGCTCAAGCCGCCGGGACCGGACTGGACCTGGGACGACTTCCGCACGATGGCCAAGCAGTCGACCGACGCCAAGGCCGGCGTCTTCGGCGCCACCTGGCCGATCAGCGGCGGCGAGGAGGCGGTCTGGGGCCTGTGGCCGATGCTCTGGCAGGCGGGTGGCGACATCCTCACGCCCGACCACAAGAAGGCCGCCTTCAACTCCGCCCAGGGCCAGCAGGCGCTCGACCGGCTGCGCGCCATGGCCGTCGACGACAAGTCGCTCTACCTCGACTCCAGCCCGGCCGAGAAGGGGCAGAAGCTGTTCGAGTCCGGACGGCTGGCCATGTTCATGTCCGGGCCGTGGGTGCTGCCCGACCTGCAGGCGGCCAAGGTCGACTACGGCGTCTCGCCGCTGCCCGGTACGAACGGCAACCACGAGACCATCTCCGGGCCGGACAACTGGGTGGTCTTCCAGCACGACGAGCGCCGGGTCAAGGCGGCGGCGACCTTCCTGGCCTGGCTGACCGCGGCCGAGCGGCAGCTCGTGTGGATGAGCGACACCGGGTCGCTGCCGATCCGCGAGTCGATCACCAAGCTGCCCGGTTACCAGGACTATCTCAAGAAATATCCGGGCATCGACGTGATCTCCGCCAACCTGGCCAACGCCAAACGGGTCCGGCCGCCGACCACACGGTACCCGCGGGTCTCGGCGTTCGTCGCCGAGGGCATCGCCCAGGCCCTGCTCGGCAAGAGCGACGCCAAGACGGCCCTGGACGAGGCGGCCAGGAAGGCCGACGCGGCGCTGGCCGTACCGGGATCATGAGCGCGACCGCGCTCGGCGCCACCGCCAGCCAGCACCGGCGCCAGAAGGACCGCAGGAGGCTCGGCGACAACATCGCCGGCTGGTCCTTCGCCGGGCCGGCGACCCTGGTCATCCTGGGGTTCTCGCTGATCCCCATGGCCTGGGCGCTGGCGCTGTCGTTCACCGACTCCGACCTGATGTCGCCGGGCCGCAACGTCGGGCTGGACAACTACCGGGCGCTGCTGGCCGACCCGGTGTTCTTCCAGGCGCTGCGCAACACCGGGCTGCTCCTTGTGCTGTACATCCCGTCCTCGCTCATCGCCGGGCTGCTCGTGGCGGTGCTGCTGAACAGGAAGGTACGCGGCATCGGGTTCTACCGGACCTGCTTCCTCGTGCCCTACGTCGTGTCGGCCACCGCGACGGGCCTGCTCATGGGCTTCGTCTTCGACCGCGACTTCGGCCTGGTGAACGGGCTGCTGGCCAAGCTCGGGCTGCCGTTGCAAGGCCTGCTCAGCAGCCCCTCGCAGGCGATGCTCGTGCTGACGGCGATCTTCTTCTGGACCCGCTTCGGGTTCGCCGTGGTGATCTACCTGGCGGCCATCCAGGAGATCAGCAAGGAGGTGCTGGACGCCGCCGCGATCGACGGCGCCGGCGCCTGGGCCAGGTTCCGTCACATCATCGTGCCGTCGGTGCGGCCGATGACGATCTTCCTGACGGTGTGGGGCGTGATCGACGCGCTGCAGTTCTTCGACCTGGTCATGACCACGACGAAGGGCGGCCCCGCCAACGCGACCGTGACCATCGTCTACTACGTGTGGCAGCTCGCCTTCAGCTTCTCCACCGCCGGGTACGGCGCGGCCGTCGCCTACGCCCTGTTCGCCGGAACCCTGGTGCTGATCGTCGCCGGCCTGCTGCTCGCCCGGCGCAAGGGGGTGACGACATGAGGCGCTGGTCCGGCAGGTGGCATCTGCTCCTGGTGCCGATGTCGGCGGTGGTCGTGCTGCCGTTCGTGTGGCTGCTGCTCAGCTCGGTGATGACCCAGGCCGAGCTGAACAGGTTCCCCCCGGCGATCTGGCCGGAGAGCATCGACCTGGGCGGCTACCGCACGGTCGTGGAGCGCTCGAACTTCCTGCGCTGGTTCGTCAACAGCATCATCGTCTCGGGCGCGATCGTGGTGGCCCAGGTGGTGCTTTGCAGCATGGCCGGCTACGCGTTCGCCAGGATCAGGTTCGCCGGCTCCAAGCTGGTGCTGATCCTGGTCATCGCCACCGCGCTGATCCCGTTCCAGCTCACGGTCATCCCGACCTTCCTGATCTTCAACAAGGCCGGGCTGACCGACACGCTGGGCGCGCTCATCGTGCCGCAGCTCGCCTCGGCCGTGGGCATCTTCCTGATGACCTCCTTCTTCCAGTCCTTCCCGAAGGAACTGGAGGAGGCGGCGCGCATCGACGGCTGCTCGCGGGTGGCGACGTTCTACCGGGTGGTGCTGCCGGTGGCCAGGCCCGCCCTGGCGGCGCTGGCCGTCATCACGTTCATCACGGCGTGGAACGACCTGTTCTGGCCGCTGGTGGCGATCAACTCGGAGGACAACTACACGGTCCAGGTGGGCCTGACCACCTTCCAGGGCCAGCACCGCGCGGACTGGCCGGCCATCATGGCGGGCACCGTGCTGACCACGCTGCCGGTGCTCGCGGTGTTCCTGTTCGGCCAGCGCCGGTTCGTCCAGGCGCTGACCGGCGCGGTCAAGGGCTGAGGTCGCGGTAGGGGTTGGCGGGGAGACCCGTGTAGGGAGTACGGCAGCGCCACAGCTCCCCGCCCGCCCTGCCGTCCCACGCCGTGGTGATGTACAGCTCGCCGAGACCGGGGCCGCCGAACGCGCAGCTCGTCACGTTGGCGGCGGGCACCTCCACGGCCAGGTCGAGCCGCCCGTCGGGCCGCAGGCGCAGGACCGCGCCGCCCTCCCACAGGGCGACCCACACATGCCCGCCGGCGTCGACGGTGATCCCGTCGGGATAGCCGCGCGGGATCTCGGCGAACACCCGCCGGCCGGCCATCCGCCCGCTCGCCGGGTCGTAGTCGAAGACGTCCACCCGGCCCGTCGGCGTGTCCACGTAGTAGAGCAGCCGCTCGTCGGGGCTCCAGGCGATGCCGTTGGAGATCGAGACTCCTTCCAGCACCCGCTCGCAGCGGCCGTCGGGGTCGAGCCGGTAGAGCGCGCCCGCGCCCGGCGTGTCGTCCTCGGCCTTGGTCCCGGCGAAGAAGCGCCCGGCGCGGTCGCAGGCGCCGTCGTTCATCCGGTTGCCCGGCCGCTCGTCCGCCGTGACCGCCGCGACCACCTCCAGCCCGCGCCCGTCGCGGACCCCGCGCCCGTCGCGCGGCCCGCCCCCGTCCCGCAGTACGGCGAAGCCGTCCCGCACGGCCAGCGCCAGCCCGCCGCCGGTCCTGGGCACCGCCACGCCCACCGGCCGGCCGACCTCGGTCACCTCGTGCGAGCCGTCGGCCGGGTCGAGCCGGTGCACGAGCCCGGCCGGGATGTCGACCCACAGGAGCGTGCCCGTGTGCCCGTCCCAGCGCGGACCCTCACCCAGGCTCGCCCGCGGCACGGGTACGACCTCCGGCTCCATGACTCTTCCTCTCTCTTTCCGCAATGCAGAATCTCATTCCACGCCCCACTCACACCATCACCCCGGAATCGGGCTGTCAACCGTCAGCCCTGCTCGGCGATCGCCTTGCGCAGGCTGTGCCCCAGCTCCTCCATCCGCGCCGGGGGCATCCTGTCCTTGATCGCGGTCACGCTCACCGCGGCGACCGGGGCGGTCCTGCCCAGGAACAGGGGGGCCGCCACACACCGCACGCCCGGCTCGTTCTCCTCCAGGTCGAGCGCGTAACCGCGGCGCCGTACCTGGTCGAGGTGGGTGGCGAGCTTCGCCGGGTTCGTGATCGTGTTGCGGGTCCTGGTCGCCAGCGGGCCGAAGCGCTCGGCCCAGGCCTTGATCGCCTCGTCGCTCGGGTAGGTCCAGGCCAGCAGCGCCTTGCCCACGCCCGTGCAGTGCGCGGCGTTGCGCCCGCCCACCACCGAGGTCATCGTGATCGACCGCACCGCCTCGACCTTGTCCAGGTAGACCACCTCGATGCCGTCGAGCGTCGCCATGTGCACGGTCTCGGCGAACTCCTCGCTGAGCCGCAGCAGCAGGGGCCGCACGAGCGTGCGCAGATCCATGCTCTCGTAGAACCTGAACGCGGTCGCGAGCATCTCGGTGCCCAGGAAGTACGGCCCGCTCGGCTCGGGCTGCGCGGCGAACCCCCGGTGCTTCAACGCGCCGAGCAGCCGATGCAGCGAACTCTTGGGCAGCCCGAGCCGCGTGGCCAGTTCGTCGAGCGTGACTCCGCGGCTGTGCCTGCCGATCTCCTGCAGGATCAGCAGGGCACGGTCCACGCTGCCCACCGGTGACTGGGTCTCCGCCATAACGCCTCCCTCGCTTATTCCGGATAATGGAATGCTAGAGCGTTATGCGGAAGATCCGTAATCGGTGTGTCGTTCAGTCCTTCTCCTCGCCGGGGTCGTGGAGGGTCCAGGTGCCGCGCCGCCGTACGACGGTGAGATAGACGACCGTGCCCGCGACCAGGATGGCGGCGGTGACGATCAGGCTGGGGCGGCCGATGACGGGGTCGATGGCACTGGTGTAGATCACGTACGCCAGCGCGGCCAGGGCCGCGACGGGCGCCAGCGGGTACAGCGGCATCCGGTAGACGCCGTGGGCGGTGCTGCCGTTGCGCCGGCCGCCGATGACGGCGACGCAGAGGGCGGCGTAGATCACCACCAGGGAGGTGCCGGTGACGACCAGGAGGTAGCGCTCGGGCACGAAGCAGAGCGCCGCGCTGACCGCGCCGGCGGCGATCGTCGCGGTCCAGGGGGTGCCGAACCGCGGGTGGATGTGGCCGAAGAGGGCGTTGACCCGCGCCGGCCAGGTCGCGTCGCGGGCGCTGCTGAAGATCAGGCGCGCGGTGAGCAGCATGATGGCGATCACCGCGTTGGCGATGGCCAGGGCGACGCCCAGGCTGATCAGCGTGTTCAGGGTGCCGCCGCCGTGCTCGGCGACCACCTGCTGGACGACGTTGCCGCCGTCGAGCGTGCCGGCCGACAGCAGGACGGCGGTGATCGGGATGAGCTCGGCGGCCACGGTGATGGCCAGCGCCCACAGGATGACCCGGGCGATGTTGCGCCGGGCGCCGTGGGTCTCCTCGCCGAAGTAGACGGCGGAGCCGTACCCGTTGTAGGAGAAGATCGCCACGGCGGTGGCGAGCGCGATCAGCCCGAGTGTGGCGGGGGAGCCGTCGGGCGCGACCGGGTTCACCAGCAGGTCGGTGAAGGGACGCTCGACGTTGAGCACGCCGATGGCCGACAGCGCGAGCAGGGCCAGCATCTCCAGGGCCAGGAAGACGCCGGTCACCACGGCGTTGAAGCGGATGTCGAAGACCGCCACCGCGGCGGCGAGGGCGACGGTGACCGCGCCCGCGAGGGGACCGTGCAGGCCGGGGAACAGCACGCCCAGGTACGTGCCGACGCCCAGGGCGATCACCGCGAGGATCAGCAGCTGCGTGACCAGGACCAGTACCAGCGCCAGGAAACCGGGCAGCCGGCCGAGCGTCCTGCCGATGATCGTGTACTCGCCGCCGGTCAGCGGGTAGGCCGATGACAGCTCGGCGTAGACGAAGGCCATGAAGACGCCCACGACCGCGGCGAGGACGTAGCTCCAGAACGCGCCCGTCCCGGCCTGCCGGACCACGCCCGGGCCGATGATGAAGACGGACGAGGCGGGAGTGATGGCCGACAGGACGATCAGGAGAGTTCCGAACGCGCGCAGCCCGCGCTTGAGACGGGCACCGGGACGGGTCTGTGACGTGCTCATCCGCGCCTCCATACTTTTAACAAGCATCAAAGAACTCCGCTCAACCGCAGTCAATAGCGGCCGACTAAAGTTTGAGATGCCTTCAAAGAATGCGAGGTGCCATGGCACGACCCAGCCGCGCCCACGAGCGGCGCGCCCATCTCATCGCCGCGGCCAGGCGCAGCGTCGTCGAGCGGGGACTCCTGGGCCTGCGCCTGCGCGACGTGTCGCAGGAGGCGGGCATGTCCTCAGGATCGGTGCTCTACTACTTCCCCGGCCTCACCGAACTGCTCCGAGAGGTGCACCGCGAGGCGGTCGAGCGGTTCTGCGACGAGCGCGAGGCCGTCGTGCGCGACGAGAGCGACCCGCGGCTCAAGCTGTCGGCGATGATCTCCAGCGGCCTGCCCGGCGACCCGCGCGACGAGCTGTGCGTCCTGCTGTACGAGCTGGGCGCGATCGCCAGGCGCGACGCCGCCTGCGCCGCCGCCTACATCAAGCTCTACGAGCGGCAGGTCGGCATCTACGCGGCCATCCTGCAGGCGGGCGCCGCCTGCGGCGCGTTCACGCTGACCGACGATCCGCTGGCGATCGCGCGTAACCTCGTGACGCTGGAGGACGGCTACGGCCTGCACATCACGATGGCCGTGCCCACGCTCTCGCCCGCGCTGGCCGAGCGCCACCTGCGCGCGTACGCCGCCGGGGCCACAGGCGTGGACCTGTGACCCCGAGGACGCCCTAAGAGCTCGTGAGGATGACGAGCTGCTGGGTCGCCCTGGTCATCGCGACATACCGGTCGACGGCCCCTTCGATGCCCTCGCCGAACCTGTCCGGGTCGACGAGGACGACGAGGTCGAACTCCAGACCCTTCGACAGCTCCGGCGTCAGCGAGCGCACCCGCGGCGTCGCCCGGAAGGCAGGGTCGCCGATGACGCAGGCGATCCCGTCCGCGCTCCCGGCGAGCCACGCGTCGAGGATCGGCTGAAGGTCGGAGACCGGTCCGCGCACCACGGGGAGGTCGCCGCGGCGGATGGACGTCGGCACGTTGGCGTCGGGCAGCGCGGCCCGGATGACCGGCTCGGCCTCGGCCATCACCTGCTCCGGCGTACGGTAGTTGACGCTCAGGGAGGCCAGGGTGATCCGGTCGAGCCCGATCCGCTTCAGCCGTTCCTCCCACGACTCGGTGAACCCGTGCCTGGCCTGCGCCCGGTCCCCGACGATGGTGAAGCTGCGCGAGGGGTTCCTGAGCAGCAGCATCTGCCACTCGGCGTCGGTCAGCTCCTGCGCCTCGTCCACGACGACGTGCGCGAACGGCCCGGCCAGCACATCCAGGTCGGTGGGCGGCGGCGCGCCCTCGTCGACCAGCGCGTCCTGAAGGTCCTTTCCGTGCAACATCGTCACCGCGCCCTCGCCGTCGTCATCGGCCTCCAGCAGGCGGTCGATGGCCTCGGCCATGTGGGCGCGCTCGGATTCGGCGGCGGCCTTGCGCCGGCGCTGACGCTTGGCGGCCTCCGGGTCGCCGAGCCGCTGCCGGGCCGCGTCCAGGAGCGGCAGGTCGGACACCGTCCAGGCCTGGGCGTCCTGGCGCCGCAGCGTGCGGATCTCCTCGACGCTGAGCCAGGGCGCGCACAGGCGCAGGTAGGCGGGCACCGTCCACAGGTCTCCCACGAGGTCGGCCGCTTCGAGCAGCGGCCAGGCGCGGTTGAAGACCTCGCGCAGCTCCCTGTTCTGCGTCAGGGACTTGCGCAGCAGGTGCTCGGGGGCATCGCCGTCGTGCCGGTCCACCAGGATCGTGAGCAGTTCCTGCCAGATCTGCTCGCGCGCGTCGTTGTGCGGCGTACCGGGGTCCGGCGCCTCGAACGCCTCGGCCCAGTCCTCGGCGCTCAGCCGGATGTCGGACCAGGGGGTGGTGACCGTCATCGGCTTGGCGGGCGGGTTCTCGTAGAACCTGACGGCCGGCTCGATCGCCGTCACCATCTCGGCCGACGACTTCAGCCGGGCCACTTCCGGGTCGGTCTCGGCCGTCGCCCCCGCCCCTTCGGCGACGAGGTCGCGCAGGGTGCAGGTCTGCACGCCCTCCTCGCCGAGACTCGGCAGTACGTCGGCGACGTACGCCAGATAGGGCTGGTGCGGACCGACGAACAGCACGCCGCCACGGTGGTGGCCGAGACGGGGGTCGGAGTAGAGGAGATAGGCCGAGCGGTGCAGGGCGACGACGGTCTTGCCGGTGCCGGGACCGCCGTCGACGACCAGGGCGCCGCGCGAGCCGGCGCGGATGATGGCGTCCTGGTCGGCCTGGATGGTGCCGAGCACGTCGCGCATCCGCGGCGAGCGGCTGCTGCCCAGGCTGGCGATGAAGGCGGACTGGTCGTCGAGCGCGGCGTGCCCCTCGAATCCGTCCGAGGTGAAGACCTCGTCCCAGTAGTCGCTGATCCGGCCGCGGGTCCAGCGGTACCTGCGCCGGCTGGCCAGCCCCATCGGGTTGCCGTGGGTGGCGCCGAAGAACGGCTCGGCCGCGGGGGAGCGCCAGTCGAGCAGCAACCGGCGGCCGTCGCTGTCGGTCAGGCCGAGGCGGCCGACGTACACGGGCTCGGCGCCGTCCGCGCTCACCATGTGCCCGAGGCACAGGTCCAGGCCGAAGCGGCGCAGCGCGCGCAGGCGGGCCGAGATCCGGTGGATCTCCAGGTCCCGGTCCAGCGCCTGCCGGCCCTTGCCGCCAGGCGACCTGCGCTCGGCGTCCAGGCGGCCGGAAAGCTCGGCGATCGACTGCTCAAGGCTGCGCGCGATGGCCGCGAAGTGCCGCTCGTCGGCGGCGATCAGCGCCGGGCCGGCCTTGGGGGCGAGGTGGGCGGGTAGGTCGAACGCGCTGGTGTTCAGGTGGTTCACGTCCTTCGGTTGCGAATGTGGGCTGGATGGTCGCGCGCGGCTCACGCGGACACGGGCGGCCGTTCCCGGCTCAGCGTGTCGAGCAGGAGTTTGGCGGCCACCTCCGCCCCGTCGGTGCGGATGGTCGCGGCCAGGGCGCCCGCCCGCGCGGCGGTCGCGGGGGCCAGTGCCGTTTCGAGCGCGGCCGTCAGGGAGGAGACGGTGGGTTCGGAGCCGTCGTGCGCGGCGCCGACGCCCAGGGCGGCGACCCGGGCGGCCCAGTGGACCTGGTCGCCCGCCTGGGGGACCACCACCTGGGGCGCGCCGGCCAGGGCGGCGGTCGTCGTGGTGCCGGCGCCGCCGTGGTGCACGACGGCGGCCACCCGCCTGAACAGCGCCTGCTGGTTGACCTCGCCGACGGCGAGGCAGTCGCCCCGGTCGTCGATCGGGGCCAGGCCCGCCCAGCCGCGCCCGATCAGCACACGGCGGCCCAGCGCGCGGATCGCCTCGACGGCCACCCGGGCGGTGCCGGCCCGTACGCCGCGCATGCTGCCGAACCCGACGTACACCGCGGGCGGGCCGGACTCCAGGAACGCCACCAGCTCCGCCGGCAGCGGGCGCTCGTCCGGCAGGATCCACGCGCCGGTGTGCACGACGCCGAGCTCCTCGGTCTCCCGCCATGGGTCGAGGACCGGGTCGGCGGCCAGCCACGGGTGGCCGGTGAAGATGAACGCGCGCACGTCGTCCACCGGCGGCAGGCCGACCGAAGCACGGTGGGCGTTGATTGCCGGGCCGTGCACCGTGTCGAAGCTCTCGGCGTTCAGCTTCCACAGCGCCCGGTTGTCGCTCACGCCCGGCGGGAGCTTCTGGCCGGGCAGCACCTGCGCGGGCGGCGCATGGTGCGGCGTCGGCAGCAGGTACGAGCAGAAGGTCGCGTACCGGTAGGGGATGCCCAGCTTCTCGGCCACCGACCGGGAGGCGAAGTGCGCGAGCCCGGTGGCCACCAGGGCGTCGCTGCCCTCGGCCGCCGCGATGACCGTGTCGTACAGTCCGGCCAGCTGGGACACGCGCCGGGCGGCGTCGGCGGCGGTCGACGGCCGCGTCATCGTGCCCATCGCCGGTCCCAGCGGGATCAGCGGCACGCCGGCACCGGCCAGCAGCTTCGCGAACTCCTCGTCCGGGGGCGCGCACATGCGCACCTCCGCGCCGAGTTCCCGCAGCCGCACGGCGAGTCCCAGCATGGGTTCGACGTCGCCGCGCGAGCCGTACGTCGTCAACAGTACCCGCATTCTGTCCCCCGTTTCCGCAGGTTCTGGCCTCGGCCAGCGAGTATGCGGCATGACGGGGGTCTTGCCGCAAGCCCCCCGGTGCGCTATACGTTGAGAGTGGAAAGGCGCGGGTCTCCCCCTTTCCCTCTCGTCCGCTCCGTCGGACCACCTACTCTTGCCTCACACGGCGCCGCCTCTCGTGGACGAATTTTTCGAATTGACGAGGCCCTTCGAGGCGTGTAATACTGAAGATGCGTTGAGGTTGACAAGCAAAGTAGTTGTGGACTTTCGTTTGCGTTTTAGGGTATGCTGCCGTTTCGCACGACCCTTTGGTGCCCCGCTTTCGCTTAGCGATTGACGGGGCGTCCGGCATGCGTGCGCTCGGATCCATCCGCGCCGCCTCGGAAGGACAACTGTTGGCAGCTTCACGCACCGCTCCACCTCGCCTCTCCTTCGCCCGCATCCAGGAGACCCTCGAAGTCCCCGACCTGCTGGCCATGCAGACCGAATCCTTCGACTGGCTGCTGGGCAACGACAACTGGCGGGCGCGCAAGGACATCACGCCCCAGTCCGGCCTGGAAGAGATCTTCGAAGAGATCAGCCCGATCGAGGACTTCTCGGGGACCATGTCCCTGTCGTTCCGCGACCACCGGTTCGAGCCGCCCAAGCACTCGGTCGAGGAGTGCAAGGACAAGGACATGACGTTCACCGCCCCGCTCTTCGTGACGGCGGAGTTCATCAACAACGCCACCGGCGAGATCAAGAGCCAGACGGTGTTCATGGGCGACTTCCCGCTCATGACGCCGAAGGGCACGTTCATCGTGAACGGCACCGAGCGGGTCATCATCTCCCAGCTCGTCCGTTCTCCCGGCGTCTACTTCCACCGCAGCCTCGACAAGACCTCGGACAAGGACCTGTTCAGCTGCCAGGTGATCCCCTCGCGGGGCGCCTGGCTGGAGTTCGAGATCGACAAGCGCGACAGCGTCGGTGTGCGCATCGACCGCAAGCGCAAGCAGCCCGTCACCGTGCTGCTGAAGGCGCTCGGATGGACCACCGAGCAGATCCTCGAGCGCTTCGGCCAGTACGAGTCGATGCGGGCCACCCTGGAGAAGGACCACACCGCCGGCCAGGATGACGCCCTGCTCGACATCTACCGCAAGCTCCGTCCGGGCGAGCCGCCGACCAAGGAGTCGGCCAAGACCCTGCTGGAGAACCTCTACTTCAACCCCAAGCGCTACGACCTCGCCAAGGTCGGCCGCTACAAGATCAACAAAAAGCTGGGCGTGGACGCGGAGATCACGCAGACCACGCTCACCGAGGACGACCTCGTCGCCACGATCGACTATCTGCTTCGCCTTCACGCGGGGGTTGAAGGCGCGGAGATCGACGACATCGACCACTTCGGCAACCGTCGTCTGCGCACCGTCGGGGAGCTCATCCAGAACCAGGTCCGCCTGGGCCTGGCCCGGATGGAGCGCGTCGTGCGCGAGCGGATGACCACGCAGGACGTCGAGGCGATCACGCCGCAGACCCTGATCAACATCCGCCCGGTCGTGGCCTCGATCAGGGAGTTCTTCGGCACCTCGCAGATGTCGCAGTTCATGGACCAGACCAACCCCCTGGCCGGTCTGGCCAACAGGCGCCGCATGTCCGCGCTGGGCCCCGGCGGCCTGTCGCGGGAGCGGGCGGGTGTGGAGATGCGTGACGTGCATCCCTCCCACTACGGCAGGATGTGCCCGATCGAGACGCCGGAAGGCCCGAACATCGGCCTCATCGGGTACCTGGCGTGCTTCGGCCGGATCAACGCCTTCGGCTTCGTCGAGACGCCCTACCGCAAGGTCGTCGACGGCAAGGTCACCGACCAGATCGACTACCTGACCGCCGACGTGGAGGACCGCTTCGTCAAGGCGCAGGCCAACACGGCGCTCAACGCGGACGGCACCTTCGCCGAGTCGCGGGTCATGGTGCGCACCAAGGGCGGCGAGACCGAACTCGCCCGTGCCGAGGAAGTCGACTACATGGACGTGTCGCCGCACCAGACGGTGTCGGTGGGCACGTCGATGATCCCCTTCCTGGAGCACGACGACGCCAACCGCGCCCTGATGGGGGCGGGGATGCAGCGGCAGGCCGTACCCCTGCTCAGGAGTGAGGCGCCGCTGGTCGGGACCGGCATGGAGTACCGTGCCGCGACCGACAGCGGTGACATGATCACCGCCGCGAAGGCCGGTGTGGTGGAGGAGGTCTCCGCCGACTACGTCACCGTGATGAACGACGACGGCACCCGCACCACCTCCCGGGTGGCCAAGTTCAAGCGTTCCAACCAGGGCACCTCGTTCAACCAGAAGCCCATCGTGGTCGAAGGCGACCGGGTCGAGGTCAACCAGGTGATCGCCGACGGTCCCTGCACCGACCAGGGCGAGATGGCTCTGGGCAAGAACCTGCTCGTGGCGTTCATGCCGTGGGAGGGCCACAACTACGAAGACGCGATCATCCTGTCGCAGCGGCTGGTGCAGGACGACGTCCTGTCCTCGATTCACATCGAGGAGCACGAGGTCGACGCCCGTGACACCAAGCTGGGCCCCGAGGAGATCACCCGGGACATCCCGAACGTCTCCGAGGAGATCCTGGCCGACCTCGACGAGCGCGGCATCATCCGCATCGGCGCCGAGGTCGAGCCCGGCGACATCCTCGTCGGCAAGGTCACGCCGAAGGGCGAGACCGAGCTGACCCCCGAGGAGCGGCTGCTGCGCGCGATCTTCGGCGAGAAGGCCCGCGAGGTGCGCGACACCTCGCTGAAGGTGCCGCACGGCAAGTCCGGCAAGGTCATCGAGGTGCGGGTGTTCTCCCGTGACGAGGGTGACGAGCTTCCCCCCGGTGTCAACGAGCTGGTCCGCGTGTACGTGGCCCAGAAGCGTAAGATCACCGACGGTGACAAGCTCGCCGGCCGCCACGGCAACAAGGGCGTCATCTCCAAGATCCTGCCCGTCGAGGACATGCCGTTCCTCGAGGACGGCACGCCGGTCGACATCATCCTCAACCCGCTGGGCGTGCCCGGCCGGATGAACATCGGGCAGGTCCTGGAGAACCATCTGGGGTGGATCGCCGCCCGCGGCTGGGACATCTCCGGGGTGCGGGAGGCCTGGGCGCAGCGCCTCAGGGAGAAGGGCTTCGAGCGGGTCGAGCCGCGTACCAACGTGGCGACACCGGTCTTCGACGGCGCGAACGAGGAGGAGATCGTCGGCCTGCTCGGGCACACGCTGGAGACCCGTGACGGCGACCGGCTGGTGCGCGAGAGCGGCAAGGCGGTGCTGTTCGACGGCCGTTCGGGGGAGCCGTTCCCCTATCCGATCGCCGTCGGGTACATGTACATCCTGAAGCTGCTGCACCTGGTGGACGACAAGATCCACGCCCGGTCCACCGGCCCGTACTCCATGATCACCCAGCAGCCGCTCGGCGGTAAGGCCCAGTTCGGCGGCCAGCGCTTCGGTGAGATGGAGGTGTGGGCGCTGGAGGCCTACGGCGCGGCGTACGCCCTGCAGGAGCTCCTGACCATCAAGTCCGACGACGTCCTCGGCCGGGTCAAGGTCTACGAGGCCATCGTCAAGGGCGAGAACGTCCCCGAGCCCGGCATTCCGGAGTCCTTCAAGGTGCTCATCAAGGAAATGCAGTCGCTGTGCCTGAACGTCGAGGTGCTCTCCAGCGACGGCATGTCCATCGAGTTGCGCGACACCGACGAGGATGTCTTCCGCGCGGCGGAGGAACTCGGCATCGACCTGGCCCGGCGCCCGAACGAGGGTGCGATGTCGGTCGACGAGATCTGACCCCGGCGTGCCGGTGCCCGCCGCACCGCGGGCACCGGCACGGGTCACGCGGAGATGGTCTCGTGCAGGCGGCGGGCCTCGTACAGGACGAGGCTCGAGCCCTTGCGCGCGGCCATCTCGGCCAGTCCGGTGATCTCGGCCCGCGTGCCCGCGAGCGCGGCCGCCCGTACGCCGACGCCCAGCAGTTCGCCCAGCCCGGCGCGCGGTCGTTCGCCGGGGCCGGGCAGCAGCGGCGGGAGGGCCACGGCGAGCGTGTGCCACACCTCGGTGTGCGCGCCGGTCTCGGTCAGTTCGCCGAGCGAGCCGGTGATCCGCTTGAGCGGGACGAGCCGGTGCCGGAGCAGCTTCGCCAGAGCCCAGCCCAGGTCGCGGGCGGGGAGCTGCCCGCGGGCGGCCAGCGTGCGGGCCGCGCCGAGCGCCGCCGCGCGTCCCGTGTCGCGCCGGTGCCCGAGACCGGCGGCGATCGCGAGGGCGGTGGCCTGGCCCACCGGGCCTTCGCCATGGGCCAGGGTCGCCAGGGCGTCCATCCTGACGTCGTTGGCCTCGGAGAGAAGGGGCATGCAGCGCACGAGGGCGGTGGCCACGATCTCGCGGTGCGACGGCATGATCATCGGCCACCACGCGGCGTCGGGCGGGTAGGAGAGGTAGACGTGGCCGGGCTTGAGCAGCCACGACTCCGCCAGCCATCCGGGCAGGCGCGCGGGCGGTGTGATCGTGGGGCGTAGCCGGCCGGTCCAGGTGTGATCCTCGTGCAGTTGCCAGGTCACGGCGGGGTCCGGCCACCCGCCCGCACGCAGCCAGGTGGCGAGTGTCCGCCCCGCCTCCGTCGGCAGCTTCTCCGCTCGCGTCAGCGACTCGGGGCCGGTGTGGCGGGGCAGCCGCAGCAGCGCCTGCTCGAAGTCGGCGGGCAACGGCTCGCCGTTCCCGAGCGCCTCCATCCGCTCCACCAGGGTCGCGGCGGCGACGTGGCCGG
This sequence comes from Nonomuraea sp. NPDC059007, assembly GCF_042740555.1. Classification (NCBI taxonomy): domain Bacteria; kingdom Bacillati; phylum Actinomycetota; class Actinomycetes; order Streptosporangiales; family Streptosporangiaceae; genus Nonomuraea; species Nonomuraea sp. NPDC059007. The sequence continues at coordinate 209,410 of NZ_JBHYJD010000008.1, read as the reverse complement.
TGGGTTCGGTCGGGGTGGCGAGCAGCGCGGGAACACTCCGCCCGCGTTCGAAGAGCGCGATCACCTCCTCCAGGCGGCGGCGCAGGAGGATCTGGGGCGGCCAGGCGTGGTCGGCGTGGTAGCCGCCCGGCTCGGCCGCCGCCGCGCTCACCTTCCGGCTCCGCTCCGGATCGACCAGCGCCAGCGCGCATCGGGTCAGCAGCGTGTGCACCCCGCGGTGGTGAGTGAGGAAGTGGTCGAACACATCGGGGCCGGAGCCGGACACCACCGGCAGATGCCGCCACCACGCCGGCCGCAGGGCCGCCGCCAGCGCGTCGCGGTCACGGTGGGCCAGCTCGACCAGCCCGGCCAGCACCCGCTCGCACGCGTGCGGCTCCTCCGGCCGGCGGAGCTCCCGCAACGCCACGACCACCTCGCCCGGTGCGTCGATCGGCGGCGCGAGGGCGGGCAGCTCACTCTCGCACGGGACGGCGGCGACGGGTGGCGACTCGCTCGTGCGCGGCTCGGAGGCGAGTCGTGGCTCGGGCTCCGCGCCGGGGCTCGTGCCATAGGCGGCGCTCACCTGCTCGCGCAGGTCGGGGGGCAGCAGGGCGGCGGCCGCGCGGATCGCCTCCCCGGCGGTGTCGTCGGCGTGCGGGGCCAGCGTGAGCGCGAGCCGTACCGCGCGCTCACGCAGCGCTGGGGTGTTCACCTCGAACACCGGAGCCAGCGCCCGCACCCCGCCGCCGCCCCTCGGCGCGGGCGTGCGCGCCAGCCACCGCACGGCGGCCAGCACGAACTTCTTCTCCTGCCGGTACGCCAGCGCCCCCACGGCTTCGGCGAACAGGTCGTCGTCCAGCAGCCCCGCGTCCTCCGCCCGCCCGAGCTCCTCCAGCGCGAGCTGCGCCAGCGGCGGCGACGCCCGCGGCAGCAGGCGGACGAAGTCGACAACGGGCAGCTCGTCCGGCTCCGGTGCCAGCAACCGCCAGAGCCGGACGAACGGGGCGATCTCCTCGGCCGGCCCATCGGCCAGGAACCGTCCCGCGCAGCCGCCGACCAGCGCCGCACGCGCCACCTTGCCCTCGTCGGCCAGTACGGCCAGCTCGGCCAGAATGCTCAGCCCCGAGTTCCACCGCTCGTCCAGCGCCAGCGGACCGGCCACGCCCTGCGCCGTGAACAGGCGCGGCACCATGGAAACGAGCAGCGGATCGCCGTCGAGTCCGCCACGGTTCCAGCGCCGCCGCAGCACCAGCCGCCACACCCAGCCGGCCACGAAGGCGTCGCCGTCCGGCGGCTCGATGCCCGTGTCGGCCACCAGGGCGGCGGTCAGATCCCAGCCGGGCATCCCGTCGTCGTCCCGCCGTGACCTGCCGGTCTGCGGGCGCAGCCCGTCCGCCAGCCGTAAGGCCAGCTCACGACGCCACTCCACGCCACGGCCGCGTAGCACGGACATGATGCGGCGCGCGTCGCGCTCGGCGTTGACGGGGCGGCGCAGTTCCCTGCGGTTCAGCCAGGTGGCCACCTGCCGGGCGCCGGTGAAGCAGGCCGCGCCCGCCAGCCGGTACCCGGGCGCCAGGCCCTCGATCTCCCAGCGCGCCTCCACCCCGCCGCGCAGCTCCTCGGCCAGGTGGGCGGGCAGCTGCACGGCGACCGCGCGCCGCCCCAGGTCGTTCAGCCCGTCCAGGAACCTCGCCAGCTCCTCGTCCTCGCCCGCCTCGATGCGGTCGAGGACCTCCCGCCAGGGGTTCATGCGGGCGCCCCGTCCGCCGGGGCGTTGCGGGCCGTCACCGCGGCCCGTCCCAAACAAGCGATCATGGCCGGGACCCTAACCGCCGTCCCCGACAATCCTCGCTCTACGGCACGTCGATCCAGGCGCCGTCGCGCATGATGTCGCGCTCGGCCAGCTCGTTCACCTCGCGCCAGGCCTGCACCTGGAGCGGGACGATGCGGTAGTAGGGGTAGGAGGCGCCCTGCTTGCGCGGGTCGAAACCGGCCTTGGCGGCGAACGCGTCGCCGACCTCGGCCGGCAGCTCGGCGGACGGGATCACCTCGCGGAGCTCGCCGTGGATCAGGACGACGTCGCGCGTGGTCCCGAGCGCCACCCTGACCCTGCCGGTGGCCTCCATGTACCTGGCCGTCGGGTTCGTCCTGGCCGTGGAGACGAGCATCGCCTCGCCGTCCCACAGGAACGACAGCGGCATCAGGTACGGCAGGCCGGCCGCATCGGCGGTCGCGAACCAGGCGTCGACGTCGCGGTCGAGCCGGTCCAGGGTGTCGCGGATGCGCCGGCCGGGGTCACGGGCTGGAGGATTCACAGAGGTCAGGGTAGCGCGGGCGCACGTGACCGCGTTCTGCACGAGCCGGGCGCACGTACCCGCGCACTCCACGACCCGGGCACGTACGCGTGCCCTTCACGAGTTCGTCAGAGTGCCGGAGTAGGGTCCGATGAGTTACCGACGCGGAAGGGGTCTACATCGTCATGACCACGCACACGCTCACGACTCCCGAGGTCGACCTCGTCTACGACGTCCACGGCCCGCTGCCCACTGCCGACGGACGCCCGCCGCTGTTCCTGATCGGCCAGCCCATGGACGCCAGCGGCTTCAGCTCGCTGGCGGAGCACTCGGCCGAGCGCACGGTGATCACCTACGACCCGCGCGGGCTCGGCCGCAGCACCCGCAAGGACGGCCGGGACGACCACACGCCCACCACGCAGGCCGCCGACGTGCACGCCATCATCGAGGCCCTCGGCGCGGGCCCGGTCGACATGTTCGGCAGCAGCGGCGGCGCGGTGACCGCGCTCGCGCTCGTGGCCGCCTACCCCGGCGACGTCGTCACGCTGGTGGCGCACGAGCCGCCGCTCATCCCGGTGCTGCCCGACGCCGAGGCGGCCGAGCGCGCCAGGGCCGGCGTGCGCGAGGCGTACGAGAAGAACGGCTGGGGCGCCGGGATGGCGGCCTTCATGGTGATGACCGGGTGGAAGGGCGAGTTCACCGACGACTACTTCGCCCAGCCCGCGCCGGATCCGGCCGCGTTCGGGATGCCGGCCGGGGACGACGGCACGCGCGACGACCCGCTGCTGTCCGACCGGTCCTGGGCGGTCAGCAGCTACCGGCCCGACACCGGCGCGCTCGCCGCGGCCCCGACGCGAATCGTGGTCGCCGTGGGGGAGGAGTCGGCGGACGTCTTCACCGGACGCACCGCGGTGGCGACGGCCGAACTGCTCGGCCAGGAGGTCACGGTCTTCCCCAGCCACCACGGCGGCTTCCTCGGCGGCGAGTTCGGCTACGCCGGGCAGCCGGAGGCCTTCGCCCGCAAGCTGCGCGAGGTCCTCAACGGCTGAGCGTCGAGCCGGCGGGGGCGATTGTCCGACACCTGCTGATATCGGCGCCCGAGGCCGGGCGCCTACAGTCGGCCGGTATGGAGGATCATCCCATGACGCCGCGGGTGAGCTACGGCACGTTCGACTTCGGCCTGACCGCCGAGCAGGAGGAGCGTGCCGCCCGCCTGCACCGCGACAGCATCATCTGCGACCTGCTGTACCAAGGGCCGTACTCGCCGGACGCCTGGACCCGGGAGATGATCGACGACATCGACGCCCAGGGCTCGGACGACCTGTGGCAGGCGTTCCGCTACATCGCCGACCGCATCACCTCCGGCACGCTGCCCGGCTTCCGTGAGCTGGTCGGACAGTCGGGGATCATCAACAACATGGGCGGCTGCCTGCTGAAGGACAAGGAGTCGCTGCGGGACTACGGCGACTTCCTCGACCGGCAGTTGGAGACGTTCCCGTGGATACGGCGGGCGCGGACGGCCGGCGACATCCGGGCGGCCAAGCGGGACGGCGGGCAGGTCGTCTGGGGCATCTGCCAGATCACCCAGCTGCGGCCAGGCGACCTCGACGTCATCGACCTGGCCCACGACATGGGCGTGCTGCACATCGCCGACTGCGCGTACAACGTGATGACCTACATCGGGACGGGGTGCACCGAGCGTTACGACGCCGGGCTGAGCCGGTTCGGCCTGGAGTTCGTGCGCCGCTGCAACGAGGTCGGCGTCATCGTCGACACCGCCCACTCCGGCAGGCAGACGACACTGGACGCCTGCGCGGCCTCGGCCGCACCGGTGATCGCCTCGCACACCTCGGCGGCGGCGCTCTTCCCGCACGATCGCGCCAAGAGCGATGAGGAGATCCGGGCGATCGCCGCCTCCGGCGGGGTGATCGGCGTGTACGTCGTGCCGTTCTTCCTCGCGCCGCCCGGCGACACCGGCGCCTCGATCGAGCTGGTGCTCGACCACATGGACTACGTGGCCGAGCTGGTGGGCTGGCAGCACGTGGCGATCGGCACGGACTGGCCGATGGCGCTTCCGCACCACGTCCAGCACCGCGCGTTCTCCGGCAAGCTGGAGGAGTTCGGCTTCCGTGAGGAGCACGCGATCGACGTGACGCAGACCCTGGCCGGGTTCCGCGACTACCGGGACATGGTCAACATCACGCGCGGGCTGGTCTCGCGCGGCTACGGGGACGAGCAGATCCGCGGCATCCTGGGCGAGAACTTCCTGCGGGTGTTCGAAGCGGTGAACGGCTGAGCCCTTGCCTAGAATCGGAGGCCGCTCACCGATTCGAGGAGGCCGGGATGGTGGAGGCGGACTGGCACGAGCATCGCCCCGCGATCTTCGGGGCGGCCTACCGGATCCTCGGCACCGTCGCCGAGGCCGAGGACGTGACGCAGGAGGTCTGGCTGCGCGCCGCCGCCGCGGACCTGTCCGAGGTGCGGGATCTGCGGGCCTGGCTGGTGACCGTGTCCGCCAGGACGTCGTACAACGTGTTGAAGTCGGCGCGGGTCCGGCGCGAGTCCTACGTGGGCCCCTGGCTGCCGGAACCGCTGCTCACCGGCCCCGACGCCGCCGCCCAGGTGCTGGTCGACGAGTCGGTGGGCACCGCGATGCTGGTGGTCATGGAGACGCTCACGCCGGCCGAACGGGTCGCGCTGGTGCTGCACGACGTCTTCGACTTCCCCTTCGACCAGGTCGCCGGGGTGCTCGGGAACACGGCCGCCGCCAGCCGTAAGCTCGCCTCCCGCGCCAGGGCGCGGGTCGCCGCGGCCGAGGAGCCGCCCCGGGCGTCCAAGGCCGAGGTCGAGCGGGTGCTCAAGGCGTTCAAGGCGGCCGCCGACGCGGGGGACATGGCCGGGCTCATCGAACTGCTGGACCCCGAGGCCGTCTACGTCGGCGACGGCGGCGGCAAGGTGACCGCGGCCCGCCGGCCGCTCCAGGGCGCCGAGCTCATCGCCATGCTGGCCGTGCGCACGATCGAGATCCTGCGCCCCGACGCGTACCGGATCATCGAGGTGAACGGCGGGCCGGCCATGGCCACCTACGTGGGCGGGAAACTGGTCTGGGTCGACACCGTGGAGGTCGCCGGCGGGCGGATCACGGCGTTCAGGAGACTGGCCAATCCCGAAAAACTCGCCCACCTCGGTCACATCTGAACCCGCTGTCTTGTCTCCCTGCCGAAACCCCCGTTCCCGGGGGTGAAAGCTGAGAGAGGACGGGACGATGGCGCACGTTGTGATCATCGGAGGTGGCTTCGCGGGCGTGTGGAGCGCGGCGGGAGCGGCGCTGGCCCGCGCGGACGCGGACCTGCGCATCACGCTCATCGCGCCGAACGAGCACCTGGTGCTGCGGCCGCGCCTGTACGAGCCGGAGCCGGACCTGGCCAAGGTGGAGCTGAGCAGGGTTCTCGGGCCGATCGGGGTCGAGCACGTGCGGGCCACGGTGCGCACGATCGACACCGGCCGCCGCGTCGTGGTGGCCGACGGCGTGGAGATCGGCTACGACCGCCTGGTGCTGGCGGCGGGCAGCAAGCTCGTGCGGCCCCGGGACCTACCGGGCGCGGAACGGCTCTTCGACATCGACACCCTGGACGGCGCCCGGCGGCTGACCGATCATCTGCGGGGGATCGAGGACTACTCGGTCGTGGTCGCCGGCGCCGGTTTCGTCGGGCTGGAGGCGGCGACCGCGCTGGCCGCGCGCGGCAGGGTGCTGCTGGTGGACCGGTCGGAGGTGGTCGGGCACCAGCTCGGCCCCGGCCCGCGCGCGCACATCGAGGCGGCGCTGGACGAACTGGGCGTGGAACGCCGGCTCGCGACCACGGTGACGGAGGTCGGCGACGGGTACGCGCTGCTGTCCGACGGGACCAAGGTCGCGGCGGACGCGGTGGTCTGGTCCGTCGGGCTGCGCGCCAGCGAGCTCACCCGGCAGGTCTCCGGCGAACTCGACCACCTCGGCCGGGTGCCGGTGGACCGCGAGCTGCGCGCGCTGCCCGAGGTGTTCGCCGCCGGTGACACGGCCGCGGCGCCGTTCGACGCCGGGCACACGGTCATGCAGGCCTGCCAGCACGCCGTCCCGCTCGGCAAGGTCGCCGGGTACAACGCGGCGGCCGACCTGCTCGGCCGGCCGCCGCGCGACTTCACGCCGGCTCCCTATGTCACGTGCCTGGCCCTGGGCGGGGCCGGCGGGGTGTTCACCCGGGGCTGGGACCGCAAGGTGATGGCCTCGGGCGCCGCGGGCGCGGAGGTCAAGCGGCGGATCAACGAGTACATCCACCCGCCGGTCGACGACGCCGGGCTGATCCTCGCCGCCGCCGACCAGGTCTACGAGGCCCTCCCCTTCTTCCCCCGGGAGGAGGAGGCCGCCTGACCTTCCACCCCGGTGCGGCGGCCCGCCGCACCGGGGTTTATGGGGTGCCCGAGCGGCAGGTGGGCGTGGTGTGGAACTGGACGGACGCGCCGGAACCGTCGGAGATCACGGCGCGGATGTCGTACCGGAACGTGGGCTGGCAGCCGATGCCCACGAAGGAGCGGTTGTCGAAGGACGGGATGGCGTTGCCGTTGACGAACCAGCGGATGGCGACCGGCGCGACCGCGCCGCTGAAGTGGACCTCGCAGAGGAAGCGCCGGGCGATGGCCTCGCAGCCGGCGCTGTCGAGGGTCAGGGCCATCGCGCTCGCCGACTGAGTCGTCGAGGCGGAAGTGGCGGAAGCGGCGGAGGCGGCGGAGGTGAGCGCGCCCGGCGCCGTGAGCAGGCCGGCCGCCAGCAGGGCCGGTAGTGCGATTTTGTACGACTTACGCATTCCAATCTCCTTTTGGGTGATCGGTTCTCGTGTGGCGACGGGATGGCCCGTCCAACCCCTTGCTTCGCTGGGTCGGGGGTCGCGGATGAAGGGGCGGCCTCAGTGTAGAGATCCAGAGGGGCCGCCGGGTGGTTTCCCGCTGCGCGTACGGGACGCCGGCCGTACGCGATCTGAACTGGATGGCCAGAGCTTCCCCGAGCAGTCCGGCGCCGATGGACAGCGGCATGCACGTGGCCTCGGCGTGCATCCCCGCCGCCACGGCCACCATGCTCCCCGCCAGGCTGACGGCCAGGCGCATCCCGTGGCCGACCGGCGGCTGGCGCTGGCCGTGCCCACTGGGAGTACCACCTGCTGAGAGAGGGCCTCCCGTGGACCACCTACCTGGACGACGAGGAAGCGTTGAGCGGCGAGCTGATCGCGCGGTTGCGGGCTTCCGGCGCGCCCGAGCATCTGTCGCACGTGGTGCGTCTGATCGGCCTGCCCTGGCAGGAACGTGCGCTGGACCCGTACTGGGCTGACCGGGGGTTCTGACCGGCGGCTCGGGTGTGTGGCACGAGGGGACGGCGGAGTTTCGTCGGGTGGCACGAAGATGCGGCGGCGGGCAGGTACCACTGTTCGTGCATGAAGAAAGCAGCGGTGCTCGCCGCCCTGGCTCTGGTCACGGCCGCGTGCGGTGGCGGGGGCACGCAGGCCCCCGCCGGTGGTCCGGTCGCGGGCGGCACGTTCACCTACGCCCTGTCCGCCGACCCCGGTGTGCTCGATCCGGCCACCGGCGTGCTCGGCGCCACGAACCTGGTGCTGTCGGTCGCCTACGACACCCTCGTCGCCAGCACCGACGACGGGACCATCGTGCCCGGTCTCGCGGAGAAGTGGGAGGTCAAGCCGGACTCGGTGACCTTCACCCTGCGCAAGGACGTCACCTGCTCCGACGGCTCCAAGCTCACCCCGGCCGACGTCGCGCAGAACGTCAACCACATCGCCGACCCGGCCACCAAGTCGCCCATCTACGGCGTCCTGCTGCCGGTCGGGATGAAGGCCGTGGCCGACGACGCCGCCGGGACGGTGACGTTGTCGACGCCCAAGCCGTTCTCCTTCATCCTGCAGAGCGCCGAGAGCCTGTTCATCGTCTGCGGCAAGGGTGTGAAGGACCGCGCGTCCATCGCCCGTGCCACCTCCGGTACGGGCCCGTACGTGCTGAAGTCGGCCGCGCCCGGCGACTCCTACACCTTCGAGGTCCGCAAGGACTACGCCTGGGGCCCGAACGGGGCCACGTCGAAGGGGCTGCCGGACAAGGTGGTGCTGAAGGTCGTGCCCAACGAGCAGACCGCGGCGAACCTGCTGCTGGCCGGGAGCATCAACGGGGCCACGTTCTACGGCGCCGACCGTACGCGCCTGGAGGCGGCGCCCGGCATCGGCAAGATGCTGCCGTCGGCCGGTCAGCACCAGTTCTTCTACCACCAGGGCGACGACCGGCCCACCAAGGACCCGGCCGTGCGCAAGGCGCTGACCCAGGCCGTCAACCTGAAGGAACTGGGCGGCATCGCCACCAGCGGCACCGGCAGGCCGGCCACTGGCATGGTCGCCGAGCCCAGGCCGTGCAAGGGCGACAGCGTGGCCGGTCACGTGCCCGCCTTCGACGTCGCCGCCTCCGCCGCGGGACTGGACGCCGCCGGATGGAAGGCGGGCCCCGACGGGATCCGGGTCAAGGACGGCAAGCGGCTGTCGCTGCGCTACCTCTACGTCACCACGAGGGGCGCGGGCATCCAGGCGGCCGCCGAGTACCTGGCCGCCACGTGGAAGAAGCTGGGCGTCGAGATCAAGCTCAACGGCGTCCTGGACACCAAGCTGGCCGAGTCGCTCAACGCCACCCAGGACTGGGACGTGGCCTGGTTGCCGATCGGCGTCACCCTGCCCTCGCAGCTCGTCGGCTTCCTGAGCGGGCCCGCGGCGCCCAAGGGGGCCAACTTCGCCCACCTGGCCAACGAGCGCTACACCAAGCTGGTCGAGGAGGCCACCCTGAAGCCCGGCGAGGAGGGCTGCAAACTGTGGCTGGAGGCCGAGTCGGCGCTGTTCGAGAACGGCGACCTGGTTCCCGTCGCCGACACCACCGTGCTGGTGGCCACCAAGAACGCCACGTTCAGCCTGATCCTCGGGCTGTTCGACCCCACCTCGATCCGGCTCACGCAGGGCGGCTGAGGTGGAAGAAGCGGCCGTAAAGCCGCTGGAACACCGGGTAGGGGAGTAAGGCGCGCAGCCACGGCAGCATGCGGGCCTGCGCCCCGACCCGGTAGACGGGGCGCATCCGGCGCGACTCGACGGCCCGGACGATGCCGCCGGCCACCGGCGCCGGTGACGGGCCGTCGAGCTGCAGCCGCCGGAAGCGTTCGATGACCCGGGTGCGTGCCGGTTCGTAGCCGGGGATCGGGTCGCTCTCGCGCATCGCGGCCGCCGCCCCGGTACGCACGCTGGTGGCCTCGACGCAGGCCACCCGCACCCCGAACGGCGCGACCTCGTAGCGCAGCGCCTCGGCGTAGTGGTTCAGGGCGGCCTTGCTGGCGGAGTAGATCGCGTGGAACGGGATGGCGGCGACGGCCGCGGTGGAGCTCATCAGCACCAGCCTGCCCGCGCCCCGCTCGCGCATGGCGGGCAGCACCGCGCGGACCAGGTGATGGGCGCCCAGCAGGTACGCCTCCAGCTGGGCCAGGGCCAGTTCGTCCGAGGTCTCCTCCACCGCCCCGGCGACGTAGAAGCCCACGCTGTACACCAGCGCGTCGAGCCGCCCGTGCCGGGCGAGGACGTGGTCGACACACGCGCGGACGGAGCCTTCGTCGCCGACCTCCAGGGCGAGCGGGCTCACGCCCGGGATGTCCACGCGGTCCGCCGCGCGGCTGGTGCCGTACACCTGATGACCGCGACGGGCCAGCGCCCGCGCGGCCTCCAGCCCGACGCCCGACGAGGCGCCCGCCACGAGGACCACAGAGATCATGGCCCCGACGCTAGGTGAGTGAGTACAAAAAATCAACCCACCTGGTCATGCCGGGTTCAGGGTGGGATTGCCGGGTTCGATGACGAAGGAGCCCGAGGTGTGGGCGGGGGCGTCAGGCCGGGTGACGTAGGGCAGCGAGCGGAAATCGACCCGCATCTCGCTCGTGGTGACCTTGGCGCGCACGTAGCCGCGCCGGCCGTTGAAGAACTTGACGTGCGGGTTCTCCGCCAGGAGTTGCTTGGTGTTGGGGTACTCGTCCAGGCCGTCGCCCGCCGAGGTCACCGAGGTGGTGACCAGCTCGACCGCCACCGGCCTGGACTCGCGCCTGATCTCGCCCGCCCAGTGGGAGTGCACGTCGCCGGTGAGCACGACGCCGTTGCGCCGGTTGTCCTCGATGGCGGCGGCCAGCCGGTCCCGCGAGGCGACGTAGCCGTCCCAGCCCTCGTTGGACCAGCCCTTGGCCTCGCCGTTCACCCAGTCCATCTCCATCATGAAGACCTGCTGGCCCAGCAGGTCCCAGGTGGCGCGGGAACGGCGCAGCTCGCCCTGCAGCCAGGCCTCCTGCCGGGGGCCGAGTATGGTGCGCTCCGGCGCGAACCGCTCCGCGCACTCCGGGCCGACGGTCCCGGACCGGCCGGTGCAGGCGTACAGGTCGCGGTACTGGCGGGTGTCGAGCAGGTGCAGGTTGGCCACCGCGCCCCAGCGGATGCTGCGGTACAGCCGCAGCGCCGGGCCGTCGGGGCGCTGGGCGCGGCGCAGCGGCATGTTCTCGTAGTAGGCCTGGAAGGCCGCGGCCCGGCGCGGCAGGAACGGCGGCTCCGGCTGTTCGGGGACGTCGCCCGCCCAGCCGTTGTCCACCTCGTGGTCGTCCCAGACCACGGTCCAGGGCGCGATCGCGTGCGCCGCCCGCAGGTCGGGGTCGGCGCGGTGCTGCGCCAGCCGCAGGCGGTATCCGGCCAGGTCGAGGCACTCGCCGCCGGCCTGGTCGCGCACCGGGGCGCGGTAGTCGCCGTACTCGTAGAAGTAGTCGCCGAGGAAGGCGATGAGGTCGGGATGGTCCTCGGCCATGCGCTTGTAGGGGGTGAACCAGCCCGTCTGGTAGTCGGCGCAGGAGGTGAAGGAGAGGTTCAGCGCCCGGCTACGGGTGCCCGGGGCGGGCGCGGTGACCGTCCGGCCGGCCGGCGAGATCTCGGAGCCGGCCCGGAAGCGGTAGAAGTAGTCGGCGCCGGGGTCGAGCCCGTGTAACTCGACGTGGACGCTGTGCGCCGCCTCCGGGCGGGCCACCGCGGCTCCCGCGCGCACCACCCGCCGGAAGTTCTCGTCCTTGGCGACCTGCCACAACACCGGCACCGGCCGGTTCGGCATGCCGCCCAGACCGTCGAGCGCGAGCGGATCCATGGCCAGGCGGGTCCACAGGACCACGCCGTCGGGCGCGGGCTCGCCCGAGGCGACGCCCAGCCGGAAGACATCGGATAAGGGGGCGCGCCGGGCCGCCGCGCGCACCGGGGAGTCCCCCAGTGCGGCGGTCAGGCCCACGCCGGCGCCCCCGGCGAACAACGATCGCCGGGTGATCATGGGGGCTCCTACTTGATGGTCGCGTTGCCGTCCGTGACGGCCTGGTCGAGGCCCTGCTTCACCGGGAGCCGGCCCAGGTAGATCTCGTTGAAGATGGAGTTCAGCTTCTGCTCGAAGCCGGTCCAGCCGGTCACGATCGGCATGTTGAACGTCGTGCCCTTGGACTCCTCCAGGTACGGCGTGACGTCGATCTTCTTCGTGTTCTTCCAGAAGTCGACGTAACCCTGCGCCAGCGCGTCACCCTTGAGCGCGGGGAAGGCGAAGCCCTGGTCGGCCATCGACTTCTGCGCCTCCTCGGTGCCCAGGTAGGCGGCGAGCTTCTTGGCCTCCTCCAGGTGCTTCGACTTGGCGTACACCGCCTCGCCCAGGCCGTTGATGTTGGCCGAGCGGCCCTTGGGGCCCTCCGGCATCATCGCGACGCCGATCTCGAACGCCGCCTCGGGCGCCACGAACGGCAGCAGCGCATTGTTGGCCGGGTACATGGCGACCTGGCCGCCCTTGAACATGTCGGCGGCCGTGCCGGTGGGCGGGTTCGTCTGGCTCGCGGGCGGCGAGACCTGGTGCTTGTTCACCAGGTCCACGCCGAACTGCACCGCCTGGACCGAGGCGTCGTCGTTGAAGGTGTACTTGCCGAACGGCTTGTCGATGAGCTTGCCGCCGTTGGACTCGATCCAGTTCATCCACTGGGTCTGCGAGTGGTTGGCCGAGGCGAAGCCGTACACCTTGGTCTTGGCCGCGTTGAAGCCGCTCTCGCCGGGGTGCTTGCCGGCCTCGTCCACCGTCAGCTTCCTGGCCAGCTCCAGCAGCGTGCCGGAGCCGTCGGGGGCCCAGGTGAGCTTGTCCGGCATCTCCACGCCGGCCTTCTTGAACAGGTCCTTGTTGTACAGGACGCCGGGCATGCCCCAGTCCTTGGGCACGCCGTACAGCTTGCCCTCATAGGTGTTGGAGGCGACGACGTTGGGGTGGTACTTCGCGGTGTCCAGCCCGAGCGAGCCGAGGTCGGCGAGCACGCCCTTGGTGGCGAACTCGGGGAAGTAGGTGACCTGCATCCAGAACACGTCCGGACCGCTGCCCGCGACCGCGTCGGCGGTGAGCTTGGTCCAGTAGTCGTCCCAGGGCAGGACCTCGATCTTGACCTTGATGTTCGGGTTGGCCTTCTCGAAGGCGGCCATGACCTTGTCGTAGCCGACCTTCTGCTGCTCGTCCCAGATGCGGTAGGTGAGCGTCACCGGTCCGCCGGCGTCGGAGGATCCTCCGGAGCCGCAGGCGGCGATCGGGAGCAGGGTCAGCGCCGCCAGGGCGAGGCGGAGACGGGGGGATTTCATGGGGGGTACGCCTTTCACTTCAGCCCGGTCAACACGACCGACCGGACGATGTAACGCTGGAAGAAGATGAAGATCACGACCATGGGGACCAGCGCGATCAGCCCGCCGGACATGATCGCCGTGTAGTCGACCCCGATGCCCACCTTGAGCGCCGCCAGGGCGACGGTGATGACCTTGGTCTCGTCGCCGCTGGTGATGATCAGCGGCCACATGAAGCTGTTCCACGAGGAGATCACGGTGATGATCGCCAGCGTGCCCAGCGCGGGCTTGCACAGCGGCAGCAGTACCCGCAGCAGGATCGTCAGAGGCCCCGCGCCGTCGATGCGCGCGGCCTCCTCCAGCCCCGCGGGCAGGCCGCGGAAGAACTGCCGCATGAGGAAGATCCCGTACGGCGTGCCGAGGATGTACGGCACCAGCAGCCCGCCCCAGGTGTTGATGAGGTCGAGCTGACGCATGATGAGGAACAGCGGGATGACCGTCACCGCGACCGGCACCATCATGGTCGCGACGAACATCCAGAACAGCACCTCCCTGCCGCGGAAGCGGAGCCTGGCGAACGCGTAGGCGGCGAACGTGGTGAACACCAGTTGCCCGGCCGTCAGCGCGAGCGTCATGAGCAGCGTGTTCAGGATGAAGGAGGGGAAGTCGCCGCCCAGCAGCTTCTCCAGGTTGGCCGTCGTCATCGGGTCGCCGGGCAGCCACGGCGCGGTGGTGTGGAGCTGGGCGCGCTCCTTGAAGGCGGTCAGCACGACCAGCAGATAGGGGAAGACGGAGACGAACGCGCCGATGACGAGGACGGCGTAGAGGAGGAATCGCTTCACGGTCTGCCTCAGCTCAGGTCGTAGGTGGTGCGCTTGCTGAAGAACCGGATCTGCGCCGTCGTCACCAGCAGAATGATCAGGAAGAGCAGGATCGACAGCGTGGCCGCGTAGCCGAAGTCGAACTCCCTGAACGCGGTGTGGAAGATCTTGTAGTTGAAGACCGTCGTGGACTCGCTGGGCCCGCCCGCCGTCATCGAGTAGATCGTGTCGAAGGCCTGGAAGGCGCCGATCATGTTGGTCACCATGACGAAGAACATCGTGGGGTTGAGCAACGGCAGCGTCACCCGGAAGAAGCGCTGGCGCGGCGTGGCCCCGTCGACGGAGGACGCGTCGTGCAGTTCCTGCGGGATCCCCTGCAGCCCGGCGAGGAAGAACAGCATGTTGTAGCCGGTGTTCTGCCAGACGCTCACCAGGGCGACCGCCGGCAGCGCCAGCGACGTCTCCGACAGCCAGGCGGGCCCGGTGACGCCGAACACCTCCAGGAACCGGTTGATCGCGCCGTCCCTCGGGTCGAAGATCCAGCTCCAGACCAGGCCGAGCACCATCGGGGTCGCGATCCAGGGGATCACGAACAGCGCGCGGAAGAACTTGATCCCCTTGAGCTTCTGGTTCACCAGCATCGCCAGCGCCAGCGCGAGCACCGTCTGCAGCGGGATGCACAGCAGGACGTACAGGACGGTGACGCCGAGCGAGCTCCAGACCGTGCCGTCGGCCGCCATCGCGACGTAGTTGTCCAGGCCGACGAAGACCGGATCCGACAGCAGTTCCCAGTCGAACAGGCTGAGGCCGAAGACGATGAGGACGGGCAGCAGGAGGAAGGCGACGACGCCGAACAGGCTCGGCGCGACGAACACGTAGGGGTGCAGGGAGTGCCAGCGGCGGCGGGCCTTCCCGCGGCGCCGCCGGCCGGTCGCCGCCGACAGGGGCCGCGCGTCGGCCGTCACGACGGATCCGTCCTGGTCGGGACCAGCAGGCGTCTGGTCGTCTCCAGCCCCCACGCGTCGAGGGCGGCGATCGGGTCGCTGGAGCCGCGCAGCCCGCCGGTGGCCGCGATGTGGGCGGCCCAGTCCTCGCGGGCCTCCATCTCGGGCCTGGCGAGGAGGCAGTCGGGGTCGTTGACCCACCAGCGGGCGTGCAGGAACTCCCTGGCCGCCCCGGCCAGGCGGGCGCCGAGCTGCGACGGCTGGCTGATGTCGCCGGACCTCGGCAGCAGCGTGGGGGCGATGTCGGGGCTGACCCGCATGATGTCGACCAGGCCGAGGCTGGGCAGCATCGGGGCGCCGCAGCCGTGGATGGTGGCGCCGGGTCCCGCGCCCTCGCGGATCAGCTCCAGGCCCCTGCGGTAGGCGGCGATCGGGTCCACGTCCTGGTGGCGGCGGCCGGGGAGCGCGCCGGCGTAGATGTAGTCGAGCTTGAAGTGGGTCAGGCCGATCGCGGCCAGCCGCTCGAAGACGTGGACCAGGTGGGCGGCGGCGTCGGGGTGGGTGACGTCGAGGACGGCGAGGTCCTGGTCCCACATGTGCCCGGCCGACACCCCGGGGATCAGCCAGTCGGGGTGCTCGCGGAAGATCCGGCTGCGGTGGCCGGCCAGGAAGGGGGCGACCCAGATCCCGGCCCGCTTGCCGGCGTCGGTGATCGCGCCGACCGCGCGCTCCAGCGAGCCGAACTCCGGTCGTAAGTCCAGCCAGTCGCCGATTCCGGCCTCGTAGCCGTCGTCGATGAGGAACATGTCGGCGTCCACGCGGTGCCGCCGGGCCAGCTCCAGGTTCTCCAGGACGTCGGCCTCGGTGACCTTGTCCCAGTAGCCGTACCAGGTGCACCACATGGGCGGCACCGCGGGGAACGACTCGGGGGCGTGCCCGATGGCGATCGTGCCTGCCCAGTCGCGCAGCGCCTGGGCCAAGGGCTTTGCGGTACGGCTGTGCCGTACCGGGCCGTCGGCGGAGACGACCAGCCGGTCGTGCTCGCGCCGGGCCCGGATCGAGGGCACCTGCAGAGGGCCGGGCGCGGACCACAACTCGACGGGACCACCGTCGCCGGGGTCGATCGCGAGCAGGCCCTCGCCCTGGAACACGCCGGCGGGCGCGGGCGTCTCGGGGCGGTAGCAGAGGGTCTGGATCGTGGGGTCGGCCGCACGGGGCGGCCGGTCGTCCAGGCGGTAGGCGCCTGTCGGGCTCCACGACTGCCAGCCGTGTTCGAAGACCAGCGCGTTCCGGGGGTCGCAGCTGACCTCGCCGACGTCTGCGAACGGCATCAGGCTTGTTTCCTCTCGCTACTTACGAAGGAGTGCTTCATTACTAGCACCGTGGCAATCAGCCGGTCAATGCCGATTTCGTAGCGAAAACCAAGGAAAACGAGCCGAAGTGCGCACTGGCATACTGCTCACATAACCAGGAAAGCTCCATTAGGGAGGACGATGACGAACCTTCGCGGCGGTGACCTGTCCCGGCTGAGACAGCTCAACTCGCTGTCGGCCCTGCGCGAGCTGCGCGGGGCCGGGCCGCTCACGCTCTCGGCCCTGGCCGAGCGGACCGGCCTGTCCAGACCCTCCACCAAAGACGTCGTCGACGAGCTCATCGAACTCGGCTGGGTCGTCGAGGTCCCGCCGACCGCGGGCAGCATGGGCCGCCCCGCCCGGCGCTACCGCTTCCGCGCCGACAGCGGCTACCTGGTGGGCATCGACATAGGCGCGCACAACGTCCGCGCCGCGCTGGCCGACCTCGACGGCGAGGTCCTGGCCGAGACCCGGCAGCCCGTCCTGCCCGAAGCCCCGCTCGCCGACCGGCTGGCCGCCATAGAGCGCGCGGTGGACGGCTGCCTCGCGCTGAGCGGCAAGCGCATGACCGACCTCTGGACCGTGGCCGTCGGCACCAACGGCGTCGTCACCCCCGAGGGCCGCGTCGTCTTCTCCGCCGCCATCCCCGCCTGGCGCGGCCTGGACCTGGCGGCCGAGCTGCGCCGCATGTTCCCGTGCGAGGTGCTGATCGAGAACGACAGCAGGCTGGCCGTACTCGCCGAGTCCAAGCGCGGGGCCGCGCGCGGTGCCGGCGACGTCGTCTTCCTGCACATCGGGCGGCGCATGGGATCGGCCCTGATCATCGACGGCAAACTCCACCGTGGCTACGGCGCCGCCGCCGGCGAGATCGCCATGCTGCCCGAGGCGCGCTGGTACGACGCCCCGGAACACCTGCACGCCTGCCCCGCCGTACCCGCCGACGTGCCGCCCGAGGACGCGGCGGGACACACGCTCGCGGCCGCCAGGGACGGCGACCCCGTCGCCCTGGACTGCGTCGGACGCTTCGTCGACGACCTGGCCGTCGGCACCGCCGCCATGGTGCTGCTGCTCGACCCGGAGGTCGTCGTGCTCGGCGGCGGCTTCTCCCGCTCGGCCGACGTCCTGCTGCCGCCGCTGCGCGAGCGCCTCGAACGCGTGTGCATGCGCATGCCCGAGGTCCGAGCCTCGACGCTGGGGGAGGAGTGCGTGGTCTTCGGCGCCATCGAGTACGCCGTCGCCCACCACGACCGCCACCTGTTCTCCGACGACGTGGACCCCGGCGCTCAGCGGTCGCCGGGCTCGGCCGGGCAGGGGTCGCCGACGTGGACGCGCGGCACAGGGTAGAGCACGCTGCGCCGCCGCTCCGGCAACTCCTTCAGCCAGGCGTCGTCGTAGGCGTAGCCGTAGCGGCTGCCGGCCCAGACGGGCCCGTAGCGGTAGATGAGGACGCGGCGCTCACCCGGGTTCGTCCGGGTGGAGCCGCCGTGCATCAGCCCGTCGACGAAGAGCAGCGCGTCGCCCTTGTTGAGGTAGGCCGGGATCGCGCCGGGCAGGGTGTCCATCCGGTCGCCGCGCGCGTAGTCGCCGGCCAGCGGATGCCTGAAGTTCGACTTGTGCGAGCCGGGCACCACCATCGTCGCGCCGTCGCCCGGCCCGATGTCGGTGAGCGCGAGGATGATGTTGACCTGGCCGCAGCGGAAGACGCCGTGGTCGTAGCGGTAGCCGCAGCGCAGCGCCGTACGGTAGCCGCCGGAGTGCACGGGATGGTGCCCGCCCGACTCCCTGATCGAGGCGATCGTCTCGTCGATGAAGACGCCGGGGATGTAGCTGTCCTCCTCGCCCGCGTAGTGCTTGACCAGCTCGAACCAGCTCGGATGGTCGATCAGCTCCTCGAACGGCCGCCCCGCCGCCACCGCCTGGTGCAGCTCGAACCCGGTCTCCGGGGTGTAGTCGCGCCGCTGCCCGCCCCGGTACCACTCGCCGCGGGCCAGATCGCGCGGAAAGGCGTCGAACTCGGCGTTGAGCCGCGCCAGCAGGTCCTGATCGACCGCGTTCTCCAGGATCAGGTAGCCGTTGAGGTCGAACATGAAGTCGTCGAGCTCGGACATGGTGCCTACCTCCGCATCAAGGGGTGTGGTCTCCACCCTCCTGCGCCGCACCCCCGCCGGGCATCCACGCGACATCGGCAAGGAGTCGCGTATTCTCAAGGTCGTGCCCCTCGCCCAGGTGATCGGCCTGCGGGCCTTCCACGTGACCTCGGGACCGATGCCGCGTTCCCACATCCACCCCGAGCTGGAGTTCAACCTCGTCCTGTCCGGCACCGCCCGCTACACCACCGCGGCGGGCGCGGTGGACCTGCCGCGCGGCAGGCTCGCCGTCTTCTGGGGCGGCTACCCGCACCGGCTGGTGTCCGAGCGCGACGTCGACTTCCTCTGGGTGACCGTCCCGCTGAGCGCCGTCATCGGCCAGCCCGCCCTGCAGAGCGCCCTCGACCGCCTCCTGCAGGGCCATTTCCTGTACGGCACCGCCCGCGAATCCGCCCACGACCGCTTCCTCATGCGCCGCTGGGAGGAGGAGCTGCGCCTGGGCCGCCGCCCGGTGGCCGGCGAGGCCGAGATCTGCCTGCTGGAGCTCCACGCCAGGCTCGCCCGCCTGGCGACCGGCAGGCGAGCGGCCACCGGCGCCGTGGAGGCCCGCTCGGCCGAACGCATGCTCGCCGTCATCGCCCGCGGCTACACCGGCGACCTCACCGTGGAGGAGATCGCGCAGGCGGCCGGAGTCCACCCCACCTACGCGGCCCTGGCCTTCAAGCAGGCGCTCGGCATGCCCGTCTGGCAGTACGTCACCCAGCTCCGCCTCGCCCACGCCCGCCGCCTGCTGTCCGGCACCGACTGGGGCGTGGACCGGATCGCGCACGCCAGCGGCTTCCAGACCCGCTCCAGCTTCTACCGCGCCTTCCGCCAGGCCCACGACCAGACCCCCACCGAGTACCGGTCGGCCGGCGGGACGTA
This sequence comes from Nonomuraea sp. NPDC059007, assembly GCF_042740555.1. NCBI lineage: Bacteria > Bacillati > Actinomycetota > Actinomycetes > Streptosporangiales > Streptosporangiaceae > Nonomuraea > Nonomuraea sp. NPDC059007. The sequence continues at coordinate 190,303 of NZ_JBHYJD010000008.1, read as the reverse complement.
AGGTCGTCGCATGAGAACGGGCGACCTCGTCGAGGACTTCGAGCTTCCCGACGAGACGGGCCGGCCGCGCCGGCTGTCGGACCTGCTGGCGGACGGTCCCGTGGTGCTTTTCTTCTTCCCCGCGGCGATGACCGCGGGCTGCACGCGCGAGGCGTGCCATTTCCGCGACCTGGCGGCCGAGTTCGCGCAGGTGTCGGCGCGGCCGGTCGGCGTGAGCACCGACGAGGTGGCGCGGCAGCGGGAGTTCACCGACACGCACCGGCTCGGCTACCCGCTCCTGTCCGACCCGGACGGGACGGTCACCGGCAGGTTCGGCGTCCGGCGGGGGCTGGCCCTGGCGCCCACCAGACGCCAGACCTTCGTGATCGGCACCGACTTCCGCGTGCTGGCGGTGATCAAGTCGGAGATCCGCATGTCCGTCCACGCCGACAAGGCCCTGGAAGCGCTAAGAGCCTGAACGGGTGGCGGACAGGTAGATCCGCCTGGTGGGGATCTCGTCCTCGTACGCCTCGCGGACGGTGACGTCGTCCACGAGGAAACCGGCCGCCTCGGCCGCGGCACGCAGCTCGGGCGCGGTGTACTCGGCCCAGTAGACCCGCAGCTCGCCGCCGAGCGGATCGGCGATGACGCCGTCGCCGTACCCCTCCTTGGCGACGACGAGGAGCTGGCCGCCCGGACGGATCGCCGCGGCCCACGCGCCGAGTGCGCTCGGCAGTTCCCGCTTGGGCTGGTCGTGCAGGGAGTAGTACGACACCAGGCCGTCGAGCGCCGGCGGGACGGCTCGCTGGTCCATCACCTCGAACCGGCATCCGGGCTGCTCGCCTCCGGCCAGCTCCACGCAACGCGGCGACAGATCGATGCCGAAGGCGTCCAGACCGTGCGCGGCCAGCAGCGCGGTCACGTGACCGCAGGGCCCGCAGCCCGCGTCGCACACCCTGCCCCCGTCGCCGACCCGCTGGGCGAACGCGTCCAGGACCTCCAGGTCGAAGGGCTTGCCCGCCAGCTCGTGGCGGAACAGGCGCAGATAGTGGTCGGCGCGCGCGTCCCAGACCCGCACGACGTCCGAAGGGCCCCAATTCATGGCGACATCCGTCCCGGCCCTGAGGCCCCGCTACCCTTGCTCCGCCAGCCGATCGGCCTCCTCGATATGGTCGGTGAGGCCGAGCGTCTCCCACCGCTGGAGCGACAGCGGCACGTTGCCCTCCAGCCAGAGCCGGTCGTGGAAGGCGCCGAGATCGAACGCCGCGCCCCGGCTGCGGCGGGTGACGGCCAGCAGGTCGAGCACCTGCAGCTTGCCGATCTGATAGCTCAGCCCCTGCCCGGGGTTGCCCGCGAAGAACACGGCCTCCTCCCACGCCGTGGCCCTGTCCATCGGCACCGCGTCGGCCAGGACGTCGGCGGCCTGGTCCAGCGTGAGATCTCCGAGCGCCAGCGCGACGTCCACCTCCACCCGCAGCGCCCGCAGCCGCATGGCGTTGGCCACGAACACGGCGCTGTGCGGGGAGCCGTCGAACAGCCCCGCCTGCAGCATGAGCTCCTCGTGGTAGAAGGCGATGCCCTCGTTGGGCGCCGAGTCGTAGTAGCGGCGGCGTACCGGATCGGGGTGGTGCCACGACAGCGCCAGTTGCTGGGCGTGGACGCCCTCGTGGGCGAGCTGGACGCGCGGGTCGCGGGCGGCGGCCAGCTCGAAGTACGGCAGGTCCGGCCGGGGCGGCTCGACGTATCTGATCGCGTCGGCGCCGGGACGCGACTCGACGCCGATCTCGTGCGGTACGCCGAGCCACGACAGCGGTGCCAGGTAGGCGGGCATTTCGGCGAAGAGGTAGCGGCGCAGGGTGGCGGGCTGGCTCAGCAGGCCCGAGTCCGTGTAAAAGGCCCGCAACGCCAGCTCGTCCGCCGCCTCCGTCTCGGCCAGGGCGGCGGTGCCGGCGGGCAGGGCGGGGCCGGGGACCTCGCGGTGACGGTGCTGGAGCGCGGCCTCCAGCGCCTCGGCCCGGTCCCATTCCTGGCGCCCCATGGCCCGCACCTGCCGCGCGCCGTACGGCAGGAGCGCGACCTCGTGCAGGAAGAAGGCCAGCGCGCCGGGCCCGACGGCGGTGCGGTCGTGGAAGGCGGGCAGGTGCTCGCGCAGCCAGGCGGCGAAGTCGTCGAGCGCGCGCACGGCCGCCCGCGTCGTCTCGCTCAGCCGCGCGCCGTCCGGCAGGAGCGGTGCGAGGGCGGACATCGCGGTGCTCAGGGACGGGCCCGCGTTCTCCAGCAGCGTCAGCGCCGAGCGGGCGAACGGCGCCGCGGCGTGGCCCGCCAGGTTCTCCCGGCCCTGGGCCAGCACCGAGGGGACGGCGTCCAGCGCGGCGAGGATGGAGGCGGCCCGCGTCACGGTGAACGGCGGCGCCGGCAGGAGCTGGTTGTAGACGGCCACCAACGCCTGGTCCAGGTAGAAGCAGGGGTTGCGCTGCCAGGCCCGCAGGACGTCCAGCTCCCATCTCACCCGGGCCAGCGCCGACCCCAGCAGCCGGGCGTCGACCCCGACCGCGACGGGCGCCCCGTCGAGGTCGAGCGCGCGCAGCTCCGCGTCGAAGGAACGCCACGTGTCCCGCCGGGCCGCCACGGCCGCCGCCGACCAGTCCGGCACCCAGCCGGGCGGACGCTCGACCCTCGTGATGTCGTCGCCGGAGTCGGGAGCGGCCGCGACCCGCCACCCCCAGAAACGTTCCGCCAGATCCCCGAGCTTCTCCGCCGTCATCTCATACCGACCTTCCGTGCGTCCGGCCCCCGGACCCCGAGGCTATCGGGCTCGCGAACCCTTTATTCCAGGCTCGCTCTGGCGGCCACGCGGCAGGCCAGTTGCAGCAGGAGGCGGTGGTCGGCGTTGTCGCCGTCCATGTCGAGCAGGTCGAGCAGCCTCTTGACCCGGTTGGCGACGGTGTTGCGGTGCACGCCGAGCGCCGCCGCCGCGTCGCGGGGTGAGCCCGGGTGGTCGAGGAAGGCCTGGAGCGTGCGGATGGCCTCGTCCTTGCGCCGCGGGCCGAGCTCGTCGAGCGGGGCCAGCAGGCGGTCGACGACGACGCGCGAGCTGTTCATGGCGTACCACTGCAGCAGCACGCGCCGGAACCCGAGGTCGCGGAAGGCGAGCGGACGGTCCTGGTGGCGGGCGGTACGCGCGGCCGCCCCGCCGGCGCGGGCCTCGGTCGCGGAGGTCTGCAGGCCTTCGAGCCCCTGGTAGGAGCCGCCGACGCCGCAGTACAGGCGCAGGCCGGCGAACTGCTCCTTGAGCCTGGCGAGGACGGCGCTCGCGGTGCGGGCGAGCGCCTTCGGCTGGGTGGCGGCGGGTTCGGACCGGTCGGTCCGCACCAGCGTGAGCGCGCTGCCGGCGTCGGCGCGCTGCCAGTCCGCGCCGTCGTTCAAGGCGGCCTGCAGCGCCAGGCGGCGGGCCTCGACCGTGAGTTCGTGGCGCGCCGCCTCGCCGCCGGTGAGGCTGTCGAGGTTGTCCAGCTCGATGTGGATCACGGTGTGCCAGCCGTCGACGACGAAGCCCGCCCGCCGCGTTCTGGCCAGCAGCGGCCCGGCGTCCTCGGGCGCGCTCAGCAGCAGCTCCGCCAGCAGTGCCGCCCGCGACGCGGCCGGTCCTTCCGAGGTACGGCGGGCCTGCTCGATCGTGTGCCCGGCCAGCGAGGCGGCCCGGTGCAGCACGAGCTGGACGACCGCGTCGGAGGCGTCCCCGGCCGGCGCGCACCGCAGCCGCGCCCGCACCGCCCCGGCGACCGTCACCGGCGCCCCCTCGCCGTCGGGGCGCTGCTCGACGGTGACGGGCAGGCCGAGTTCGCGCCCGGCCAGCGCGGCCAGTTCGCCGATCGGGTCCGGCCCGGGTTCGGCGCGGTCCAGGGCGGTCAGCGCGGCGGCCGCCCGGGAGATCGTGCGCATCGGCCCGAGGGTGAGCTCCTGCTCGATCGCGATCACGAGCCGCGCCAGGTCCGTGCCCCGCTCCACCGACAGCAGCGTGAGCTCGCGCCGCTCGGCCAGCCTGCTGACCGTCAGCGGCAGCGGCCGGTCGGGGGGCAGCCCGACCAGGGCGAGCGCGGCCACGTTCGCGCCGGCGGCGAAGCGCACCGCGACGTCCAGCAGGTCGGGGTTGATCTCGTCGGAGACCCTGCCGGTGCAGACCCCGGCCTGGCCGTGGCGGGCGGGCGGGATGGCGCGCATGTCCTCGATGAGCGTGACCTGCGCGATGTCGCGGGAGTGCCCGGCGTCGCAGAGCACCGTGACGGCCCGGCCGATGTCGGGCCTGAGCAGGAGTTCGCGGACCACCGTCATCAGCCGCACGGTAGTCCCCGATGTGCGATGTGCACAAGATGCGTATTTGAGATGTGCTATCGCACATATCCCTTTTGTCCGGCCCGGCTTAGGGTCAGGCACAACCTTCCCGAACCCCCCAGGGAGCGCACATGATCGATGCCAAGCCACTCGACGTCGCCGACGGCATGCGGCGCCGCCGTATGCACCGGATCTTCGAGGACCGCCCGGTGCCCGCCGAGGTCCTGGGCCGGATGGCCTGGGCGGCGGCCCGCGCCCAGCAGGCCCGCTCGGGCGTACGCCACGTGGTCGTCGCCGACGATCCGGCGCTGCTGGCCACCGCGCGGCAGGTGCTGCCGGGGTTCCTGAACAACGCCCCGGCCATGCTCGCTCTGTGCACCGACCTCGACCAGGCCGGCACGACCGGCGGCCCGCGCATGGTCGAGCACGTCAGCCGCCTGGACTCCGGCGCGGCCTGCGCGCACCTCGCGCTCATGGCGCAGACGCTGGACCTGGGCATCTGCACCGTCACCAGCTGGGCGGACGAGGCGGTCCGCGCCCTGTTCGGACTGCCCGCGCACATCCGCCCCGATGTGACGGTCGCCGTCGGCTACGTCACAAAGGAGACGGCCTCGCCCGCGGTGCGCGGATTCAGCTCGGGGCTGCATCACAACGCCTTCGGCGCCGCGTTCGAGGACGGCACGCGATGACCGCGGCCGGCGAGGAGCTGGACCGCGCCCTCTACGAGACCGTCACGGTGCTGGTCTGCAGCGCGCCGCTCGCCCTGGACGAGACCAGGCTGCTGTCGGCGTTCCGCATGCTCGACGCGGCCGACCGGCTCATGGGGATCATGGCCGATCACGACGACGACTTCCTGCGGCGGGCGCGGGCCGACTTCGCCGCCCACCGCATGCTGGCCATGACGGACCAGGCCGCCTTCACCGGCTGGATGTCGCGGTACGTGGCCGAGTTCGCCGAGCAGGCGCTGCGCCGTACCCGCGCGCAGGGGGTGTGAGCGGGATGGGCGTCGAGGAACGCATCAGGGAACTCGGCCTCGTCCTGCCCGCGCCGCTCATCCCGCCGGACGGGCTGCGGCTGCCCTTCCCGTCGGTGCGGGTGCGGGGGAACCGGGCCTATCTGTCCGGCCACGGGCCGCTGCTGCCCGACTGGTCGGTGGACGGCCCGGCCGGGCGGGTCGGCGCCGAGGTGAGCGTCGAGGAGGGCTACGCGGCGGCCAGGGCGACCGGGCTGCACATGGTCACCAGCCTGCGCGCGGCCCTCGGCGACCTGGACAGGGTGACGGCCTGGCTGCGGGTGTTCGGCATGGTCAACGCGGCACCGGGCTTCACCCGCATGCCCGCGGTGATCAACGGCTTCTCCGACCTGGTTCACCAGCTGTGGCCGGAGGAGAGCGCGTCGCACGCGCGCTCGGCCGTGGGAGTCGCTTCGCTCCCGTTCGGCATTCCCGTGGAGATCGAAGCCGAAGTGGAGATCGACGGATGAACCATCAGGAGGTGGGTTCGTGAACAGCATCACGCTCGACGACGTCGAGGACCTCGCGCTTGGCGCGGTCGTCCTGGGCACCGGCGGAGGCGGTGACCCCTACATCGCGAAGATCATGCTGCGCGAGGCCATCGCCAAGCACGGCCCCATCGAGATCGTCAACGCCGCCGACCTCGACCCGGACGGCCTGCTCCTGCCGATCTGCATGGTCGGGGCGCCCACGGTGGTCGTGGAGAAGTTCCCGAACGGCAACGAGGCCGGCCGGGTCCTCAGAGCCCTGGAAAGCCACCTCGGCCGCACGGGCGTGGCGGTGTTACCGCTGGAGAACGGCGGCCTGAACTCGTTGTTCCCGCTCGTGGTCGCCGCCGAGCTGGGGCTGCCCTGCGTGGACGCCGACGCGATCAGGCGCGCGTTCCCGCAGATCGAGATGAGCCTGTTCACCCTCGCCGGGCTCTCCTCCACGCCGATGACCATGGCCGACTCCATGGGCAACTACGTGTTCTTCGACTCCGTCGACAACGCCACCGGCGAGAAGCTGGCCCGCTCGTGCGTGGCGCAGATGGGGATGCTCGCGGTGGTCAGCGCCTATGCCGTCACCGCCGGCGAGTGCGCGCGGTTCGGTGCGAACGGCTCGCTGACCTACTGCCTGGAGATCGGGCGCAGGATCCGGGCGATCCAGGAGGGCAGGGCGGGGGCGTACGCGGAGTTTCTGCGGTTCTGCGAGGCCGAGATCCTGTTCACCGGCAAGGTGGCCGACATCGAACGCCGCACCACCGGCGGCTGGGCCCGCGGCACGATCACGCTGACCCACCTCGACGACCCCGGCCGCGCCATGCGCGTGGAGGTGCAGAACGAGAATCTGATCGCCTTCGAGGACGGCGAGCCGAAGGCCATGGTTCCCGACCTCATCACGCTGCTCGACACCGAGACCGGCACCGCCATGACCACCGAGGCGGTCGCCTACGGCCAGCGGCTGCACGTGATCGCGATGCCGGCGCTGCCGCAGTGGCACACGCCGGAGGGGCTTGCGCTGGCCGGGCCGCGCGCGTTCGGCTACGACCTCGACTTCGTGCCCATCGGAGGGACCCGATGACGACCATCCGCATCGGCATCGACGTCGGCGGCACCAACACCGACGTCGTCGCCATCGACCCCGCCGGGCAGGTCGTGACGTGGCACAAGACCCCGACGACCGCGACGCTCTTCGACGGCATCGGGACGGGCCTTTCCGCCGTGCTCGCCCGGGTACGGCCCGCCGACGTCAGCCACGTGATGCTCGGCACCACCCACCCGGTCAACGCGCTCATCGCCAGAAACAACCTGGCCAGGGTCGGCGTGCTGCGCATCGGCGCCCCGGCCACGATGTCGATCTCGCCGCTGGCGGACTGGCCGCGGGACCTGGCCGAGCTGGTGTGCGCGTACAGCGCGGTCGTGCGCGGGGGCCACGAGTTCGACGGCAGCCCGATGGGCCCCCTCGACGAGGACGCCGTGCGCGCCTTCGCCAAGGCCTGCGGCACCACCGTAGACGCCATCGCGCTGACCGGCGTGCACTCCCCGGCCAACCCCGAGCACGAGATCCGCGCCGGGCAGATCCTCGCAGAAGAACTCGGCCAGAACTTCCCCGTCACCCTGGGACACCAGATCGGCGGCCTCGGCCTGCTCGAACGCGAGAACTCCGCGACGCTCAACGCGGCGCTGCGCTTCGTCGGCGCGGAGGTGGTGACCGGCCTCGAACAGGCGCTGTCCGCGCACCGCCTGCGGGCGGAGATCTACATGACGCAGAACGACGGCACGCTGCTGAGCGCGGCGGAGGCGGCACGCCGGCCGGTCATGACGATCGGGTCCGGCCCGACGAACTCCATGCGCGGCGCCGCCCACCTGTCCGGGCTGGCCGACGCGATCATCATGGACGTCGGCGGCACCTCCACCGACGTCGGCATGCTCGTCAACGGCTTCCCGCGCGAGTCGGCCCTCCCGGTCGAGATCGGCGGCGTACGGACGAACTACCGCATGCCCGACCTCATCTCCGTCGGCCTCGGCGGCGGAACGGTGGTCTACGCGGACGAGGACCTGCGGATCGGGCCGGACAGCGTCGCGCACCGGCTGACCGAACGCGCCCGCGTCTTCGGCGGCGACACGCTCACCCTCACCGACGTGTCGGTCCTGGCCGGACGCCTGACGGCGGGCGAGCCGGGCCGCGCCGCCGACGTGTCCCGCCCGCTCGTCGACCAGGCCCTGTCCTGGGTGGACGAGCGGATCGGCAGGCTGGCCGACCGCATCAAGGTGGCCCGCTCCGACCTGCCGCTGGTCGCCGTCGGCGGCGGCGCGCACCTGATCCCGGACGAGATCCCGGGCGTCAGCGTCGTGCACCGCCACGAGTACGCGGCGGTCGCCAACGCCATCGGCGCCGCCATCGCCGAGGCGTCCGGGACGCTGGACCGGACCTACCAGTTCTCCGACGGCGGCCGCGAGGCCTGCCTCGAAGCCGCGAGGCGCGCCGCCGTCGACGCCGCGGTACGCGCCGGAGCCGACCCCGCCGGCACGCGCATCACCGCCATCACCGAGATCCCCATCTCCTACCTGCCCGGCGACAGCGTCCGCGTCCAGGTGAAGGCGACCGGCCCGCTGACCTGACCGTGGTCATGAGCCGGCGAAACGGGCGGCCGCGGCTCCGGACAGCCGCCCGGCGGGCAGTTTCCTGCCGGTGACGGCCAGCAGGATGTCCTGGGCCTGGCCGCTGACCAGGTCGCCCGTGCCGGCGCTCCAGTCGAGGTCGTCGGCGGCGAAGCGGACCCCGTCGAGGTCGGCGCCGAAGAACGCGACGCTCTTGGCCGTCAGGTCGGCGGGCATCGCCGGCAGGAGGCGATCCGGCGGGACCTTCCTGTCCAGCCCGAGCGGGAGCGTGATGTCGAGCCCGTGGATCACGTCATGGCGCAGCGCCTCCGCGGGCCCGCCGCCCGGCGGGGTCCAGGGGTGCCCGGCGTTGTCGCTCAGGGCCGCCACGAGTCGCCCGGTGTCCATGGCCGCGGCGTCGCGCCTGGCCAGACGGTCGCAGGCCCGGTGGAAGTCGCCGCGGGCACGCAGGATGGACAGGACGACTCGTGGCGTGGAATACCTGAAGGCCATCGACAGGTGGGCGGCGACCTCGCGTACCCGCCAGCCCGCGCACAGCGAGGGCGTCTGCCACTGCTCGGGGGTCAGCCCGGCGAGGAGGGCGGCCAGGTCGCGGCGCTCGGCGGCGATGGCCGCCTGGATGTCGGTCATGGTTCTGCCTTTCTCCGATGCGTGCTCACGCCTCATGACGCGTGAGCACCCGGAGAATCGACAGCCCCTCAGCGGTCAGATGGGATCGCACACCGGGACGGTCTCGTAGTCTTCCCCCGCCACCGGGCGGATGTCCTGCCAGTGCACCCAGCGCACGTGGCCGCTGTGCCGTACGCCCTCGTGGGTGTCGAGCGTCTGCGGCCGCCACAGCAGATAGCCCCAGCGCTCGCCGTCGCGGTCGTCGCCCCAGGCGAGCAGGTAGCGCGCCTCGCCGCTGTCGGCCACCGGAAACATCGCCTCCGCGTACTCCACGATCGGCGGACGCCACAGATCGGGCAAACCCTTCGGTTTCAGCTCCATGCGATCATTATATAGGAACAGGTGTTCGACATGGGGCGGATTGGACCGAGTTCTCGGACTCTCGCCGGGCGCCGGTCGATGTCGCCGGCCAGGCATTCGGCTGCCTAGGCCGGTCGGTAGCCCACCTGGCGGAGCAGTGCGAGGAAGTAGGCCTTGACGGCCTCGGGGGGCTGGGTGTCGGGGTAGGCGCCGAGGTGGTGGAGTATCGCTCCGTTGAGCATCTCCAGGACGACCGGGACGTCCCGCTCGGGCGGCAGCCGCCCGAGTTCGCGGGTGCGCAGCAGTGCCGCGTGCTCGGCCGCCGCGCGCCGCCCGCCGTGTGAGTTCCGGTACGCCAGCAGCAGCTCGGGGTAGTCGTCCACCGCGCCATAGAGCCGGCGCAGCATGCGGCGGTTGCGGGGCTCGCTCAGGTAGCGCGCCCAGTCGTCGAGCATGTGCTCGGTGTCCGGCCACTCCAGCGCCTCGGGATCGTGGTCCTGGTGCGCGGACTCGATGGCCTGGATCAGCAGCGTCGTCTTGTCGGGGAATCTGCGGTAGACGGTGGCCCGCGTCACCCCGGCGCGCTGGGCGACCCGCTCGATGCTGGTGTCGGCGGCGCCGCGCTCGATCAGCAGGTCGAGGGCGGCCGCGAGCACGTCCGCGTCCACCTTCTGGCTGCGGGGCCGCCCGGGGGAGCGCGAGGTGTGCGCGGTGTCGGTCATGTCCAGGTACCTCCTCGGGCGGGAGCATAGTGCCTAGTTACAATACAGAGCTGTACTGTATCGTAACAGGCTATCCCGAGAGAGACAGGAAACGGTCATGAGTGCTTACGTGCTCGGCTTCCACGACATCGACAAGACCCGGATCGGCCTGGCCGGAGGCAAGGGCGCCAACCTCGGCGAGCTGTCGTCCGTCCCCGGGGTCCGCGTGCCGGACGGCTTCTGCGTCACCACCGACGCCTACCTGGACGTCGTGGAGCGCGAGCCGTCGATCGGCGCGCTGATCGACGCGCTGTCCGGGCTGCGCGCCGACGACCGCGAGGGCCTCGCCGCCGCGTGCGCCCGCCTGCGCGCCGCCATCGAGCACCTGCCCGTCCCCGAGCGGATCCGGTACGACATCGTCGCCCGCCTCGGCCGGATGGGTGGCGAGAACGTGCCCTGCGCGGTGCGTTCCAGCGCCACGGCCGAGGACCTGCCGTCCAGTTCCTTCGCCGGCCAGCAGGACACCTACCTGAACGTGCGCGGCGCCGACGCGGTGATCGACGCCGTCCGGCGGTGCTGGGCGTCGCTGTTCACCGACCGCGCGAGCGCGTACCGCGTCAGGAACGGCTTCGACCACCGGGCGGTCCGCCTGGCGGTGGTCGTCCAGGAGATGGTCTTCCCCGAGGCGGCGGGCATCATGTTCACCGCCGACCCGGTCTCCGCCAACCGCGCGGTCGTCTCGATCGACGCCGGGTTCGGGCTGGGGGAGGCGTTCGTCTCCGGGCTGGTCAACGCCGACAACTACCGGGTCAGATCCGGCCGGATCATCGACACGAAGATCGCCGTGCAGACGAAGGAACTGCGCGCCCGGCCCGACGGCGGCACGGAGGAACGCCCGGTCGAACCCGCCAGGCAGCACGCGCAGACGCTCGACGACGCGCGGATCCTGCGGCTCGAAGCCCTGGGGCGGACGATCGAGGCGCACTTCGGCGCGCCCCAGGACATCGAGTGGGCGCTGCGCGACGGTGAGTTCCACATCCTGCAGAGCCGGCCGATCACCACGCTCTACCCCGTGCCGCCCGCCGCCGACGGCAAGAACCACGTCTACATCTCCTACGGGCACCGGCAGATGATGACCGACGCCTTCGCGCCGCTGGGGCTGTCGTTCTTCGCGCTGCTGCACGACAAGCTGGGCCGTACGGCGGGTGTCGTGGCCGGCAACCGCTTCTACAAGGACGTCTCAGCCGAGCTCACCTCGTTCTGGGCCAGGCCCGCGACGCTCAAGAGCCTGGACCAGGTCGACGTGCTGATGGCCGACGCCCTGCGCGCCGTGCTGAAGCGCAAGGACTTCGCCGCCTCACTGGCGCGCGGCAGGACCTCCATGCTGGACTTCGGCGCGGGCGGCCCGCTGCCGATCGTCAGGCAGTACCTCAAGCTGGCCCGCGAGGACGATCCCGGCGTCGTGCCCGCGCTCATCGCGCACACCGAGGAGACGGTGGAGCGGCTGCGGCGCGAGATCGACGGGGCGTCGGGCGAGGACCTGTTCGCCCGCATCGAAGCCGACCACGAGGTGCTGGCCGAGCTGACCTTCGACCCGCGCAGCGTGGCGGCGGCCTTCCTCGGCATCCAGTCGGTGAACTGGGTCAACAAGCACATGAAGGCCTGGCTGGGCGTGTCCAACGCCGCCGACGCCGTCGCCCAGTCCGCCGACCACAACGTGGTGGCCGCCATGGGACTGGACCTGCTGGACGTCGCCGACGTGGTGCGCGGGCACCCGGACATCGTGCGCTACCTGGAGACGGCCGGGCGCGAGACGTTCTTCGACGGGCTGGCCGCCTTCGCGGGCGGCTCCGCCGTACAGGCCGCGATCAAGGACTATCTGCGCAGGTACGGCATGCACTGCGCGGGCGACATCGACCTCACCAGGACCCGCTGGAGCGAGGACCCGACGCTGCTCGTCCCGCTCCTGCTCAGCGGCGTCAGGAACTTCCCGCCCGGCGAGCGCCGCCGCAAGGCGGAGCGGGGCCGCGCCGAGGCGGAACGCGCCATGACCGACCTGCTCGACCGCCTGCGGAAGCTGCCCGGCGGCGCGCGCAAGGCGAGGAAGGCGGCCAGGAAGATGAGCCTGATCCGGCACTTCATCGGCTACCGCGAATACTCCAAGCACTCGCTGCTGCTGCGCTACGAGATCTACAAGCGGGCGCTCATGGACGAGGCGGCCAAGCTGGTCGCGCGTGGGGTCATCAGGGCGCCCGAGGACGTGTACTACCTGTCCATCGAGGAGTTCAGGGACGCCGTCCGCACCGGCGGCCTCGACCCGGCCCTCATCGAGCGGCGGCGGGAAGAGCACGAGACGTTCGGGAAGCTCACGCCGCCGAGGGTGATCACCTCCGAGGGCGAGGTGATCAGCGGCGAGTACGACGCGGGCGGCCTGCCGGACGGGGCGCTGGCGGGCATCGCCGTGTCGTCGGGCGTCGTCGAGGGCCGGGCGCGGGTCATCCTGAACATCGCCGAGGCCGACGTGCGCGAGGGGGACATCCTCGTCACGGTGTTCACCGACCCGAGCTGGTCCCCGCTGTTCGTCTCGGTCAAGGGCGTCGTCATGGAGGTCGGCGGGGTGATGACGCACGGCGCGGTGGTGGCCCGCGAGTACGGGCTGCCCGCGGTCGCCGGTGTCGAGGGGGCCACCAGCCGGATCAAGGACGGGCAGCTCATCCGGGTGAACGGCGCCGAGGGCTACGTCGAGATCCTCCCTGACCCATCGGCAGATGTCGCGGACGGCGTCGCCGACCCGCGCAGGATCGGCCGGGCCGCCGGCTACTGACCGATCAGGGCCTGGGCGGTGGCGGCGGCCTGGGCGGCGACCGCCGGGATGCTCGACGTCACGAACGTCCCGCCCGCCGCCAGATCGCCGACGACGTGCAGCGGAGTGCCGGCCGGCGTTTCCAGCCCGCCCCCGGGGCCCGTGGCCGCCAGGTCCTCGGCCAGCAGCGAGGCGACCAGGGACGCGGCCGCCTCGGGCACCGCGTGCGGCGGCGGGTTGACCGCGTTGACCACGATGTCGGCATGCCGGTCGGCGCCGGTGGTCGTGATGTGGAAGCCCGGGTGCGACGGCACGATCGCGCGGGGGCCGCGGGCGAGCGTGAGCTGCCCGGCCGCCAGCAAGCGGTCGAGCCGGACGGCGTTCACCGGCACCATCGGCGAGCTGACGCTGACGGCCGTGCGGTGGTGCGCACCGGTCAGCCGGTCGCGGTCCTCCAGAACGCTCCAGGCCAGCGGGCCGAGCGTGTGCGCCGCCTGCTGCACGATCCGGCGGCCCAGCTCCGGGGCGTCGATCGCGGCGAGCTGGCGGCGCAGCCGTACGACCGGATCGTCGAGCGGGGTGGCCAGCAGGTCGGCGGCGAAGGCGTCGAAGTCCTCGCCCAGCTCGTCCAGCTCCGCGCGGACCAGCCGGGCCACGTCGCCGGTCGTGCGGACCTCGCGCAGACGGTCCGCCGTCAGGTGCCGCGGCTCGTGGCGGACCGGCCGCTGCCACACGTGGGGCAGGACGCCGCTGCGCGACATCAGGGTGATGGGGCCCGCGTGGCCCGCCGACGCGAGCGCGACCACCACGTCGACCGCGGTCAGCCCGCTGCCGATCACCGCGACCGCGCCGTCGCGTGGCACCTCCCGCACGGTGCGGGCGAGCGGGTAGGGATCGGGGACGTAGCCGGGCGTGCCCGCCAGGCCGAAGAGATCGTGCGGAGTCCCGCTGCCGACGCACAGCACCATCCGGTCCACCGCCCGCTCGTGGCCGCCGGACGTGCGCACCACCAGCTCCGCGCCGCGCCGCGAGACGCCGGTCACCCGGTCGCGGCGGACGTCCACCGGCAGCCGCGCCGCCGCCGCGGTGGCGACCTCGTGGAGGTACTCGCCGTACAGGGCGCGCGGTACCAGCGGCGCGCCGAGCCGCTCGTCCAGGTGCGCCGCCGCCCGCTCGCCGAGCCAGCGCGCGTAGTGCCCCTGGTCGCCGTGGCGGATCGACATGATCACGGGCGGCGCGTTCACCCGCACGGCGTCGAGGTCGGGCCCGTACGCCCGCCCGCTCCACAGCCGCGCCGACGGCTCGAACACGGTGACGGAGGCGGGCCGCGCGTCGAGCCGGGCGAGGGAGTCGAGCAGGGCGACCGCGGCGGCCCCGCCTCCGACGATGGCGATTCTCATGGGGGAGATGCTGGCCGCCGCCCCGCCCCCGGGCCCATCCCTCATCTGGGGGATGCGCACCTCCGCCCGTGAACGGGCAGGGTGGGGGCGTGGGTTCTCCTTCCGCGGTACGGCGGCGCCGTACCGACATGCTGGCTCGCGCGGAACGGGCGGAACACGCCGACGAGCTGTTCGCCGTCACCTCGGCGCGGCTACGGCGGGTCGTGGCCTTCGACGCCGCGGTGTGGTCGGCGACCGACCCCGAGACCGGGCTGGTCACCGCCCCGATGCGGGTGGAGAACCTCGGCGGCGGCGAGCACTGCGCGGCCTACTGGGAGAGCGAGATCCTGGAGGAGAGCCCCTTCGCCTTCCGCGACCTGGCCCGCGCCGAGGTGGCCGTGGCCAGCCGGCGGCACGGGAGCAGCCGCCCCTGGCAGGCGCAGAACGAGGAACTGCGCGCGGTCCTGCGCGCCGGCCGGCGGACGTGGGGCGTGGTGAGCCTGTTCCGCGACAGGGGGCGGGCGCCGTTCGGGCCGGAGGAGCTGGAGTTCGTGGCGGGCCTGTCGGCGCCGCTGGCCGCGCGGCTGCGCTCCTTCGCCCGGCCCGCGGACGTACGGCCGGCGCCGGACGCGCCCGGACCTGGGCTGGTGCTGTTCGACGCGTCGGGCCGGGCCACGTCGGTCAACGAGGAGGCCCGCCACTACCTGGCCAGGCTCCCCGCCGGCCCGTCGGCGAGCAGCGAGCTGGGCGTGCGCCTGCCCATCTGGATCGTCACCGCCGCCCTGCAGGCCCGCGCCTGCGTGCCCGGTCAGTCCGCCCGCGTGCGCATCCGCACCGCCGACGGGCACTGGCTGGTGTGCCACGCCTCCGCCATGAGCGGCCCCGGCGGTGCGGCGGGCCCGATCGTCCTGGTCATCGAGCCCGCCGCCGCCTCCGACATGGCGGTCATCGTGGCCGAGGCGTACGAGCTGTCGCCCCGCGAGCTGGAGATCACCCAGCTCATCGCGCTCGGCCTGACCACCGGGGAGATCGCCGGCCGTCTGTTCATCTCCCCGCACACGGTCCGCGACCACGTCAAGGCGGTCTTCGGCAAGGTCCGGGTGTCCAGCAGGGGCGAGCTGGTGGCGCGCCTGTTCGCCGAGAACTTCTGGCCGCGCCGGGTCAGGACTTCTCCGGACGTACCCAGATATCGCGATCGTGCATGAGCTCGATCTGCCGGAGGATGACCTCGGAGCGGAACTCCGCGTGGGTGTACGGCTTGCGCGTCAGGTACATGTTCTTGGGATAGATGGGCTGGTCGTAGATGACCCGGTACTGCTCGGTCTTCAGGTCCTTGATCCAGTTGTCCCACTGGGCGGTGGACCGGAAGTGGCGCAGGGCGCCGATGTCGATCGTGCCCGCGACCCAGGACGAGCCGCCGCTGTAGTCGTGCCGGCCGGCCACCTGCCCCTTGTAGTCGACGATCATCGACTGGCCGCCGAAGGTGTCGATCGGGTGCTCGGAGTCGGCGTCGAGGTAGTAGGTGCCGAGGTTGCAGGCGATGAGGTAGGCGTTGTTGTCGAGGGCTCTGGCGCGGTTCTGGACCTCGTAGATGCCGTTGCCGGCGTGCGGGTGGGGATAGGGGCCGCGGTAGATGATCTCGGCGCCGTTCATGGCCAGGCCGCGGGCGTTCTCCGGGTAGGAGCCCTCGTTGGCCATGAGGATGCCGATGCGGCCGATCTCGGTGTCGGCGACCGGGTAGAAGCTGTCGAGCGTCTCGCCGTAGAGCTCCACCCAGCGGTCCCACACGTCGTGGGGCGTCACCGAGTGCTCCACGGGCAGCAGCGGCACCGTCTTGTAGTGCCTGAGCACGATGTCGCCCCGCGGGTCGATGACGAAGCCGAGGTTGAAGAACAGGCCGGGGAACTCCGGGTGGCGGGCCTTGGCCTGGGCGATGAGGTAGGCGTCCCACTGGACGGCCAGCTCCGCCAGCCGGGCGGTCTCCGGGCCGGGCACGTCGATGGCGCAGTTGGCGGCGAAGTCCTCGTGGTCGAGGTCGAGGACCTCGTCGTTGAAGCCCTGGAGCGCGCCTTCCGGGATCGCGATCAGCCGTACCGGGAGGTCCAGGCTGGACAGCCAGGAGGCGGCCTTGATCAGGTGGCCGATGTGGTCGATGTTGTGGTTGATGTCCTCGCGGTCGCGGATGCCGCGCATGGTGGGCACGAGTCCCACCGCCTGGTAGGGAGCGATCATGAGGCACCTCCGGCCAGCATCGGTGTGACGTCGAACTTCTGCTTCAGGTAACCGAACTCGAGCATCAGGTCCGCCACCCGCTGAAGTCGCGCGGCGTCGACGGAGGTGGAGTAGCCGCCGAGCTTCATCTCGCCCGCCGTGGCACGGTCGATCTTCGTGTACTTCTCCAGGGCGGGGGCGATCTCGGCGGGGCTGGCGACGGCCAGGTCGGCGGCCTTGCGTACGGCCCGCTGGAAGCCGGCCACGGCCTTCGGGTTGGCCCGCGCGAAAACCTCCGTGGTGAGGTAGCCGGAGATCGGGAAGTCGGCGGTGGGCCCGGTGAAGATGTCGCTCAGCACGACCGCCCCCTTCCTGGCCGCCGCCTGGTGGAACGGCTCGGGCAGGAAGGCCACGTCCACCTGGTCGCCCTCCAGCGCCGCGACCATCTCGGGGAAGGGCCGCTCGACGAACCTGACGTCGGCCGGGGTCAGCCCGGCGGGCTTCAGCAGGGCGCTCACGGACAGCGTGGCCACGTTGTTCAGGGTGTTGACGCCGATCGTCGCCCCCTTGAGCCCGGCGACCGTGGTGATCGGCGAGCCCTTCTTCGTCATGAGGACGAAGTTGCCGGGCTTGGCCACGTAGGCATCACCAATGATCTTGGTCTTCACCACACCGCCGGCGGAGGCGGCCAGGGCGGAGACGTAGTTGCTGTGCAGGACGTCGAGCTTGCCGGAGACCAGGTCGGGCAGCGCCGCCGCGCCGCCCGCGATCACCTCGACCTCGACCGTGAGTCCCTCGGCGGCGAAGTAGCCCTTGTCGATGGCGAGTTGCACGGGCGCCACCTCGGGAAGGGCCAGCATGCCGATCGTGATATCGGTCTTTTCCCGGCCATTTTCCTGCCCGGCCGAATTGCCGCCGCACGCGGCGATCACCAACGTGGCGGCACAAAAGAGAGAAAAGCGGCGAAACTCTAACATAAGAGCTCCAAGGGCCGATATAACCGTGATCTTGAGACTACCCGTGAATGACTCCCCTGTCATGACCGGTTATCTTGCGCGATGTCATGCCAGGTGAGGATGCGGCGTTCCAGATAAAGAAAGCCCTGGTTGAGCAAATAGCCCAGCACGCCCAGCAGGACGATGGCGCCCCAGACGCCCGGCAGGTCGAAGGCCCGCTGGGCGGCGCGGAGCTGGAAGCCGATGCCCTCGGTGCTGAAGAACTCCGCGATGACCATGAGGATCAGGGCCAGGGAGAGGCTGAGCCGCAGCCCGGCGAAGATCTTCGGCGCTGCTGCCGGAAGGATCACCCTGCACAGGCGCTGCCCGCGCGAGAGGCCGAAGACCCGCGCCGTGTCCAGATGCAGCCGATCCACGTGGCGCGCTCCGTCGGCCGCGTTGAACAGCACCGGCCACACGATCCCGAACGTGATCACCGCGATCTGCATGCGGGGCCCCGTCGAGAACAACGCCAGCATCATCGGCAGCAGCGCGGGCGGCGGCAGCGCCCGCCCGAACTGGATGGCCGGATCGAGCAGCCGGTAGAGCAGTGGCGACCGGCCCAGGGCCACGCCCAGCGCGACACCGGCCACGCCCGACACGGCCCAGCCCGCGAGCAGCCGGCCGAGGCTGGGCGGGAAGGTGGCCAGAGCGGTGTCGTTCAGCCAGAGCCGGGCGGGGGAGCCGGTGAACCACAACTCGCGCATGTGCGTCACGATCACCGACGGCGGCGGGAAGAAGGGGTGGGCCATGGCCCGCGTGGCCAGCTCCCAGATCAGCAGAACGGCGGGCACCACCACGACCCGCGCGATCACCGGGCCGCCCGCCAGTGGAAGAGGCGGCGTTCCGCCCAGGCGAACGCGCCGTTCGTGACGACGCCCAGCACTCCGGCCCACACGGTGGCGGCCACCGTCAGCGTGAGCCCGTCGGGGCTGCTTCCGGCCAGGATGATGAACGCGCCGATCCCGCTCGACCCGCCGGCCAGCAGTTCGGTGCTGATGGCCAGGATGAGCGCGATCGTCGCGGCCACCCGGATCCCGGTCGCGATGAACGGCGCCGTGCTCGGCAGCGAGACCCGCAGCAACACCGCGATCCGGCCGAACCCGAAGGCCCGCAGCGTCTCCTTGGCCAGGGGATCGACCTCCTTGAGGCCGTACATCGTGTTGATCAGCATGGGCCAGACGGAGGCGTACACGATCATCGCGATCTTCATGTCGAGCCGCTCGCTGAAGACGAACGCGGCCAGCGGGATGAGCGCCACCGACGGGATGGGCCGCAGGAACTCGATCACCGGCCGCAGCGCCGCCTCTATCGGCGGCACGCTGCCGAGCAGGAGCCCCGCCGGTACGGCCACCGCGACGGTGAGCAGCAGCCCCAGCGCCCAGCCCGCGAAAGTGGCGCCGACATCCAGCAGGAACGCGGGATCCATGGCGAGTTGCGCGGCGGTGACCAGCACGGTGGAGGCCAGCGGGAATTGCGCGGTGGAGACGATTCCCAGCCTGCCCGCCGCCTCCGCCAGAACGAACAGACCGGCCATGCCGATGAGCCCGCAGACTAAGGCGTTTTCCAAGAGAGTGTCGCGCTCAGCGGAAATACCGGCCTCCCGGGGTCTTTATCCTGATGCTTTCGCATATCGGCGAGCGAGGTGGGCGAAGGCGTCTTTGAGCGCGGGTGGCCCGACGACCTCGATGTCGGCGTCGAAGCGGCCGATGGTGGCTGCCAGGCCGGGCCAGGACCACGAGCCGAGGATGAGCCGGCAGCGGTCCGGGCCGAGTTCCTCCACGACGCCGTCGCGGGCGTAGGGGGAGACGTCGGCGGCGGGCAGGCCGAGGATCACCTCGCCGCGGCACGGCCACTCGCCCGATGCGCCGGCGCCCTTGAACCTCTCCGCCACGAACGCCGCCACGTCCCCCAGGTCGCGCGGGGTGAAGCGGGGACCCGACGGGGGCCGCGGGGTGACGCGGTCGGCGCGGAAGGTGCGCCAGTCGCCGCGGTCGAGATCCCAGGCGACCAGGTACCAGCGCCCGCCCCAGGTCAGCAGGTGGTGGGGCTCCACCCGGCGCGGCGTGTCGGCGCCCGCGTAACCGAAGCGCAGCACCTCGCGGGCGTGCACGGCGGCGCCGAGCACGGTGAGCACACCGCTGTCGGCCGGGGGATGCCGGCGGGCCGGCTCGACCGCGGTGATCTGGAGGGTGTCGATGCGGCGGCGCAGCCGGGCGGGCATGACCTGCCGGACGGTGTTCAGCGCCCGCGCCGCGGCCTCCTCGATGCCGGCGCCGCTGGTGGCCGCGCTCTGCAGGGCGATGGCCAGCGCCACGGCCTGCTCGTCGTCGAACAGCAGCGGCGGCAGGTCGGTGCCGGCGTCGAGCCGGTAGCCGCCGTCCGGGCCCTTCACCGCCACGATGGGGTAGCCGAGCTCGCGCAGCCGGTCCACGTCCCTGCGCACGGTGCGCGGGCTGATCTCCAGCCGCTCGGCCAGCAGGGCGCCGGGCCAGTCGCGGCGTACCTGGAGCAGGGACAGCAGCGACAGCAGCCGTGCCGACGTCTTGAGCATGACCTCTATGTTGCCCCGAGAAGAGGACACAAACTGACCGCTTCTCCTGCGATCTTTGGAGGATGACCGTTTTCGGCACCCGGGCGCTCAACCGCGCCACCCTCGCCCGTCAGATGCTGCTCGACCGCGCCGACCTGCCGGCCCTGGACGCCGTCGCGCACCTGTGCGGGCTGCAGGCGCAGGAGCCACAGGAACCGTTCGTGGGGCTCTGGTCGCGGTTGCGGGCGTTCGATCCGGCCGAGCTGTCCGATCTGCTGGTACGGCGGAGCGTGGTCCGTACCCACCTGATGCGCAGAACCGTTCACCTGCTCACCGCCGACGACGTCCTGGCCTGGCGCCCCCGCCACGACGCCATGCTGCGGCAGCGCGTCCTCGGAACCTACCGCCGCGAGCTCGCCGGAGTGGACCTGGGCGAACTCGCCGCGGCCGGCCTGGACGTCATGGCCGACGGCGAGCCGCGTTCGATGGCGGAGATCGCCCGCGCGGTGGCCGATCGGTGGCCGGAGCCGGGGACGCGGGCCCTGGGCGAGATGCTGGTGGCCGCGCTCATCCCGATGGTGCAGATGCCGCCGCGCGGGGTGTGGCGGACCAAGGGCGGGGTGCGCAACGCGCTGCTCTCGTCCTGGCTGGGCCGCGACGTCGTGCCCGCGCCCGCGAACGGCTCCGACCCGGCCGGCGCGGCGCTGGTCCGGCGGTATCTGGCCGCCTACGGCCCCGCCGCCACGGCCGACGTGCGCGCCTGGAGCGGCCTGGCCGGACTGCCCGCGGCGGTGGCGTCGATCCGCGCGGAACTGCTCACCTTCCGCGACGAGCGCGGCCGGGAACTCCTGGACCTCCCCGGCGCCCCGCGCCCCGACCCGGACACGCCCGCCCCGGTACGGTTCCTGCCCGCCTTCGACAACGCGCTCCTCGGCTACGACGACCGCACCCGGATCGTCGACGACGCCCACCGCGGCCTGTCGGTCGCGGGCACCCGCGTCGTCCTGGCCGACGGCCGGGTGGCCGCGACCTGGACCGTCGAGTCCGGCGCCGTGACCGTCACCCCGTTGCGCGCCTTCTCCCGCGCCGAGCGCGCGCAGGTGACCGAGCAGGGACAGGCCCTGGCGTCGTTCCTGTCCGACGGCGAAACCGATCAGGTGCGGATCTCTCCCTGAGCCGGCGGGGTGCGGCCGGGACGGTAGGAGGCGGCCGGTGAGGGCAGATGTCGTCCCTCACGTCCAGGAGCCGCCATGACCGACGACCGCCCCGCGCCCGATCCGTCCCGGAACCCGGCCCCCGCCACCCGGAGCGACCCCGGCCCCCACGGTCCCGCCGAGCCGGCCGGGGTGATGCCGTTCGGCAAGCCGGGACGGCCGTTCGGCAGCAGCCCGTTCACCTTCGGCTTCACCGCCGCGCTCGGCGTGCTGACCGCCTGGCTGCTGGTCCAGGCCCTGACCGCGGCCGCCTCGATGATCATCCTGATCGTCGTCTCGCTGTTCCTGGCCGTCGGCCTGGACCCCGCCGTACGGTGGCTGCAACAGCGCCGCCTGCCGCGCTGGGCCGCGATCTCGGTGGTGTTCGCCGGCGTGATCGCCTTCTTCGCCGGGTTCGGCCTCGCGGTCGTCCCGGCGCTGTCGCAGCAGGCCGGCCAGTTCATCGACCAGGTCCCCGCCTACGTCGAGCAACTGCAGAACAACCCCCAGATCCGCGACCTCGACCAGCGCTACGGCCTGCTGGAACGCCTGCAGACCTACCTGACCAGCGGCGATCTCGGCAGGCAGGTGTTCGGCGGGCTGCTGGGCGTGGCCGGGGTCCTGGTCAGCGCGGTGTTCTCGGCGCTGACGGTGCTCATCCTCACCCTGTACTTCCTGGCCTCGTTGCGCTCGGTCACCCGCACCGGCTACCGGCTCGTCCCCAGGAGCCGCCGCGCCCGCGTGCGACTGCTCGGCGACGAGATACTCAACCGGGTCGGCGGCTACGTGGCCGGTAACCTGATCATCTCGTTCATCGCCGGTGTGAGCAGTTTCTTCTTCCTGTCGATCGCGGGCGTGCCGTACGCGCTGCCGCTCTCGCTCATCGTCGCCATCACCGACCTCATCCCGCTGATCGGGGCCGGCATCGGCGCGTCGGTGGCCACGCTGGTGGCGTTGTTCGTCTCGGTGCCGGTGGCGATCGCCACGCTGGTGTTCTTCATCGTCTACCAGCAGATCGAGAACTACCTGATCGCGCCGAGGGTGATGAAGTCCTCCGTCGACGTGCCGGCCGCCACGACGATCGTCGCCGCGCTCATCGGCGGCGCCCTGCTCGGCGTCGTGGGCGCGCTGCTGGCCATCCCGGTCGCCGCCGCCGTCCAGCTGATCGTCGGCGAGGTGGTCCTCCCGCGACAGGAACACCACTGAGCGGCTCACCGGCTCCTGACCCGCACCGGCACATCGGGTACGCGCCGGAGCGGCGGGATGCCGGAGAAGGCGCTCTGCGTGTTGCCGGCGGCGCGCCCGGGTTCGGGACGGCCGGTCTCGGGACGGCCAGGTCCGGGACGGCCGGGTCCGGGACGGCCGGTGCGGTGGCCGTCCCGAAACCGGGCGTCTCAGCGGCCCAGGCGCGAATACGCGGGCGGCATGTGCTTGAGCCGGATCCGGTTGGAACGCCGGACCGGTTCGAGCACGATCATCGCCGCGTCCGGCGGCACGTGCCGCAGGTCGTGCGTGATCAGGATGGTCGTGCGGCCTTCCATCAGCCGCCGCATCGGCTCCTGCACGCGCGCCGCCGTCGCGGCGTCCAGGCCGGTCATCGGCTCGTCCAGGACGAGGACCGGCGCGTTGCGCAGCAGGGCGCGCGCGATCGCGATGCGCTGGAGCTGCCCGCCCGACAGCAGCCGCCCGCGCTGCCCGAGCGGAGTGTCGTACTTGTCCGGCAGCCGGTTGATGAAGTCGTGCGCGTCGGCCAGCTTGGCGGCGGCCACGATCTCCTCGAAACTCGCCCCAGGCTTGCCGTAGGCGATGTTGTCGCGGGCCGTACCGGAGAAGAGCAGGTTCTCCTGCTGCAGGATCGTGATGTGGTCGCGCAGCGAGGTGCTGGAGATGTCGCGGATGTCCGTGCCGTCCAGCAGGATCCGGCCGCTGGTGGGCTCGTAGAAGCGCAGCAGCAGTTTGGCCAGCGTCGACTTGCCCGCGCCGCTGGGGCCGGTGCAGACGATGGTCTGGCCGGGTTCGACGGTGAAGGACAGATCGGCCAGCGTCGGCCTGGTCCGGTTCGGGTAGGTGAAGCCCACCTGCTCGAACGTGATCCGGCCGGGCACGGGCCCGATCAGCGGCCTGGCCGCCGGGTTGTCGGCGACGCCGGGACGGGCCTTGAGCACCTCCATCACACGGTCGGAGCCGGCCGCGGCCTCGGAGACGGTGAGCGCCAGTTCGCCCAGGTTCTGGACGGCGGGGTAGAGGAAGGCGAGGTACGCCGCGAACGCCAGCAGTCCACCGATCGTCAGGCGGCCGGCCGAGATCTCCCACGCGCCGAACCCCAGGATGACGATCATGCAGATGGTCTCGAGCACCTGTACGGCGGGGCCGTACAGGCCGGACAGCCAGGCCTGTGACATGTTGGCCCGCAGCCAGGTCTCGCCCTGGCGGTGCAGGTGGCCCGCCTCGGCCTCCTGGCGGTTGTGGGCCTGCACCAGGGTCTGGTTGGACAGGCTCTCCTCGATGACGCTGTTCATCATGCCGTTGCTCTGCCGCTCGCGGGCGGCCGCGCCCCTGAACTTGGCCGCGAACAGCTTGGAGATGATGACGAACCCGGGAATGAGCGCGAAGGTGATCAGCGCGAGGTCCCAGCGGACGACGAACGCCGCGGTCGCGAACACGATCACGCTGATGACCGTCGTGAACGCCTTGACCAGGCCGGACCCGACCAGCGTCTCGATGGCCTCGATGTCGTCGGTGAGCCGGGCCATCAGGTCGCCCAGGCGCCGGTTGTTGAAGAAGTCGGGGGTGAGCGTCTGCACGTGCGCGAACACCCGGTCGCGCAGGTTCAGCAGGAAGCGCTCGGCGGCCAGCGCCGTGATGTAGGCGCCGCCGAAGGCGGCCAGGCCGGCGACCACCGCCAGGCCGAGCCAGGTGAGCGCCGGGGTCCAGAACGCCCCCAGATCCTGCCGGGCGAGCACCTCGTCGGTGATGACGGCGAACAGTCCGATGGCCGCCACCTCGCACAGCGCCGCCACGATGGCGAGCACGCCGCCGATGACGAACAGCCTGCGGACGCCGCGGGTGTCAGGCCAGAACTCGGCGAAGGTCTTGCGGATCATGACGGCGGGCGCGAGCTCCGGCCCGTGCGTGCCCGATCGCGCCCCCGGCCGGGCGGAAAGGGAGAGCCGACGGGAAACCCGCCGGCTCTTCCCAGTGGTGGTTACCACCACCACCTCCGCCGCCCGCAACCGCAGCGGCGGCGACGACGGCAGCGTCTGCGGCCGCCCCACCATCCGCCGCCGCCCCATCCCCAGTCATCCCAGTGACGCGTAGGGAAACCGACAGGAGTCATGATCCCCCTCCTTTGTGCGTGCACTCGCATGCGAGTGCTGCCAGTGCTGACAAATAGGACGCTAACACCCGAATCCCGCCATATCGGCCTTTAGAGGAGTATTTGGGCAGGGTTTGACGCGGCGCCCGAGAGGCCGCGCTCGATAATCGGCCGCGCGGTCCCGGAAAAACGTCAATCATGCCTGTTCAGCGCGGTGTCGGAGGTCCGTGCCCGCCAGGCGGGAAGCGGCCGGGGCCGGCGCTTCAAGCCGTTTCGCGGCACCCACGTTAAAGCGCAAATAAATAGAGGGGCCGATCTCTAACGAAAACGGCAATCTTTCCTATGTGAGCTTTCGCCGGAGTGCGGCTCACCTGCTAGTTTTTCGGTGTCGAGCGTTTCGTTTAGTCGGCAGGTCTGCTGGGCAGTGACGCGGTCCGCCGGGGCCGGCATGTGCCCGCCGGGACCTCGTGATCTTTCCTCCCTTTACTGTTGCCGGGTGCGCGCCGCCCTCAAGCCCGCGCTGGCCTCCGTCTGGCCCCAGCGGTCGCCGCTCTGCCTGCTCAGCGTCAGGGCCCTGGTGAAGTGCCTGCGGGCCATCCCGGCATCGCCGACCTCCAGCCACGTGGCTCCCAGGGCGGTGCGTACCGTGCTCTCGCTCAGCCGGTCGCCCACCAGCCTGCTCAGCTCCAGCGCCCGTACGAGGTGGCGGCAGGCAAGACCCGCCTCGCCCGCCTCCAGGTGCGCCAGCGCCACCCCGGTGCGGGCCTGGATCTCCCCCCACGGATCGGCCGCGCTCCTGCTCAGGGACAAGGCCTCCAGCAGGTACGGCATCGCCCGCTCCGCCCGCCCCATCCTGCGCAGGCTGTCGCCGAGACCGCTGAGCCCGCGGTTGCCCCCGACCGGGTCGTCCACCTCCCGGTAGAGCATGACGGCCAGCAGGAAGTGGTCGGCGGCCACGGCGTACTCGCCCGCGCGGTGGTGGATGTAGCCGAGATGGGTCAGCGTCTTGGCCTGCCCGACCGGGTCGCCGTTCCAGCAGTCCAGCACCAGGGCCTGGTGGTGCAGCGCGATGGCGCCCTCCCGGTCGTCCGACAACCAGTACGCGACGCCGAGGTTCTTGAGCGTCTCGGCCTCGCCCTCGCGGTCGCCCAGCCGCTGCACGGCGCTCAGGGCCAGCCGGTGGGTGTGGATCCAGTCACGCGGGTCGCCGCGCAGCAGGAAGAAGTGCCACAGCGAGCGGGCCAGCTGCCAGGTGTGGACGAGCAGGCCCCCGGCGGCGGCGCTCTCGATGGCGGCGATCAGGTTGGGCAGCTCGCGTTCGAGCCAGCAGATCGCCTCCCGGCGGTCGGCCAGGCGCAGGGCGGGGGCGGTGACCGGGCCGGAGATCGGGTTGGGCCGCCTGCTGGGCTCGATCAGCTCGGCGGCGTGGTCGGCGACGCGCAGGTAGTGCTCGACGATCCGGGCCAGCGCGGCCTGCCGCTGTTCCTGCCGCTCCCGCTCGGCCAGCACCGCCCGCGCGTAGTCGCGTACCAGGTCGTGGAAGCGGTAGCGGTCGGCCGACGGGCGCTGCAGCAGGTGCGCCTGGATGAGCTGCTCCAGCAGCGGCTCCGCGGCCTCGATCGGCTGGCCGGTCAGCGCGGCGGCGCCCGCGAGGTCCACGTCCACGCCGGGGATCAGGCCGAGCAGGCGGAACATCCGGCGGGCCGGTCCGCCGAGCTTGCCGTAGGAGGTGGCGAAGGCGGCGATGACGCTGCGGCTGCCTGCCTGCAGCTCGGCCAGGCGCCGGTGCTCCTGGCGCAGCTTCTCGTTGAGGTGGCCGGGGGTCCACGACAGGCGGTGGCGTAACCGGGCGGTGACGATCCTGATGGCGAGGGGGAGGTAGCCGCACAGCCGTACCGTATCCTCGGCGTCACCGAGGTCGGCGGGCGGGCCGGCGTCGGCGATCTTCATGAACATGGCCAGGGCGTCCTCGGCGCTGAGCTCGCCCAGCGTGATCGTGCCCGTGCCGTCCAGGTCCACCAGCCGGGCCCGGCTGGTGATCATCATCAGGGACGGCGTGGCCCCGGGTAACAGCGGCATCACCTGCTCGGCGTCGACGGCGTTGTCCAGGACGATCAGCATGCGCCGCCTGGCCAGCGCCGAACGCCACAGGGAGGCCCGCCGCCCGGCTTCGGCGGGAATGCCCTCCTCCGGCACCCCGGCGGCGCTCAGCAGCGCCTTCAGCGCGTCGGAGGCCGGCATCGGCGCGACGCCGGCGGTGTGCCCGTGCAGGTCGAGGAAGATCCGGCCGTCCGGATACCCCTCCTTGAGCTGGTGCGCCGCGTGCAGGACGAGCGTCGTCTTGCCCACGCCCGCCATCCCGTCGACCGTCCAGACACCGCTGGGCGTGCCACCGGCCTTGAGCAGCGCGCCCAGCTCCTCCGCCCGCCCGGTGAAGTCGGCGATGTCGCGCGGCAGATCGTCGTGCGGCAACTCATCGGGCGAGGCCGCGGCGCCGGGCCTGGCCTGCGGTACGTCCCGCGCCAGCCGCCACACCCCGCGCAGGATCTCCGCCTCCCGCCGGTCGGCCCCCAGAGCGGCGGCCAGCCGCTCGACCAGCGCGGCGTCCTGCGGCAGCTGCTTGCCGGTGCAGAACCGGTGGACCGTCGAATGGCTCAGCTCCAGCCGCCGGCCCAGCGCCTGATAACTGCGGCCGGAGCGCTTTTTCCACGACTGCAGCATGAGCGCGAATTGTTGCCGTGCCTCAGAATCCGGCATCCGTCCCCCCGGTCATGACGGCCTCCGTCATTTCCCACCATGCCATCCTGCGGATGACCGCGCGGCGGGACGAACCATGGCAAATGCCCAGCTCATCCCGCCCGGATTTCTCATCGCATCTCATTTCCCTGGTGAGACGGGCAAGACCGACGCAATGTCGGACCCGTGAGCGTCATAACGAGTTCGTGGGAATCGCTCGGCGCGCCGGCGGTGCTGGCGGTGCGGATCGTCCTGGCCCTGCTGTTCGGCGTCGCGGGGGCGGGAAAGGTGATCCGTCCGGGCTCGGCCGCCCGCGCGGCGGTGCAGTTCCGGGTGATGCGCAAGGAGAGCACCGTCTTCGCCGTCGGGCTCGGCGCGGTGGAGGTGCTCACGGCGGTGGCGCTACTGGGGCCGCCACCGCTGACCGTCGCGGGATGCGCGATGGCGGGAGCGCTGTCACTGTCCTTCATCGCGATCTCGGTGCCGGCACTGGCGCGCGGGGACCGCTTCGCCTGCGGATGCCTGTTCGGGCAGGCGCACCTGTCCTGGGTGACGCCGGTGCGCGCGGCGGCGATGGCGGCGGGCGCGCTGGTCGCGCTGGTGGTGTATCTGACCGGGGCGCCCGCCGTGCACGCGGGGGCGGTGGCGGACGCGCTCGGCCTGACGATCCTGGTGATCGGCCTGCCCGCGGCCTTCGGGACCTACCTCACCGTCCAGTCCGCGCACAGGGAGAGGAGGCGGGCATGACCACCATCCTCGTCTACGGGGCGCTGGTGTGGCTGCTGGTGCTGACGTTGCTGCTGGCCCGCATGCTCCGGTTGATGACCGGGATCGAGGCGCTCTCGCCCCACGGTCCCGCCCAGGTCCGGGATCCGGAGCCGGAACCCGCCCGGATCGAAAGCCGAGCAGGAAAGGAGGTGAGCTGAATGCGTGTCTACGAACGTCCGGAAATCACGCTGGAAGGCGGATTCACGACCCTGACGAACGCCGGCTGCGGCTGTGTCTGGGAATGGCTTACCGACCGTCTCGACTGGTAGCGGAAACCTGGAGGTGAATGACATGCGCGTCTACGAACGCCCGGAGATCACGTTCGCCGGCGACTTCCACACCCTGACCAACGGGGGCTGCGGCGGCCCGCACTGGGAGTGGATCTACCCGAACTACTGCCGTTAACCGCCCATGAGGTACGGCAGGCGGCCACCGCACCGCCTGCCGTACCGCGAAGGATGGGAGAGCGACCTTGCCCGCGACAGAAGACCCATGGTTCACCGTCCTGCCCGACCGGGAGGAGAGCACGGACGTGGCGCGGCGGATCCACGACACCCGCGGCGGCGCGCACGAGGTGAGCCACCCCTCAGGACGGCCGTGGCTCATCGGGCGCTGGCCGCCCGGCACGCTCACGGTCGGCAGGAGCGCGGGCGCGGCGATCGCGGCCTTCGGCGAGCACGCGAAGGAGCACCTGGCCGGTGGCGCGCCCGGCCTGACGGCTCCCGGCAGCGCGTACGTGATGGTCTCGGAGGGCGGCCGGGTCCGGGTGCGGGGGACGGCCTCCGGGCTGCGCAGGGTGTACACCTGCCGGGTCGGCGGGACGCCGGTCGCGGGGAACCGGGCGCTCGTGCTGGCGGGACTGACCGGGGCCGCGCCGAACCCGGCCAGGCTCGCCACCCGGCTGCTGTTCGCCCACCCGCCGTGGCCGCTGAACTGGCTGCCGGTGTGGGACGGGATCGACGCCGTGCCGCCCGGCCACGACGTCGTCCTCGACGAGCGCGGCGCTCTCGCACAGGCGCGCTGGTGGCGCTTCCCCGAGCCGATGGAGCGCGAGGAGGCGGTCGCGGCGCTCAGAACCGCGCTGAGCGAGGCGGTCGCCCTGCGCGCGGGGCCCGGCCGCACGGTGGTCGCGCACCTGAGCGGCATGGACTCCTCGTCGGTCTGCTCCCTGGCCGCCCGCACCGGTGCCGACGTCGTGGCCCTGACCGCCGCCCAGCCCGACCCCATGGACGAGGACGTGCTGTGGGCGGGGCGCACCGCCGCCGCGCTGGCCGCCGCCGGACACCCGGTGCGGCACGAGATCATCTCCGCGCGGGAGTGCCCGCTGGTCTACGACGACATGCTCGGCGCGCACGAGCGCTTCGACGCGCCGTTCCTGCTGCTGCACCACCGCAGCCGGCTCACGCACATCCTGCGGCGCGGCCAGGCGTACGCGCCCGGCGTCCACCTGACCGGGCTGGGCGGGGACGAGGCCGCCACGATGATGCCCACCTGGCTGCCCACGCTGATCAGGCAGGCGCCGCTCACCGGGACGCGGCACCTGCTGACGGCCGCGGCCAAGAACCGCTGGCCGCTGCGGCGGACGCTTCGGCACCTGGTGAGCGGCAGGGCGTACGACGCGTGGATGCGGGCCGCCGCCGACCGGCTCGGGCGCGACGGGCGCGGCGTGGACGGGCCCGCGCTGGGGTGGGACCTGCCGCCGACGATGCCCGCGTGGGCGACGCCGTACGCGGTCGAGCTGGCCGCCGGTGAGCTGCGCGCGGCGGCCGCGCGCCACCTGCCGCTGGCGGAGGGCCGCGGCGCCCACCACAACCTCGCCGCGATCCACGGCGGCTGCCAGATGGTCGGCGACTTCCAGCAGATCGCCGCCGCCCAGGGCATCACCCTGTCCGCGCCCTTCTTCGACGACCGGGTCATCGAGGCGGCGCTGGCGGCCAGGCCCCGGGACCGCCACGACCCGGCCAGGTACAAGCCGGTGCTGGCCGACGCCATGCGCGGCATCGTGCCCGAGGCGACGCTGGGCCGTACCACGAAGTCGGAGACCTCCGCCGGCGCGGTCATGGGCAGCAGGAAGCACCGCGACCAGATCATGGCACTCGCCGAGGACAGCCTCCTGGGCGAGCTCGGCCTCATCGACGCGGACCTCTTCCGCGCCACCTGCCGCGGGCCGATCGACGTGCTGACCCAGCACCGCCGCATCGAGCCCACGCTGGCGTGCGAGATGTGGCTGCGCACCGTGAAGGAGGATGAGCGTGTACGCGCTGGCGCCTGACATCTCCGCCGTCGACACCGACTACGGCATGGCCCTGCTCCACCAGGTACGCGGCCAGTACTGGAGCCTCAACCCCACCGGAGCGATCGTGCTGCGCTCCGCGCTGGAGTCCGGCGACCCCGGGCACGCCGTCGACCGGCTCGTGGCGGCCTTCGACGTGGACGGCGGCGAAGCCGCCCGGGACGTCGCCCACCTCATGGACAGCCTCGTGACCATGGGCATCCTCGTACGGAGGCCGGCATGAGCGTCGACCCCACGATGGCGCTCGCGCCGCGGGCGTACCCGCCGCTGGAGCGCTGGCGCGCCCGTCTGGCGGTGCTGGCCGCGAAGGCGCTGGCCAGACGCTCGCCGAGCACCATCGTCAAGGTGCTGGGCCGGGTCAGCGCGGGCGCCCGCCCGGCCACCTACGCCGAGGCCGGCCGGGCCTGCGAGGTGGTCACCCGCACCAGCAGGGCGTGCGCGAGCCCGAAGGGCTGCCTGCCCCGCTCGATCGCGACCGCGCTGCTGTGCCGGTCCCGGGGGAGCTGGCCGACCTGGTGCACGGGCGTGCGGGTGCTGCCGCCGTTCGGCGCGCACGCCTGGGTCGTGGCCGAGGGGCGGCCCGTCGACGAGCCCGCCCCGCCGGGCTACCACCGCGTCCTGCTGCAGGTGCCTCCGGAGGCCACCCCATGAGCGAGCTGCCGGAGATCCCGATGCCACGTGGCTGCCCCTACCACCCGCCGCCGGGGTACGACCGCCTGCGCGAGCACGGCCCGCTGGCCCGCGCCGCCCTGCGCGACGGCACCCCGGTCTGGGTGGTGACCGGCCACGCGCAGGCCCGTTCGCTGCTGGCCGATCCGCGGCTGTCGTCGGACGCGCTGCACCCGGCTCACCCGCACCTGGCGCGGGAGAAGGGCGCGCCGGCACCGGACGCGGAACGCAAGAAGCGGGCGCTGAGCTTCGTGGAGATGGACGACCCGCTCCACGCCGAGCACCGGCGGATGGTCATCCCCCACTTCAGCCTGCGCCGGGTGCGCGAGCTGCGCCCGCACCTGCGCTCGCTGGCCGACGGGCTGATCACGGCGATGGCCGGCGCGGGGCCGCCCGCCGACCTGGTGAGCGCGCTGGCCGCGCCGTTGCCCGCGCTGACGCTCTGCGCGGTGCTCGGCGTGCCGCAAGAGGACCAGGCCGTCTTCACCGAGCACCTGCGCTGGCCCACACTCCTCGACCCGGCCGCGGGCCCGCCGTTCCGGGTGGTCTACGACCTGCTCGCCCGGCTCCTGCGCGACAAGGCGGCCCGGCCGGGCGACGACGTGCTCTCCACCCTGGCCCGCCGGGTCGCCGGCGGTGAGCTGAGCCGGCGGCAGGCCGAGGAGATGGCCGCCATGCTGGTCATCGCCGGGCACGAGACCACCGCCAACACGCTCGCGCTGAGCGTGCTCACGCTGCTGAGCAGGCCGGGCGGGCTGAAGGCGCTCACCGCCGCCACGATGCCCCGGGCCGTCGACGAACTCCTGCGCCACACGAGCGTCGCCGACCCGCTGCCGAGGGTCGCGACCGCCGGCATCTCGCTCGGGGACCGGCTGATCGGGGACGGCGACGGCGTCATCGTGCTGCTGGCCGCCGCCAACCGCGACGCCGCGGCCTTCCCCGCCCCTGACGACCTCGACCTGGACCGCCGCGACGCCCGCCACCTGACCTTCGGCCACGGCCCGCACCAGTGCCTGGGCAACAACCTGGCCAGAGCCGAGCTGGAGACCGCGCTGAGCGCCCTGCTCGCCCGCCTGCCCACGCTCCGGCTTGCCGAGCCCGCCGGGAACCTGCCGGTGAAACCCGCGCTGTCCCTGCAGGGCGTGACCCGCCTGCCCGTCACCTGGGGGCCGTGATGGCCTGGCGGACCCTCCTGGCCCAGGTACGCCCGCACCGGGGCCGGATCCTCGCCGGAGGCCTGCTCGGCCTGGCCGGCGGCGCCGCCGGCCTGATCCAGCCGGTGGCCGCCAAGATGGTCACCGAAGACCTCCTGGCCGGAACCCCGGTGCTCGGCACGCTCGCCGTGCTCACCTCGCTGCTCGTCGCCGGCGCCGTGTTGTCGGCCTGCGGCCGCTACGTGCTGGAGGTCGCCGGCGAGAACGTCGTGCGCGCCGCCCGCGACCGGCTGACCGAGCGCGTCTTCCGCCTGCGCCTGGCCGACTTCGACCGGCTCGAACCCGGTGACCTCATGTCCAGGCTCACCGCCGACATCACCCTGCTGCGCTCGGCGACCACCAACGCCGTCGTCACCGGAGCCACCGGCCTGGTACTCGGCGCCGGCGCGCTCGCGCTCATGGCCACGACCGACCTGGTGCTGCTGGGCGCCACCGCCGCGGTCCTGGCGCTCACGCTGGCCGCGATGGCGCTGGTCATGCCGCGCGTCTCGGCCGCCGCCCAGCGCACGCAGGCCGCCGTCGGGCTGCTCGGCGCGATCGTGGAGCGCGTGCTCGGCGCCTACCGGACGGTCAAGGCCAGCGGCGGCGAGCGCCGCGAGAGCGCGCGGGCCGCGCGGGCATCCGGTACGGCATGGCGGCACGCGATCACCGCCGCCCGCTGGCAGTCGGCGACCGGCGTGGCCGGAACCCTGTCGACCCAGGTCACCTTCCTCGTCGTGCTCGGCCTGGGCGGCCTGCGGGTGAGCCAGGGCACGCTGACCCTGCCCTCGATGATCATGTTCCTGTTCTGCCTGATGTACCTGTCGGGCCCGATCGGCCAGATCCTGTCGGCGTTCACGCAGGTGCAGGTGGGGCTGGCCGCGGTCCGCCGGCTCCAGGAGGTCGACCGGCTGCCCGCCGAACCCCTGGAGGCTCCCGGTGACCCGGGCGGCGACGGGGCGTCGGTGCGCTTCCGCGGCGTGCGCTTCGGCTATGGCGGCGGCGCCGTACTGGAGAACGTGGACATCAGCGTCGCGCCCGGGACCATGACCGCCGTCGTGGGCCCGTCGGGAGCGGGCAAGAGCACGCTGTTCGGCCTGCTGGAACGCTTCTACGACGTCGAGGACGGCGTCGTCGAGGTGGCTGGGCGCGACGTGCGGGACTGGCCGCTGGCCGAGCTGCGGGCGGCCATCGGCTACGTCGAGCAGGACGCGCCCATCCTTGCCGGGACGCTGCGCGACAACCTGCGCTACGCCGCGCCCGAGGCCACCGACGAGCAGATCCACGAGGTGCTGGCGCGGGCCAGGCTCACGCCCCTGCTCGACCAGCTCCCCCAGGGGCTCGACACGCCGGTCGGCCACCGGGGCGCCACCCTGTCCGGCGGGCAGCGCCAGCGCGTCGCGGTCGCCCGCGCCCTGCTGCGCCGTCCCCGGCTGCTGCTGCTCGACGAGATCACCTCCCAGCTCGACGCCGCCTCCGAGCTGGCCCTGCGGCAGGCGGTCGAGGAGATCGCCGCCACCACCACCGTCATCGTGATCGCCCACCGGCTGTCCACCGTGGTCAACGCGGACACCATCATCGTCCTGGAGGAGGGCAGAGTGCGCGCGGCGGGAACCCATCGGGAACTGCTCATGGCCGACGACCTCTACCGCGACCTCGCCGCCGGCCAGCTCCTGCCCGCGGCGAGCTCATGAACGACCGGATCTACGTGGCCAGCCCCGACACCTCGTCCGTGGCCGTCCTCGACGCCGTCACCCTCGAACACCTGGCGAGCGCCGGCGCGGGGGCGCGGCCGTACGCGCCGGCGCTGTCGGGTGAGCGCCTGTACGTCACCGACTTCGGCGGAGGCAGCGTCACCGTCATCAGCACCGCCACCCTGGCCGTCGTGGGCCGCATCCCCGTCGGCGACCATCCCGGCGGCATCGTCATCGACCCCGCCGGCCGCCACGCCTACGTCACCAACTACCAGAGCAGCGACGTGTCGGTGATCGACCTGCGGCGCGGCGCCGTGACCGCCACCATCGCCGTCGGCCGCAACGCCGCCGCCCCCGCGCTGGCGGGTGAGCGCCTGTACGTGACCAACTTCGAGAGCCACGACCTGTCGGTGATCGACACGGCGGCGGGCAAGGTGATCGCCACAGTCCCCGTAGGCCAGCACCCCAACGGCGTAGCCGTGACCCGCGACGGCGCCCACGTCTACGTCACCACCACCGGCGCCAACCTGCCCGGTCAGGACAACCACGTGCTGGTCCTGGACGCGGCCACCCTGGAGGAGGTCGCCACCGTCGGCGTCGAGTCCGGCCCCTACGGCATCGCCGCCTCACCGGTCCACGACCGCGTCTACGTCACCCACTACTACAGCAGGAGCGTCCTCGGCATCGACACCCTGACCAGGCGGATCGTCTCCCGGGCCGAGGTCGGCGAGAGCCCCGAGGCCCTCACCCTGTCCCCGCGGGGAAGCCGCCTGTACGTCTGCGGCACCCGCGCCCACCAGGTCGCGGCCATCGACACCGCCACCGGCCGGATCGTCGCCACCGCCCCGGTACGCCGCCCCGCCGGCGTGGCCGCCTAACTGCGCGGCATCCGGGCCTGGGTCGTTGCGCTAGGGAACTCGCGCATGTCCTCGATCTTGAGGACGGGCACCGTGCCCGCAGGCGGGTGCCACGCGGAGGTGGCGCGAAGGTAAGCGTTGCCGACCCCACGATGCTGGTGACGGTCAGCAGCGCGGAGTCGCGCACATGTCCCTTTGAGCCCGGCGAGTAGGCCGGTGCGCCAGGCGAATCCGGCACGCTCGACAGGCAGGTTCGCCCACGTGCGAAAAGCGTGATCGGCCATCGCCCACGAGCCCGCCTGGCCACCGGGAGGTGATCGCCGATGTTGCAGAATAGGCGCTCCAAATACCGTGGACCATTGCGGGTCGATCTCGGCGAGGACCCTCGGGCCTCACCATCGGGCATGGCTCGCACGGGATTGTGTACGCGGGGAGGGACTGGGCCAGAAAGCCGGCAACCTCAAGATGGCCAGCAGGCGTCCAGGGGTGTACATCAATATGCGAATGCTATGGAGCGCTCGGTTGGCCATTTCGATGATGCATCCGCCCCGGGGCTCGATGGGCAGATGCCGGGCCGGTGGCAATTGACCCGGGGCGAACGAGCATCGTGTCCTCCACCGACGGCGTCGTGGGTGACAGCAGGTTTGCGTACCGGCTGCGGACGCCTAAGGCCGGCGTCCGGAGACGATGTACTCGCGGATTCCTGCACTGTGGTTGTCGCTCGAGAAACGGCCGCTTGCGGGATCTCGGCCTGGAGGCAGGATGCGGCGTCCAGCCTGTTCGCGTGCGGTGGAGCGTACATCGGCGAACCCGGCCTCCAGCAGGAGCTGCTCGAACCCTGCTGCTAGATCGAAGACTCTCCCGGCGCGAACGGAGTTGGCCACTGAATAGGCGACCACTCCGCCCGGCGCGACGACTCGCATCGCATCCTTCAGGTGTGTTCTGAGGTCTTCCACGTATGTCCTGAGAGCTCGCCCCAGCGTCGTCCTTTCGGCACCGAAGTCTGACTCATACCAGGTGCGGAACGCAGCCGGAAGATCAACGGCTCCGCCGAAGGAGTCATGGCCATACTTGGCGCCGATCTGATCACGGCGCTGGACCGGCCAGCCGAAAGCGAGATAGGACAGCCGCTGGATGTCGAAGTAGTCATATGTCACGAAATACGGGGGAGAGGTCACAATGGCATCAGCGCCAGCGTCTGCCAAGGGCAGTCTCCTGGCATCGCCGAGCGTGACCGCCGCGGGAGGACGCCGTTGGCCGAAAATGTCGTTGATGTCCGCAAGGGCGTCTTGCTCGGCAGAGCAGTCTCGGGCAAGCTGCCGCGCCCAGCGAGGCAGGCTGTGCCGTAGCGGTATGGGAGTACGGAGAGGATCGGCGGTCACCTTGACGGACCCCGCGAGCCATTGAGAAGACGGTCGCAGGGACTGGGAGAGCGCGACCGTGACGAATCGGCTCAAGCGCCTGTCGTCGACAGTCTCCAACACCGGTCGCCAAGCAGTGAGGAGGCGGGCGTTTTCGTCGCCGAGCCACCTGGCCAGCTCGTCGTTGACCCGGGCATTCTTGGCCGGTTCAAGCCGCGCCATGCGCTCGCAGAACGCCGCCGCCTCCCATGGGTTGACAGGAGGGTCGAGTCTTAGCCGTCCCACGGTGACCCCGAGCGTGGTCAACTCCACGCCCATTGCGGCAAGGCCGAGCTGGCGGCTGGCGGCGACAACAGCGGCCGTCCCGCAGAACGGGTCGAGAATCGAAGTGACGGGCCGTCGTGATTCGGTCACCACTTGGGCGAGCATGCCCGTCACGACGTCCGCGGCGAAACGAGCCGGGTAGCGATGGAACCACCCGAGCACCACATGCTCACGGGCGCGTTTGAGGCGTTCCAGTGCCAGGACCGGAACCGATGCGCGTCGCGGGCTGAAGGCCGGTTGCTCACCGATTCCCCAGCGCCAGGAGATCTCTGATGCATCGGTTGAGAGTTCTGGCACGGACTACGCCTCTTTCTCCTGCATCCGGGTCGCGGCGCCATGCAGGAGAATCTGCATGGCGCCGGGCAGGAAGACTCTACGGGGGATCGTGATCAAGCGGTATGCATGCGCCGGGAGCGTGCTGGGCGCATCTGCACGAAGACGGGATTGCGGAACATGGACCCGGTGAGCAAGCACTGACCTTGGCCAAGAGCGGGGACGGTCGCCCAGAGTGCCTCGTGAACTCCGCCCGTTGTGGCTCGGACGGGCGCGAGGTTGCCGGCTGACTTCAGCTGATGGATGAAGCGCGTGTTCGCCAGCTCGAACAGCTCCTCTGGTACGTGTCCGGGCTGCTGCGACACCAGCGCGAGCCCCATCCACCGCTTGCGCCCTCGGCGGCTGATGACCTGCAACTGATCCAGCACGGCGCGCATGCGTCCCGCGCTGGCTCGCGACACGAAGGTGTGCACCTCCTCGATCACGACGAGGACAGGCGGGCGAGGCGGCAGCCCCGGTCCGAGTGGCTGGCCGCGAGGAACAGCGATGACTCGGTCGAACAACGCCTGAAGCAGGAACGAGATGGCGATGTTACGCGCCGTGTCATTGGTTTCGCTGACGTCGAACACGCTCAGGCGGCCGGGTGCCAGGAGATCGTCCACGTTCAAATACGGAGTGTTCTGTGTGGGATTCCAGTCGAGCATGTCAGATCTGCCGAGCTTGAAGAGCTTGTTACGCAGCGTCGACGCGGTGTTCTTCTCTGGAACACCAATCTTGCCGGTGAGCAGAGGGATGGCGCCTGCCGGGTCCTCCTGGACTCCGTCGATCAGCGTGCTGAGGGTGTACGGGCGTGCAGGCGGCGTCGTGGCGGGGCCGAGCGAACCCATCTTGCTTGGTCGCGAGGCCTTCGCCGCATCGCGTCGAGCTTGGGCTGTGATCGCTCCCCACATGCGAACCTGGGCCTCGCTCAGTTCGAGGATATCGGCCACGATCTCTTCGGGCACGTCCGAGATCGGGACCTTGAAGAAGACAGGGCGGGGAGCATCTGTCATGCCCGCGTTCGGCACGTAGACACGGCAGTCGGGAAGTCCGCGCGGTAGCCGTTCACCGAATCGCTTTTCCAAAAGGAATGCAAGGTGGGGTTCATCATTACCTTGATCCATCCGGACGTACTCGCCTTCGACGTCGATGGCGACCACTGCCCATCCAGCCCGGATGGCCTCCTCCATCAACACCTGGGTCGTGTTGGACTTACCTGAGCCCACCGTGCCGAAGATGCCGATGTTGCGGGGAAGAAACCCCTTGTTCGTCGAGTCCGCCTCGACCCGCACTCCGTCGTACCCAAGGAGTGTCCCGAGTTGCATGTCGCCCTCAAGCCCGAGCATCCGGCGAAGCCTGTCGCTGGGGTAGATGAAGGCTTGGGAGTATGGCCGTGGCCGTGTGGACGTGGGGAGGACGACCTCCGCGTCTGTGACCTCGCCAAGGATCTCGATCGTGCCAGACGCGTAATAGGTGGGGCGGAACTGTGTGCGGTCAGGGTGAAGCAGCGTTGTACGGCTGATGGCCGAGTCGGGCCCAATCTCGTGTGGGCTGTGGAAGGGGCCTTCGACGACACGGCCTAGAAACGTGATTCCTTGTTCAGTATCGGTGATACCGACATAGGCATCGCGACGGAAGTGTCGCCTGAGCTGCTCCGACACCATGACACCGGTACTGGTGTTGTCGGTGCCTTGCCCGTCGAAGGCGACGAAGCCCAGAGTGACGAGCGATCGCGTGAGGCTGGACTCGGCCGCCACAATATCGCCTGAGTCAATCTCAGGCTCGCTGATATCGAGCTCGGGTGGCGCGTTCCCTCCTGGTTCGCCGGTTTGGCGGTCTTCACTCGCCTCATCCGGTTCATCGGCATCGGGTTCTGTCGGTAGGTTCTCCTCTACGCTCATCCGCGGGTCCTCCGTGGGTCCAGGTCGGCGAGTCCTTGTTCGACGCCGAGCTCCATCAGCCGGGTTTCGATGAAATTGCGGAACTCCCCGCCCTTGAACATCGTGCGGGCAACGTTGTCCGCGAGGTCGATGTGGAAGGGAAAACCCCGAGCCGTCGCCGCGACTCCCTCGTCAGGCAGCCCTCGTGTCCAGAGCGCATCGGCGAGGAACAACGCGGCAGCCTCCTCGACACGATCTTTGTGACACTCAAGGAGGAAGGGCCGATGTCCGGCCTTCATGAGAAGGATGGTCACTTCGGGTCCGACGTCAGCGATGAACTTCCGGAAGGTCGCCCGGTCCAGGTTGTTGAATCCCGCCTTGGAGGTGCCGGTGTCAACGTCGCCGTCGAGGAAGATCGTCAGATCATCATGAAGGGTTCGAAGCTCGATGAACTCACCCGGTTCCAGGATGATGCCGGCGTTGAGCACGTCGAGATCCTCGGGGCTCTCGC
Source organism: Nonomuraea sp. NPDC059007 (assembly GCF_042740555.1). NCBI lineage: Bacteria > Bacillati > Actinomycetota > Actinomycetes > Streptosporangiales > Streptosporangiaceae > Nonomuraea > Nonomuraea sp. NPDC059007. The sequence goes on along the minus strand of NZ_JBHYJD010000008.1, from coordinate 151,178 downwards.
TGACCGCGATGAACTGTTGGTTCTGGATGTATCGTCGGGCGAGGTCGAAGACCGGAGGAAGATTCTCTGCGGGTCTGCCCACGCCCGTGCGAAGTTCGTAGGGGATCAGCTCGCCGTGAATCATCCGCCAGTCGGCTTCCTGCGTGAGCAGAATTTGACGTTCGCCAAACAACATCAGGGCGCGGCTCGCCAGATTGGAGCTGCCATGCACCTTTCGAAGGTTCTCGAAGAACTCCCTGGCAGTGTCTCCGCCGGCTGACAGCTCGTGCTCGAAGACCCTTGTCACAAGGCGGACCGACTCGCCGGTGTTCGTGACGATCACGACTCCGATCTGGATTTTGGTACCACTCAGAAGCGGCACCGCAGCCACCGTGCCGTCAGAAGCGGCGACGATCCCCGAGCGTAATAGGCCCTTTGCCCACGCTAGTTTCTCCGGTTGTGGGCGCCGGATTTGAGTACGCAAGCCTGGGTTTTCGGAGAGGATCTCCGTGCGGAGTTGTTCGCGACGGGCATGTGAGGCCAGAACGGCTGCGTCGACCCGGTCGCGCAGATGATCAATATGCTTCTCCAAGTCGGTCCACGGTGCGACCGAAAGAATGTCAGCCAAGCTGTGGATGTCAGGCCGCATCGGAGGATCGCCCACCCAGCTCTCTCAGGCTCCGGTGACAGTTGGTAACTGATCGTGACGCTTTCGTTAACGCTACTGAGGTGACGAATGAAGATCTAGACCCAAATATGTCATTCTCTGCGGTGTCGCATTGTCTGCGACCACCGGCGATTCTCCAGCCGACACGTGATCGAGCATTCCCTTGGCTTGGATGAGGCGCACGTTCTTTGGCGCCCCGCTGCTTCGCTTTCTGCGGGTGCGTCCCGGCAGCCAGAAGGAAGGCCTCGGTGAGGATGAGCGTCAGCCTCCCATTCTCCTCGATGGGAAGGAACAGTCCGGTCGGCGGCGAAGACGATCGCGGTGCGACCGATCGGTGGTGGGACGGCGCAACGGTGGACCTCGGCGGGCGGCGTCAACGCCCCGAACGAGCCGCTGACGCCAGTGGTCGCGAACCCGGTTCGGCGCCTCACCGGCCCACCGCTGCTCGGTCGTGATCAAGGAGACGGCCCTCCGCCCGCAAGTGGAAAGCTCCTCGGGAGTTGCCCGTGCATGCCTCGGTGTGCGGCTGTGCTCCAGGCTTGCCCGCCAATCGCCTGCCGGTCAGCGCGCGCCATGTCTGTCCGACGCCGCCGTCCCCGCTGCCTCGGGAACGCCAGGCGCAGCACTGGATGGCCGCCACGCCGCTGCCACCAGTGGAGCATGGGGCGGAGCGTGGGAGCCGGGGTCCGCCGGTTCGCCGGCCCGGCCAGCCGCTGCTTTGTGGTCAGGGTTTGCCGATGAAGCGTTCTCCGGCGGCCTCGATGCGCTCGATCTCGGTGCGGAAGAAGCGGGCCAGCTCCGCGCAGGCGGCGGGGTCGACCGGGCCTCCCTCACGTTTGGGCAGGTCCGGGTAGGGGCTGCCGAGGACGAAGATGTTCTCGTCGTTGTAGTTGTTGGCCGGAGCGGTGTAGTTGAAGGACCCGGCGATGACGACGGCCTCGTCGATGACCATGAGCTTGTGGTGCAGCTTGCCGAAGGCGGCGCTGCGCTTGGGGAAGTACAGCTCGATGCGGGCGCGGTCGAGGTCGTGGGTGGCGGCCCAGGCCTGGGCGCCCTGGCCGGGGTCCATGACGCCGGTGACGGTCCGCTTGGCCGCGGCCAGCGCGATCATGGCGTCGTCGATGCCCGAGGAGCCGGAGAAGGTGAAGATCGCGAAGTCGACCCGTTTGGCCGCCTTGAGCATCTGCTTCATGATCTCCAGCTCGGGCGCGTGGTCGGGCGCGAAGAGGATCTTGACCGGCACGCCGTTGAGGTTGAACGCCATGGGCACCTTGCCGTGGGCGCCGCGGCCGAACTGGCCGGCGCGCATCTGGGCGAACTCGGTGGTGTACTCGCGGCAGACCCGGGCGTCGTTGAAGATCACGATGTGGTTGAGGTTGCGGTGGCAGTCGGTGCCGGTGAAGTTCGCCGAGCCGGACAGGATCGCTGAGCTGGGCAGGGCGCGTTCGCGGAAGTCGCGGATGATGAACTTCTGGTGGAAGATCGCCGGGTTGTAGTCGGCCTTGACGTCGACGTTGCAGCGCAGCAGCGCGGCGAGGATCTTCCGGTTCGGTTCCAGGCTCTTGGCGCCGCTCTCCTGGCCCCACTGCACGCGCAGGCGGGCGGCGGCCTCGTCCTCCCCGGCCTTCGGGGCGATGTTCGGGAGCTTGGCGGAGATCAGGTAGTCCTGCTCCAGGACCATGCGGACGTCTACGCCGCGGAAGCGGGCGTCGAGGATGGCCTGGGCGATGGGCTCGGAGTCGAGCTCTTGGACGGCGATGTCGAGGAACCGCTTGGCGCCGCCGATGAAGTCGATGATCACCTGTTCGAGGTTGTCGGCCGCGCCCAGTTCGGTGGGCCCGACAAATGCCTCGATCTTGCCTCCGGCAAAGACGGTCATACCGTAAGTATCACACTACGGAACGTGGACATCTCCGCAGGCACCACCCCAACCACCCAACTACTCTCAGCCCACCCCAAACCCACCCCCGAACCCCGCCCCGGCCTGCCTTTGCCTCGCCTCGGGTCTCACCGCGGACCTGCCTCGGACCCGCGCCCCCCGGGCCCGCGCCTCGGGCTCGCGCCCCGGCCTCGTCTCGGACCTGCGCCCCTCGCCCTCGCCTCGGACCCGCCTCGGGGCCGTGTCCCGCCCGCCTCAGGGCCGCCACAGCCTCGCCCGGGGCCGTGTCCTGCCCGCCTCGGGGCCGCCTCGGCCTCGCCCGGGGCCGTGTCCTGCCCGCCTCGGGGCGGCCACGTTCTCGCCCCGGGCCGTGCCGCCTACCCGCCTCGGGCCGGCCCCGGACCGTGCCATTGCCCCAGGAGTGAGGGAAGGGCACCTCGGTGAGCCGGAGGGCGCCGCCCGGAGGCGCGGTGGCCGGGCCATGGGTGGTGGGTCAGATCTGGTCAAGCCGGTCGGCCACAGGGGGTCTGGTCAGGGCTTCGGGATTGGGTGGGGGAGGGCGGCTTGCCGTACCGGAAAAAGGAAAAGGCCCGGCACCGCGCGGGGTGCCGGGCCTTTCCGGGGTGGGTCAGCTGGCCCAGTCCAGGAGCGGGCGCGTGTTGCTGGGGTGGCGGAGCTTGGACAGCGACTCCTTCTCCAGCTGGCGGATCCGCTCGCGGGTCAGGCCGAGGTGCTTGCCGATCTCGTCCAGGGTGTGCGGCTTGCCGTCGACCAGCCCGAACCGCAACGCCATGATCTTGGACTCGCGCGGAGAGAGGTTGTCGAGCACGCCACGGAGCTGGTCGCCCAGCAGCTGGCGGTCGACGATCTCGGAAGCCTCGGGCGAGTCGACGTCCTCGATGAGGTCGCCGATCGTGGTCTCGCCGTCCTCGCCGATCGTGGCGTTGAGGGAGATGGGCTGGCGGCTGGTGCGCAGCAGTTCCTCGATCTGGTCGGGCGTCTTGTCGAGCTCGACGGCCAGTTCCTCCGGCGTGGGCTCGCGGCCGAGGCGCTGGTGCATGTCGCGCTCGATCCGCGACAGCTTCGACAGCATCTCCAGCACGTGGACCGGCAGCCGGATCGTACGGGCGGAGTCGGCGAAGCCACGCTGGATGGCCTGGCGGATCCACCACATGGCGTAGGTGGAGAACTTGAAGCCCTTGGTGTAGTCGAACTTCTCCACGGCGCGAATCAGCCCGAGGTTGCCCTCTTGGACCACGTCCAGCAGCGACATGCCGCGGTCGGTGTACTTCTTGGCCACCGACACCACCAGGCGCAGGTTGGCCTCCAGCATGTGGTCCTTGGCCTGCCTGCCGTCCTCGATGACCAGCTCCAGGTCCGCGCGTACCGCGGCGGAACAGTTCTGGTCGCTGTCGAGCTTGTACTCGGCGTACAGCCCGGCCTCGATGCGCCTGGCCAGCTCCACCTCCTGGGCGGCGGTCAGCAGCGTGCGGCGGCCGATCGACTTGAGGTAGGTGTGCACGGAGTCGCCCATGACGGACTGGTTGTCGTCGAGGTCGAGCGGTTCCTGCTCCAGCTCGGCGTCCTCGTCGGACATCGCCGGCTCGTCGGGCTCATCCTCCGAGGAGGCGGCCTCGGGAGCCTTCGGCGCGGCGCTCTTCTTGCCGGTCGCGGACGTCTTCTTGGCGGTGGTCTTCTTCGCGGCCGGGGCCTTCTTGGTCAGGGCGGGCTCGTTCTCCGCGGCCAGGCTCACCCCGGCCTCGGTCAGCTCGCGCAGGATGGAACGGCCCTCGGCGGGGCTGATGCCGGCCAGCGCGAACGCGTCGCGCAGTTCCGAAAGAGAAAGGTGACCCTGAGCTCGCCCTCGGTCAAGGAGCTGGTCGAGGGTCGCGGGCGGGGCCGCCACGGCGGTTCTGGGCATGAGGACACCTCCTCCATACGGAGTCGAAGCGATCAGGCAGTTGTGGTGGGGCGGTGTGGCCGCTCGACGCACCAGTATCAATAACGTCATTCGCCGCCATTTGTTCCCGGACCCGGCAAAAAAGGGCGGACCGCGGAGAATGCGATCCACCCCACACCCTGCGGGAATTCACTCCGCCAGTTCGAACTCTCCCGGCTTGAGCTCGACCTCGGGCATCGGCATCGGTTCCGCGCCCTCCATGCGCTGCTCGGTCCAGTGTTCCAGGACCTTGGAGGGGTCGGGGTTGATGTCCTGGGAGACCACGACGCGGTCGGTCGGGGTGGGCGTAGGCGTGGGCGCGGTCTTCTCGACCTCCGCCCGGGTCTCTCCCCGGGCCTGGTCGACCCGGCCCGCCGAGGCGGCTGCCGCGACTGTGGCGCCACCGACGAGGATCACGCCGACGGCCGCCGCGGACGCCCACATCTTGCGGGTCTGGTTCATGAAGCGCTCCCTCTTTCTCTCGCCACCTATGACGCAGCCCGGCCGCGTCAGGTTCCGGTCCGCAACAGGGCGAGGTCGGTTTTACCGTTCGGCAGTAGCGGCAACCGGGGGAGAAGCCGCAGCTCGCGGGGGGCGGCGTAGGCCGGGAGCCGGTCTTTGGCGTAGGCGCGGAGCTGGTCGAGCGTGGGCGGGCGCGCGGGGTCGGCCGGCACCACGACCGCGACCACGCGCTCGCCCCATTCGGGGTCGGGGCCGCCGACGACCGCCACGTCGGCGATCTCGGGGTGCTCGCCGAGCACGGCGGCCACGACCCCGGCCACGACCTTCTCGCCGCCGGTGTTGATGACGTCGTCGGCCCGGCCGAGCACGCGCAGCCGCCCGCCGTTCAGCTCGCCGAGGTCGGAGGTGACGAACCAGCCGTCCTCGAACGGCGCCGCGCCGAAGCGGTAGCCGGAGAACAGGACGGGACCGGCGATCCGCACCCGGCCGTCGCCCCCGATTTTGAGATCTACATTGTAAAGGGGCCGGCCGTCGTACACGCAGCCGCCGCTGGTCTCGCTCATCCCGTACGTCGTGACGATCCGGGCACCGAGCGCCCGGGCCTCCTGCAGCAGCCCCGGCCGGGGCGCCGCGCCGCCGAGCAGGATCGAGCGGAACACCGACAGGTCCGCGCCCCGCTCCACCAGCCGGTGCAGCTGGGTCGGCACCAGCGACACGTGCTGGGCCCCGGAGCCCAGCACCGCCTCGGGGGAGAAGCCGTCGTGGATGACCGGCTCGCTGCCGGTCACCACCGACCTGACCAGCACCTGCAGTCCGGACACGTGCGAGGGGGGCAGGCAGCACAGCCAGCGCTCGCCCTTGGCGGCCTTCAGGTGGCGCAGTGACGCCTCGGCGGAGGAGCGCAGCGCCCGCCCGGTGAGCATGACGCCCTTCGGCACGCCGGTGCTGCCGCTGGTCGCGATCACCACCGCGACGTCCTCGGGCACGCCTTCCCCGCCGGCCTGCCGTACCCCGTCGAGATGGGTGGGGCGCAGGGCCGTGAGGGTGGCGCCGGCGTCGGCGGGCGGCAGGGGGAGCACGGCGGGACCATCGCCGGTCAGAGCATCGCGAATCGCCGCGAACAGCCGCGGACCGGGTGGCAGCGCGAGGGCGTGCAACGGTTTGCTCACCATGCTCGTAAGGTTAGTGGCGACAGTTCGGATATGAGTGCGGGGAGGGTCGTGGAGCGTTCTCCCGTCGTCTTCCGGATCCCCATGCGCGAGCGTTTTCGCGGGCAGACCGTCAGGGAAGGCGTGCTCATCCACGGGCCCGCCGGCTGGGGGGAGTTCTCGCCGTTCCCCGAGTACGGTCCGCGCGAGTGCTCACGCTGGTTGGCCTGCGCCCGCGAGGCCGCCGACGAGGGCTGGCCGGCGCCCGTGCGCGCCGCCGTCCCGGTCAACTCGACGATCCCCGCCGTGCCGCCGGACAAGGCCTTCCAGCTCGTACGGCGGGCCGGCTGCGCCACCGCCAAGGTGAAGGTCGCCGAGCGCGGCCAGAGCTTCGCCGAGGACCTGGCCCGGGTGGAGGCGGTGCGCGACGCGCTCGGCCCCTCGGGGAAGGTGCGCGTGGACGCCAATGGCGCCTGGAGCGTGGATGAGGCGGTGCGCCGGTTGAGGGAGCTCGGCCGTTTCGACCTGGAGTACGCCGAGCAGCCGTGCGCCACCCTCGACGAGCTGGCCCAGGTGCGGCGCAGGTGTGACGTGCCGATCGCCGCCGACGAGTCGATCCGCAAGGCGGAGGATCCGCTGCGGGTGCGCGCGGCGGAGGCGGCCGACATCGCGGTGGTGAAGGTGCAGCCGCTCGGCGGTGTGCGTAACGCGCTGCGGGTGGTGGAGGCGTGCGGGCTGCCCGCGGTCGTCTCCAGCGCGGTCGAGAGTTCCGTCGGCCTGGCGGCGGGTCTGGCGCTGGCCGCCGCCCTGCCCGAGCTGCCCTATGCGTGCGGTCTGGGCACCATGACCCTCCTTTCGGGAGATGTCGTGAAAGACTCCCTCATGCCGGTAGACGGACAGATAGCGGTCCGCCGCCCGAACGTGGATTTTTCGTATTTGTCGGAATTTGAGATCGAATCCCCCTCGTGGCTTCGCCGGATGCAGGAGGCTGCCCCGTGAACCCCGCCACCGCGCTGGCCTCCGTGCTGGTCGACGAGCTGGTGCGCTGCGGACTCACCGACGTCGTGCTCGCGCCCGGCTCCCGCTCCGCCCCCCTCGCGCTGGCCCTGCACGCCGAGTCCCGGGTCCGCCTGCACGTGCGCATCGACGAGCGCTCGGCCTCGTTCCTCGCGCTCGGCCTGGCCAAACGATCGGAACGGCCCGTCGCCCTGCTCTGCTCGTCCGGGACCGCCGCCGCCAACTTCCACCCCGCCGTCATCGAGGCGGGCGAATCGGGCGTACCCCTGCTGGTCCTGACCGCCGACCGGCCGCCCGAACTGCGCGGCACCGGCGCCAACCAGACCATCGACCAGATCAAGCTGTACGGCTCAGCCGTCCGCTGGTTCGCCGAGGTGGGGGTGCCGGAGGACCGCCCCGGCCAGGTGGCGTACTGGCGCTCGCTGGCCTGCCGCGCCTACCAGCGCACGCTCGGCCCCGCCGATCCGGGACCGGTCCACCTCAACCTGTCCTTCCGCGAGCCGCTCATCCCCGACGGCGACACGAACTGGTGCGAGTCGCTCGACGGCGACGTCAACGGCCCGTGGGTGCGCGCCCGCGTCGCCCCGCCGCCCGTGGCGCTGCACATCCCGCCCACCCGCCGCGGCGTCCTGGTCGTCGGCGACGGCGCGGCGAACGTGCGCCGCTACATCGCCGCCGCGGGCATGGCCGGCTGGCCGGTGCTGTCGGAGCCCAACGGCGGCGGCCGCTACGGCGACCACGCGATCTCCACCTACCACTTCCTGCTCGGCACGCCCGAGTTCGCCGACGCCCACCAGCCCGACGTGGTCGTGACGCTGGGCCGTCCCGGTCTGTCGCGCCCGCTGCTGACGTGGCTGAAGCGGGCGCAGGAGCACATCGTCGTCGCGCCCGACCTGGCCCGCTGGCCCGATCCGACCCGCTCGGCCACGCAGGTCGCGCAGGCCGTGGAGATCCCGGTCGCCTCCGGCGACGACACGTGGCTGCACTCCTGGCGCGCCGCCGACCTGGCCGCCCGCGCCGCGATCGACGAGCTTCTCGACGCCTCCGGGCTCAGCGAGCCGCGCCTGGCCCGTGACCTGGTGGACGCGCTGCCGAACGGGGCGCTGCTGTTCAGCGGCTCCTCCATGCCGATCAGGGACCTCGACCAGGCCATGCGGCCCCGGCGCGGGATCCGGGTGCTGAGCAGCCGGGGCGCCTCCGGGATCGACGGGCTGGTCTCGAGCGCGATGGGGGCGGCGCTCGGGCACAACGGGCCGTCGTTCGCGCTGCTGGGGGACCTGTCGTTCCTGCACGACCAGAACGGGCTGATCCTCGGGCCCCGCGAGCCCCGGCCCGACCTGTGCTTCGTCGTGGTGAACAACGACGGCGGCGGGATCTTCTCGCTGCTGCCGCAGGCGGCGGTGCGCGATCCGTTCGAGCGGGTCTTCGGCACGCCGCACGGGGTCGATCTCGGGTATGTGGCGGCGGCCACCGGGACGCCGTACACGCTGGTGAGTGACATCTCGGAGCTGGGCAAGGCGTTGCGCGGGGAGGGGCTGCGGGTGGTCGAGGTGCGTTCGGAGCGCGAGTCCAACGCCCTGATCCACGCCCAGTTGCGCGAGGCCGCCCAGACGGCGATCCGGGCGGCGCTCTGAGTCAGGCCTGTGCCAGGGCCGCGCGCGCGGGTTCCGCCCGCCACAGGCTCACGGCCAGCCAGGCCACTCCGGCGGCGGCGACCAGCAGGCCCAGCAGGTAGAGGGGTTCGGGGACGACGTTCCTGAGCGAGCCGGGGATCATGCCCGCCGCGTAGAGGACGATGGCGCCGGTGGGCAGGCCGCCCGCCCTGATGGCGGCCACGGCGAAGGTGAGGACGCCGGCCATCAGCACCAGGGACGTCACCAGGAACGCCCGGCCGGTGCCCCCGGCGACCAGGGTGGCGACCGTGCTCCGGCCGAGGGCGGGGAAGACGAAGTGCAGGGTGTACTCGACGGCGAAGGCGCCGGCCAGGCCCGCGGCGTTGAGCGTGAAGCCGATCAGGCCGAGGCGGCCGGCCGTACGGGAGATGAGGAAGTAGCAGCCGGTGATCGCGAACAGGCCGGCCAGCGGCGCCAGGGGCGCGATCGCGTGGGTGAGCGCCGTCTCCGGCAGGAGTCCGGCGCGGCGGGCGGTGTTGACGGCGAGGACGACCGCGCACAGGAATCCGGCGGCCGCGGTGAGTCGGAACATGGTCGTTGACTCCGATGTTTCGGGGCTTTGTCGCTCGTATCATGAGCGTCCCGGACCCCTCGGGAGGAGGGGCGCGGGCCTGACGTAAGCAGCCCGAAAGAACCGGTCAGGACGGCGCCGGCAGCACCGTCATCTCGATGTCGTGCTCGGCCCACAGCACGAACCGCTCGACCGGCACCACCGGGTGCCCTTCGACCGGGCGGAAGGTGAAGCGTTTGAGCAGGACGGCCAGCACCAGCCGCGCCTCCAGCATGGCCAGCGACGCCCCTTCGCAGGCGCGCGGGCCGAAACCGAACGGGATGTAGGCCAGCCGTGGCCGCTCCGGCATCCGTTCGGGCGCGAACCGGTCGGGGTCGAACCGCTCCGGATCCGTCCAGACGCGCGGATTCATGTGCACCGCCCAGATCGGCACGAACACCGTCGTCCCGGCCGGCAGGTCGTAGCCGCCGAGCGTGAGGTGCTCGGTGGTCTCGCGGGCGCCGTACGGGCCGGGCGGGTAGCGCCGCATCGACTCCTTCAGCGCCATCTCCAGCACCCGCAGCCGGCTCAGGTCGGCGAATCCGGGCACGTCCGGCACCTCCGCGAGTTCCGCGCGGATCCGCTCGGTCACCTCCGGGTGCGCGGCCAGCAGGTAGAGGGTCCAGGAGATCGCCACGCCGGTGGTGTGGTGGGCCGCCAGCATCATCGACAGCACGGTGTCGCGTACCCGCGCCGGCCGCTCGCCGGCCTCGGCCATCAGCGTGATCAGGTCGGGCCGGTCCGGCGGGCGCCGCCCGGCGAGCACCTGGTCGACCGCGTCGCGCAGGAACGCCAGGCCTTCCTGCGCCCCGCCCTCCCGGTACGGCGTGCCGTACAGCTTGCCCAGATACTCCGACAGGACCTCTTCGAAGGCGCCCACCACCCGCCGGGGCAGGTCGCCCTCGTCCATCTCCATGCCCAGCGCGTACTGGCAGATCATGCGCAGGGACAGTTCGCTGAGCTCCTTCTGCAGCGCCACCGGCCCGTCCGCGGCGGCCCAGCGGTCGGCCATGGCGGCGGTCATGCGGGCGAAGGAGGGGTAGTGCGCCTCGTGCGACTTGCGCCCGGCCAGGGCGGACAGGACGAGCTTGCGCCACGGCACGTGTTCCTCGGCCGGCATCACCTGCAGGTTGCCCGTCTCGAAGAGCGGGGCGAGGAACTCGAACAGCTTCTCCGGCCGCTTGTCGACCCGCGCCACCCGTTCCAGCAGCAACGGATCGGCGACGGAGACGAGCCGCGAGCCGGGCATCCTGAACGCGGCCACGTCGCCGTAGTCGCGGTGCAGGGCCAGCTGGAAGGTGTGCAGGCCACCGGCGGCGGCGATGTCGTCGAGGTTGTCGCCCGACGCGGACGGCGCCGGCCCCGGGATCACCATGCTCGCCACCCTCGCACACGCGTCCGTGCCCCGCCACCCCACCCTGGCGGGTGATGCGGTAGATCACCGTGTCGGGGATACTTTGTCGCGTTCCAGCCGTTTCCGGGAGGTCGCATGTCGCTGTGGAAGAAGCTCGGTCTTGGCCTCGTGGGGGCGTTCGCGCTGCTCGTCGTGGCCCTCATCGTGGCGATCGTGGTGCCGGGCGGCTGGAAGATCTCCATCTTCATCGTCGGGGTCCCGGTGGCGGTGGTGTGGGTCGTCATCCAGATCATGGGGGAGTCCCACTCCTCCCGCCGTGACGACCCGCCCCCGCCGCCGCCCGCCCGGCGCCGCAGGCCGGGGGACGAGCACGGCGAGCCGTGGCGGTAGGGCGTCAGACGACGGCGGCCACCTCCGCGTAGTGGCAGGCGGCCGGGTGGCCGTGGCCGCGGTCGACCAGTTCGGGCGCCTGCTCGACGCAGATCGTCCGCTCGCCCTCGGTGAGCTGCGTGAACTTCGGGCAGCGGGTGCGGAAGCGGCAGCCGCTCGGCGGGCTGACCGGGTTGGGCACGTCGCCGCCGATGACGATCCGCTCACGTGCCCTGACCCGTTCGAGCCGCGGGTCGGGCAGCGGGATGGCAGAGATGAGCGCCTGGGTGTAGGGGTGGGCGGGCCGGTCGAACAGCTCGTCCCTGTCGCCGATCTCCACGACCCGGCCGAGGTACATGACCGCGACCCGGTGGGCGATGTGGCGGACCACCGACAGGTCGTGCGCCACGAACAGGTAGGCCAGGCCCAGCCGTTCCTGCAGGTCCTGGAGCAGGTTGACCACGCCGGCCTGGATCGACACGTCGAGCGCCGACACCGGCTCGTCCAGCACGATCAGCTCGGGCCGCATCGCCAGCGCCCTGGCGATGCCGACGCGCTGGCGCTGGCCGCCGGAGAACTCGTGCGGATACCGGTTGCCGTGCTCGGGGTTGAGCCCGACGGTGGCCAGGAGCTCGCGTACCCGCTCGTGGCCCTCCTGGCGGTAGGTGTCGTGGATGCGCAGCGGCTCGGCGATGGCGTCGCTGACGGTCATCCGCGGGTCGAGGGAGGCGTACGGGTCCTGGAACACGATCTGCATGTGCCGGCGCAGCCTGCGCGTCTCCGCGGCGCCGGCCGCCGCGAGGTCCCTGCCGTCGAACAGCACCGTCCCCGAGGTGGGCGGCTGCAGCTTGAGCACGGCGCGGCCGGTGGTCGACTTGCCGCAGCCCGACTCGCCGACCAGGCCGAGGGTCTCGCCCCGGTGCAGGTCGAAGGAGACGCCGCAGACGGCGTGCACCTGTCCCGTGGTACGCGGGATCAGGCCCTTGCCGCGTACCGGATAGTGCTTGACCAGATCCCGCACCGACAGCAGCGGCGATTCGCTCATGCCGCGCCTCCTTCGTGGTCTGCCGAGGTCAGGGCGAAGACGTCCTCGGGGCGGCGGCCTTCCAGGTCGGCGGAGAAGTGGCAGGCGGCCAGGTGGCCGGGGGCGGTGGCGAGCAGTTCCGGCTCGGCGCTGTGGCACCGGTCCTGCCGCATCGGGCAGCGCGGCCCGAACGGGCACCCGGGCGGCAGGTCGAGCAGCGACGGCGGCGAGCCGGTGATCGGGACCAGCCGCTCGCCCCTGCGGGCGTCGTCCAGCCGGGGCAGGCTCCCGATCAGTCCCAGCGTGTACGGCATGCGCGGCTCGTAGTAGATGGCATCGACGTGCCCGAGTTCGACCGGCCGGCCCGCGTACATGACCAGGACCCGGTCGGCGGTGCCGGCGACGACGCCGAGATCGTGGGTGATCAGCACCATGGCGGCGCCGGTGGCCGTCCGCGCGGTCTCCAGCGCCCGCAGCACCTGCGCCTGGACGGTGACGTCGAGCGCGGTGGTGGGCTCGTCGGCGATGATGACGTCGGGGTCGTTGGCCATCGCGGTGGCGATGACGACACGCTGGCGCATGCCGCCGGAGAACTCGTGCGGGTAGTCGCGGGCGCGTTCCCTCGGCCGGGGGATCTGCATCATCGCCAGCAGTTCGACCGCGCGCTCGCGGGCCGCGGCGGCGCTGACGTCGTTGTGCGCCCTGACCGCCTCGGCGATCTGGTCACCCACCGGGTGGACGGGGTTGAGGGAGGTCATCGGGTCCTGGAAGACCATCGCGATCCGGCCGCCGCGGATGGCCCGCAGCTCCTTGTCCGGCGCCCCGACCAGTTCCTGGCCGCGGAAGCGGACCGAGCCGCCGACCTTCGCCGATCCCGGCAGCAGGCCCATCACCGCCATGGAGGTGACCGACTTGCCCGAGCCGGACTCGCCGACGATGCCGAGCACCTCGCCCCGGCGCAGCTCGTAGCTGACGCCGCGGACCGCCCTGACCAGGCCGTCCTCGGTCGGGAACGACACGGTGAGGTCCTCGACCTCCAGCACGATCTCGCGCTCGCTCATGTGCGCACCTTCCGCTGCGTCGGGTCGAAGGCGTCGCGCAGCCCGTCCCCGATGAAGTTGATGGTCAGGGCGATCACCACGATGAACGCGCCGGGGAAGTAGAACAGCCAGGGCCGGGTGCTGACCGCCGTGTCGGCCTCGCTGACCAGCAGGCCGAGCGAGGTGTCGGGCGGCTGGACGCCGAGGCCGAGGAACGACAGCGCGGTCTCGACCAGGATGGCGGCGGCCACGAGGATCGTGACGTTGACGATGATCGGCCCGAGGGCGTTGGGGATCAGGTGGCGGAAGATGATCCACCGGTCGGTGGCGCCGAGCGCGCGGCTGGCCTCGACGTACTCCTTCTCGCGCAGCGACAGGACGACGCCGCGTACCACGCGGGAGACGTAGGCCCACTGCAGGGAGGCGATGACGAGGGCGACGAACCACCACGAGCCCGACGTGCCGCGGGTCAGGACCGCGGCGACCGCCAGCAGCGGCAGGGTCAGGACCAGGTCGGCGACGCGCATCATGACGCTGTCGGTGATGCCGCGGTAGTAGCCGGAGAAGGCTCCCCACAGGGTGCCCACCAGCCCGGCGAGCAGCGCGATGAGCAGGGCGATCTCGATCGAGCGCTGGGTGCCGCGCAGTACCTGGGCGAAGGTGTCGTGGCCGAGGTTGTCGGTGCCGAACGGGTGCTCCAGGGAGGGCGGGACCGACACGGCCGAGGTGATGTCGGCGTAGTCGTAGCGCCACAGCGCGCCGCCTGCGAAGGCCAGCAGGACGACGGCGGCGAACAGCACCAGGCTGGCCACCGCCGCCTTGTGCCTGAGGAAGCGGCGCAGCACCAGCTCGCGCTGGCTGCGCCGGCGGACGGCCGTGGCGTCACTCATAGCGGATCCTGGGGTCGAGGAGGGCGTACAGGAGGTCGGCGATGAGGTTGAACACGATGACCGCCACGGCCACCACGAGCAGCCACGCGAGCACCGCGTAGGCGTCGCGCTGATTGATCGAGGTGACGAGGAAGTCGCCGAGCCCGCGCCACTGGAAGACCGTCTCGGTGATGACGGCGCCGGAGATCAGGGAGGCGAAGTCGAGCGCGGTCACCGTGGTCATGGGGATGAGCGCGGTGCGCAGCGCGTGCCGGACGACCACGCGTCGCCGCGTCAGTCCCTTGGCCCGCGCGAACAGCACGTAGTCGCTGTTGAGCACGTCGAGCATCGAGGCGCGCTGGAACCGGCTCCACGCGCCGAACGAGATCAGCGCCAGCGAGATCGTCGGCAGCACCATGTGGCCCGCGGCGTCGGTCAGCTGGGCCCAGGCGCCGCCGTCCACGACCACCGATTTCTCCCCGATCGTGTACACCACCTGATCGCCGACGAGCTGGTTGAGCGAGATCCCGCCCTGCTTGAGCAGGACCGCGAACCAGAACGACGGCATCGACAGGAACAGGAACGCGGCGAAGGTGAAGCCGTAGTCGATGCCCGAGTACTGCTTGACCGCGCTCAGCACGCCGACGACCACGGCCAGCAGCAGGGCCAGGACGACGGCCACCGCGATGAGCCGCAGCGTGACGCCGAACCGGGCGGCGATCTCGTGGCCGATGTCCAGGTTGGTACGCACCGAAGGGCCGAAGTCCCCGCGCAGCACGCCGGTCATCCAGGTCCAGTAGCGCTGCAGCACCGGCTGGTCCAGGTACAGCCGATGCGCCTCGACCGCGATGACCTGCGGGGACGGCGGCGGGTTGCGGCCCTTGAGGTTGGCGAGCGGATCACCGGACATCGTCACGAGCAGGAACACGACGAACGTCGACGCCACGATCACCGGGATGGAGATCAGGAGGCGGCGGAAGGTGAAGGTGAGCACGATAGGGGTCACCGGCTCTCTGTGGCTGAGGTTTGGTCACCCAGTGCAGTCGTTCCGACTCGCCCGTACTTCGTCGGATGCGACGTAAGATCTGCGCCACTTCATCGGATTCGATGAACATTCGGTGAGCGTGACGTCGCAGGATGCCCGCATGTCGGCTTCTCTGGTGATTCGCGGTGGCACAGTTCATGACGGTGGAGGCGGCCCTGGCCGGGTCGCGGACGTCCTGGTCGAAGGCGATCGGATCGTCGCCGTCGGCCCTTCGGCGGGCGGCCACGACGTGCCCGTCCTGGACGCCACCGGGCTGGTGGTCGCCCCCGGTTTCGTGAACGTGCTCAGCCACGCGTACTTCACCCTGGAGAAGGACGGTCGTGGCCTGTCCGACCTCTACCAGGGCGTGACCACGCAGGTCTTCGGCGAAGGACTGTCGATCGGGCCCTTCACCCCCGCGATCAGGGCCGAGCTCGGAGCGGGCTTCGAGTCCTTGGAGTGGGAACGGCTGTCGCAGTTCCTATCGCACCTGGAGCGCAAGGGCGTGGTCCAGAACGTCGTCAGCTTCGTCGGCGCGCACAACCTGCGCATGATCGGCGCGGGCACGGACGACCGGCCGATGACCGCCGCAGAGCTCTCCCATGTACGCGGCGTCCTCGACGAGGAAATGGCCGATGGAGCCCTGGGCCTGGGATCGGCGCTCATCTACCCGCCCGGCTGCTTCGCCCCGACCGACGAGCTGGTCGCGCTGTGCGAGGTCGTCGCCCGGCACGACGGCATGTACATCTCGCACATGCGCAGCGAGGGCGACCACTTCCTCGACGCGGTCGACGAGCTGATCGAGATCGGCCGCCGGGCCGGGGTGCGGGCGGAGATCTACCACCTCAAGGCCGCCGGACGCGCCAACTGGCCCAAGATGGCACGAGCCGTCGAACGCGTCGAGGCTGCCCGCGCCGCCGGGCAGGCGGTGACCGCGGACATCTACCCCTACCTCGCCGGGCAGACCAACCTCGCCGCCTCGATCCCGCCGCACTTCCACGAGGGAGGTCACGAGGCGCTCGCCGCCCGGCTGGCCGACCCGGCCGAGCGGGCCCGCATCCGCGAAGGGGTGCGGACGCCGTCGGAGCGCTGGGAGAACATCTACCTGGCCTCGGGCGGCGCGGACGGCGTCATGCTGCTGCCCGACCCGAAGGGGCCCGCCGCCGCCTACCGCGGACTCAGCCTCGGGCAGGCGGCGCGGGACCGGGGCGCCGACCCCGTCGAGACGCTGCTGCAGCTGGTCGAGGAGGAGCCCGGGCTGCACGCCATGTACTTCATGATGGACGAGGACGTGCTGCGGACCGCCCTGCGCAACCCGTGGGTCTCCGTCGGGTCCGACGCCGAGACCTTCGCCGCCGAGCCGCCCTACACCGACGCGCCCACGCATCCGCGGGCCTACGGGACCTTCGCCCGGATCCTCGGCCGGTACGTGCGGGAACAGGGGCTGCTGACCCTCGGCGAGGCGGTGCGGCGGATGACCAGCCTGCCCGCCACCAACCTGGGCCTGCGCGACCGCGGCCGCCTTGCCCCCGGCGCCTATGCCGACATCGTCGTCTTCGACCCCGAGACCGTCGGCGACCTGGCCACCTACGAGTCCGCGCACCAGTACGCGCGCGGGATGCGCCACGTGGTGGTCAACGGCCAGACCGCGTTCGCCGACGGCGCGCCCACCGGGCGGTTGCCCGGACGGGCGCTGAGGCGGGGGAGGTCGTCATGAAAGAGCAGGTCGAGCAGGTTCTCGGGCCGATCGGCGCGCGGGCGTGGGTGCACGCCGTCGACCTCGACAGCGGCGCGGAGATCGGGTACGGCGAGTACGGGCTGGTCGCGCTGGCCAGCGTCTTCAAGATTCCGGTGCTGGTGGAGTTGTTCCGCCGGTTCGGGGACGGGCGGCTGTCTCCTGACACGCGGCTCGACGTTCCCGCCGAGGGACGCTCGGCCGGGCCCACCGGGCTGTCCGTCATGGCCGACCCGATCGAGCTCTCGCTGCGTGACCTGGCCTACTGGATGATGAGCGTCAGCGACAACGCGGCCACCGACATCCTCGTCAACCTGCTGGGCACCGACGCGATCAACGCGACGCTGCGCGAGCTGGGCCTGACCAGGACCAGGGTCGACGGCACCTGCGACGACCTCTACCAGACGCTGTACCAGGACGTGCCGGAAGGCGCGGGTCCCGACGCTCTGCGCGCCGCGCGCGCGGTCGATCCCGAGCGCACCCAGCACTCCGGTACGCCGCGCGAGATCACCCGGTTGCTCGCCTCCCTGTGGAAGGACGAGGCGGCGGGGGCCGCGGAGTGCGCCGAGATGCGGCGCATTCTGGGGTTGCAGGCGTGGCCGCATCGGCTGCGGGCCGGGTTCACCGAGCCTGGGACGCGGGTGAGCGCCAAGACCGGGACCCTGCCGTTCTGGCGTAACGAGGCCGGGGTGGTGGAGGCCGACGGCGGGCGGTTCGCCGTCGCGGTGTTCATCAGAACCGAGGACCACCGCTACCGCCAGCCCGCCGCCGACGCCTGCGTCGGCACCCTCGGCCGCCTGGCCGTCGACCACCTGCGCTCATCCGCCGGCGACCATCTGCGATCATCCGATGACCACCCACGCTCGTTCGGCGGCGACCATCAGTGTTCGTCTGGCGATCAGCCGCGCTCATCCAGTGACCAAGCGCGATCGGACGTTCACTTGCGGTCGGCGGATGCCCCTGAGCGATCGGACACGCTCGTGTGGTCAGCGGACGCTCCCGTGCGATCGGCGGCCGATCACCTGCGATCGCGGGGGAGTGGCGTGCGGAGGCCGGGTACGGTCAGGGCGGGCACGCCCGAGGCGATCCGCGAGCACGCGGCCGGGCTCGGCGCCGAGATCTGGCTGCACGCGCGTGATCTCGACACCGGCAAGTCGGTCGGCATCGGCGAGAACACCCCGGTGGTCACCGCCTCGGTCTTCAAGGTGCCGGTGGCCCTCGAACTGGCCCGTCAGGCGGCGGCCGGTGAGATCGACCTCACCCAGCGGGTCACCGTCCCGGACGAGGGCAGGGTGCCGTCGCCGTACGGCCTGGCCGCGCATCGTGACCACGTCGTCGCCTCCTACCGCGACCTGGCCCAGCTCATGATGGTCATCAGCGACAACGTGGCCACCGACCTGGTCCTCGATCGGGTGGGCAAGGACCGGGTGGCCGCGCTGCTGGCCGAGCTGGGTCTCGGGGGCACGGCCGTACCGCAGAACTGCGCGGAGATTCTGGCCAGTGTGGCGCAGGACCTCGGTACTGCCTACGGCGACGACGAACGCGAGCTGAGCGAGGTGCCGCTGGAGCGACTGCGGTCGTTGCGCGCGCTGGACCCGGCGCGGACCTGCCGCACGACGCCCGAGGAGATCACCCGCCTGCTGGCCGGCATCTGGCGCGAGGAGGCGGCGGTGCCGGACGCCTGCGCCCTGGTACGCGGCTGGATGGGCGCCCAGATCTGGCCGCACCGCCTGAGCAGCGGTTTTCCGGGAGACGACGTGGTGATCAGCGGGAAGACCGGCACCCTGCCGCTGATCCGCAACGAAGCCGGCGTGCTCGAGTTCCGCGACGGCGGCAGGTACGCCGTCGGCGTCTTCACCCGCGCCGCCGACCCCACCCCGAACGCCCCACACCTCGACGCGCTGATCGGCTGGGCGGCCGCCGAAGCCGTCGCCCAGTTGCGCGGCGAGCGTTCCTGATCCAACTCACCCCCCGTTTGGAGCCGAACATGGCTTTGCGCCGCACCTATCCGAAGGCCTTGACGGCCGGCGCCCTGGCGCTCCTGCTCACCGCCTGCGCGGGCGGAGGCGGAGGCGGCACGAAGACGGCGACGTCCGGCGACGGCCGCGTCACCGGCGAGGTGAACACGGTGAACACCGCGACCGTCGGCACCGGCGGCACCGTGACCTACACGATCACGTATCCGATCTCGAACTGGAACGTGCTCAACGCCGGCGGCGCCACGTACTCCGTGATCGACATCTCCAGCGTGCTGCTGCCGGGCGCGTTCTCCATCCAGCCCGACGGCTCGGTCACCCAGAACACCACACTCGTGACCAGCGCGGAGAAGACCGCCGACTCACCGCAGACGATCACGTACACGATCGATCCGAAGGCCGTCTGGTCCGACGGCACCCCGATCTCGGCCGACGACTTCGAGTACACCTGGCGGGCGCTCGACCCCCGCACCTGCCCGAAATGCCAGGCGGCCAACAACGCCGGCTACGACCGGATCAAGTCCGTCAAGGGCTCCGAGCAGGGCCGTACCGTCACGGTCGTGTTCGACCGGCCGTATGTGGACTGGAAGGCGCTGTTCTCGCCGATCCTGCCCGCGCACGTCGCGAAGACCTACGGGCCGGCCGACACCGCCACGGGCCTGGAGAAGAGCTTCAACGAGGGCTTCGCCAAGTCGGTCCCGAAGTTCTCGGCGGGGCCGTTCAGGATCGAGGAGTTCACGGCGGACGGCTCGGTGGTGATGGTCCGCAACGAGAAGTGGTACGGCAAGCCACAGAACCTGGACAAGCTTATCTTCCGCCTCATCACGGACGTCTCACAGCAACCGACCTCGCTCGCCAACGAGGAGGTCGACGTGATCTACCCGAACCCGCAGGTCGACATCGTCCAGCAGGTCGACGACCTGCCCGCGGTCCGTTACCAGGTGTCGCCGAGCGCGTCCGTGCACCAGATCTGGCTGAACCACAACGCCCCGGCCCTGAAAGACCTCGCCCTGCGCAAGGCGATCTTCCAGGCGGTGAGCGTGAAGGACCTGATCGCCAAGACGATCGGCCAGTTCGACAGTACGGCCGAGCCCCGGCTGAGCCAGATGTTCCTGAGCGGCGCGCCCGGTTACGCCGACGTGGTGAGCGAGTTCGAGTACGGCATCGGCGACCCCGAGAAGGCGAAGAAGACGCTGGGCGATGCCGGGTATACCGGGATCGGCGCCAAGCTGGTGGCGCCGGACGGCAAGCCGGTGCCCGCGCTGCGCTTCGCCGTCCAGGCCGGCGACCAGCTGCGCGCCTCCGAAGCCCAGCTGGTCAAGGCGGCGGTCGCCCCGCTGGGGATCGAGGTGCAGGTGGCCACGGTGTCCAACACGGTCGATGCCGTACAGGAGGGGAACTGGGCGATGACGGTCGGCACGGTGTCGCAGTCGCCGTTCACCGCGACCAGCAACATCCCGTACTTCCTGAGCTGCGAGGAAGGGGTGAACTTCTGCCGGTTCAACCTGGGCAACTACCGCAACCTCAAGGTCGACAAGCTCCTCGACGCCGCCCTGTCGGCGACCAGCGCCGAGGAGGCGACGAAGAAACTGCAGGAGGCGGACAAGATCGTCTCATCGGACTACTCGATCCTGCCGCTGTACCAGAACCGATCGTTCCTCGCATACGACGCGAAGCTCGGCAACATCCGCGACAACAGCCTGTCGTTTCCTACCTATAACAGCGAGCAGTGGGGCCTGCTGAACGGGTCCTGACCCGCCCCGGGGCGGCGCGACATGCCACTCTCCTCCGCCCCACCCGCCTGCCCGTCGTTCGTCAGGTGCCGGGTGGTCCCGCCCGCTCGGCCCGACCGTTATCCGAGTTGCCCGTCAGCCCCGCGCGTGTGGTGGACGGCGCTACTGCTGGGAGCCCTAGAGGCAGGGAACGCTGGTGCCCTGGCGGATGTGGATGAGGGCGTTGCTGGCGTAGACGGCGGGCACGGTGCCTTGGCCTGCGCACAGCACGAAGGTCTGGCTCCCGTTGCTGAGCCAGACGGCGCAGCCCGGTGCGGGCGTGTTGTCGAAGGTCGCCAAGCCGGAGGGAGCCTGGGAGAGCAGGGGGTTCTGGCAGCCGCCGTAGATGAGCTGGCTTGAGGAGCCTGTGTCGGTCGTCAGGACAAGGCGTCCGGCGGCCGCGGCGGCGGGAGTGGGGGCGGCGGTGAGTGCGCCGACCATGGCGATGCCGGCGAGGGCGAGCACTGCGGGTTTTCTCATGATTTTTCCTCCGTTCGAGCGTTTCTCTTCACCCGCCGTTGAGGAGCATGGCCCCCAGTGCGGTCAGGGTGTGGATCACGGTGTTGCGATGCCTCTGTGTGGTGATCAGCCCGGCCTCACGCAGTACGGTCGCGTGCTGGCTGGCGCCCGCGGCGGAGATGTTCAGGTGGCGGGCGATCTCACCGGTCGTGCGCCCCTCGGCGACGGACTCCAGAACCGCGGCGCGGGTACGGCCCAGCAACGTGGCCAAGCGCCGAAGGTCGGCCTGCTCACCCTTGGACCAGATGTCGGCACCCGCCTGCAACGTCGGCCGCGCCGGCAGAACGAGAATGAAGGGCCGCTGCGTGTCTTCGGGATGGAGCATGCTGGGCCAAGGAGAAAACAGGGAGAACGCGATGTCGAGTCCGCGTCCCTCCAAGCAGAAGTCGCTCAACGTCGCGTTCCAGGGGTCATTCGAGGCAGTTCTTCTGCGAAGCTCCAGGACCGGCGGATTCCACGTCAGCGACGGATGCGCACTCAGCAACCCGGCGATACCACGCGCGGCAAGAACCCGCGAGGCGACCAGAGTCCGCGCCTCGAGATGCCCTTTGACCCGGTCCCAATACGGCTCGACCGTGGCGGAGAATCCCGTCTTGAGCGCCCGCACCAGCGCCGTACGCGCGGGCCCATCGCCATAGGCGAGCTGACCGACGGGATCGGGCACCCGGCGCGAGCCCACCACATAGTCGACCTCCGCATACAGCATCCACTGGGGTACGCCGTGCAGCCGGTCGAGCGCGTCATCCATTTCCGCGTGTACGCCCACGAGTGAAGGCACGTCCAGAATGACGCTGTTGGCCGGGGCGATGAATCGCGTGAGGGCCGCCGCCTGCGGCGGAATACGTTGCCTCGCGGTTTTGCGCCACGCCTCGAACAGAGCGGGACTGGCGGTGTGCTGCAGCGTCTGAAGGGCGAACGCCGTCTCGGCAAGCGGTCCCAGCGTCCCGATCAACCGGGTCTTGGCCAGGTCTTCCACGGATAAGGTGTAGCGCCTGATACGCATTGACCTTCCTGGGGTGTCGTGCCGCAGGTACACGCGATGGAGTTCTGAGTCCGTCCGTTTCAACGACGGCGGGTGGGTCCCGGCCAAGCTGGGGTATCCGCTTGTGACGCGGTATCTCGGTCTTTCGCATCGGGCGACTCCTTCCAGGGGGAACGAGAAGACAGCACTGGGCTGCCGTGTTGCCCAGAAAGCTTGTCTATTGCCGATGTAGCACGCGCCGGTTGATCGGATTCAGAGCAGTGGTCCCAATCAATCAACCGCGAACAATCGCCGGGGGTCGCTACCGACGCTCGCCCGGCGGTCGGGTGACCCCACCACGGAGGCGGAGCGGGCTCGACCTGCTGCGCGCCTAGGAAAGGCTTTTGTGGTGGGCGGCGAAGTCGATTTGGTGGTGGTGCAGGTCGCCGAACATCTTCTCCGGCGTCATCACGGTCTTCATCATCACGGGCATCAGCAGGTCGCGGACGATCCGGCCGACCGGACCCGCCGCCTTGTCGTTGTTGACCTTGGCGGCGCGGGCGATGATCCGCTCGACGCGCTCGCGGCGTACCGACTCGTAGGCGGCGAACGCGCCCGCCACGGTCGGGGCGTCGCGCAACGCGCGGGCCAGTTCGAGCGAGCTTTCGATCGCCTGGGACGCGCCCTGGCCGGAGCTGGCTGAGGTCGGGTGGGCCGCGTCGCCGACCAGGACGACCCGGCCGCGGTGCCATGTCCGCACGGTGGGGATGTCCTCCAGCGGTCCTGGCTGGGCGACGTCCTCGGGCCTCAGCAGCGCGACGATGTCGCGGGCCGGGATATCGTCGGCGTGCCGTTCGCGCAGGGCGGCGAGCCAGCGCTGCGGTGAGGTGGTCCTCGCCTCGGCCGAATCCGCGGCGGGGACGTTGCTGAACCAGAGGATCTCCCGCTCGTCGATGAAGTAGCCGAAGAACGCCCGCTTGCCGAAGGCGAAGTGCTGGTAGTCGCCGGTGGTGGGCAGGCCGGGGTTGGGGATCCAGCCGCCGAATCCGAGCAACCCGGTGAACCGCGGCGCGGGCGCGCCGGAGTCCAGCGTGGAGCGGACGGCCGACCGGATGCCGTCCGCGCCGACCAGGACCTCGCCGATGGCCGACGATCCGTCCGCGAAGTGCGCGGTGACCTTGTCGCCCTCGTCCTCGACAGCGGTCAGGCGTTTGCCGAACTCGACCGCGATCCCCCGGCCGAGGGCCTCGTCCATGAGCGCGCGGTAGAGGCGATCGCGGCGCAGCAACAGGCTGGAGGGCGGTCCGGGCAGTCCGTCGAAACGGGCGACGGGCCGTCCGGTGTGGTTCTGCATCACCATTCCCGGCACCTCGACGCCCACGGCGGCCGCCGCGTCGTCGGCGTCGATCTGCCGCAGGGCGTTGCGCCCGTTGGGGGCCAGCGTCAGCGCGCCCCCGATTCCGTCCGCCGTGGTGCGGTAGGCCTCGTACACGGTGGCCGTGATGCCCGCGCGCTGGAGCGCCATCGCCGTGACGGTGCCGGCGATCCCGCCACCGATGATCAACGTGTGTCCGACGGTCATGTCTTCCCCTTGAAGTGGTGGTTCCACGCCTGGTGGTAGTCGTCGCCGGTGACGGAAGCGGCGAGCCGTTCGACGAAGGCTCGTTCGGCCTCGACCTTCGCCAGCCGGTAGTCCTCCTCGATCAGGAACCACCAGGCCAGGTCCTGGTCGCGGGCGCGCCGGATGGTCGCGCCGATCTCCTCGGCGGCGGCGGTGAGGGCCGCCAGCCGTTGCCGGAGCAGGTCGCTCGCCTCTTCCGGGGGCAGCACCATGAACAGCGACAACGCGACGCCGAACAGCGGGTAGCGGGTGCGGGTAGGGGGCTCATCAAGGATGGCCTGGCTGCGTGACCCGGATGGCACTACCGTCCGGTCAGGGCAGGATCTCGACGTACCCGTCGCTTCCGTGTACGCGGATCCGCTGCCCATCGGGAATCAGCCGGGTGGCGTCGACCACGCTGACGACGGCCGGCAGGCCGTACTCCCGCGCGATCACCGCGCCGTGTGTCATCAGGCCTCCCACCTCCGTCACCAGGCCCGCGACGGCGACGAAGAGGGGTGTCCAGCTCGGGTCCGTGTGGGCCGTGACGAGGATGTCGCCCGGTTCGAGATCGGCCTGGGCCATGTCCAGGATGACGCGGGCGCGCCCTTCGACGGTCCCGGCGGAGACCGGCAGGCCGATCAGCGCGCCGGCCGGCACGTCGTCGCGCCGGTACGCCCCGGTGATGGCCTCGCCGTCGGAGGTGAGCACCCGGGGCGGCGTGAGCGCGTGGTAGGACCGGAACGCCTCCTTGCGCCGCCGGATGAGCTCGTCATCCACCCGGTTCGAGCGCACGACGTCGTGGAACTCCTGGAACGTGAGGTAGAAGGCGTCCTCCTTGTCGGTGAGCACGCCGGCCCGCACCAGGCGCTCGGCCTCGCCCAGCAAGGCCTGCTTGTAGATGAAATAGCGGCTGATGATGCCGTACTTCGGGTACTCCCGGTAGCCGATGAAGGTCCGGACCCGGTCGATCATCCGCTGGGTCTCGACCGCCTTGTGCTCGCCGTCCGGCTGGGCCCGCAGGCGTTCGAGGACCTCCTCCGCCTTTTCCCGTGCCTTCCGGCGTCCTTGCTCGAAGCGCCGCTTGGCGGCGCCCGGCTCGAAGTTCCTGACGTTGTCGAGGATCACGGGCACGAGCGTGGCGGGGCTTTCGCGCCAGCGCGGCCGCGTGATGTCGATCTCGCCGACGCAGCGCATGCCGTACCGGTGAAGGTAGCCCTCGATGGCGTCGCGCACGTCGCTCCCGCCCGCGAACTCCGGCAGCTCGTCCAGGAAGCCGTCGTCGTGGACGCCCCGCAGGTACGCCACCACCTCCGGATGCGAACGGACCACGTCGGCCACGTCGAGCAGCGCCAGTCCCATCTCCGACGTGATGTTGCCGGGGGCGGACAGCGTGAGGGTGTCGGCCGCGTTCTTCTCGCCCAGCCAGTCCCGCAACCGGTCGTTGAGCCACCAGGTGGCGTCCATGCCCGCCATGATCGCCCGCATGCTCAGGGGATCGCCGAGGTCTCGCTTGTGCTCCTGGAACGCCTCCAGCAGGAAGTCGAACAGCGCCGGCCCGGTCTTCGTCCGGACGTCGCGCCGCAGCGCGGCGATGGAGGCCTCGCTGCGCTCGATCAGCCCGGCGACGATGGCCGGGTCGGTCTCGATCGGGGCGGGCGCGCCGCCGGGCGGCGGCCCGCCGGGACCGGCGCCGGGAAACGCCGGGACGAAGTCGTCGCGGTCGAGTACGGTCTCCACCGCGTCCCTGGTCAGCGGATCGGATCGGCCCACCATCTCCAGGAAGCCGGGTGCGGCCAGGCGCAGGGTGGCGTCGACGAACAGCCTCCCGCCGGCCTCCCGCATCGGTGTCAGCGCCGTCAGTTGCCACATGGACAACCCCAGCGGCTTCATGGGGTCGGTCATCATCTGCTGGTGCCCGACGGAGAGGTAGACGCGGTTCTCGCCGTCGGGAGCCGCGGGGATGGGGAACAGCGTGGTGATCGGCCGGCTCTGCACGATCTGGAAGTCGTCGCCGGCCAGGCACCATTCGATGTCCTGCGGGCGGCCGAAACGCGCCTCGATCCGCCGTCCGAGCCGCACGAGCCGTACCACCTGCGCATCCGTCAGCGCCGGCTGCTCCCGCCGCCGCGGCTCGATCGCCACTTCGTGTGTCCCGCCGGCCGGCAGGGCTTGAACGGCCCGCGTCTTGGCGGCGAGCGTCCTGGCGATCACCTCGCCGTCGCGCACCTTGAAGACGTCCGGGTTCACCAGGCCGGAGACCAGGGCCTCGCCGAGGCCGAACCCGGCCTCCACGGTGGCGACCTTCCGGTTGCCCGTGACGGGGTCGGCCGTGAACAGGATGCCGGCCGCGTCCGGGAAGACCATCTTCTGCACGACCACGGCCATGTGCACCGCGCGGTGGCCGATGCCGTTGCGCAGGCGGTAGGTCACGGCCCGCTCGGTGAACAGCGACGCCCAGCACTTGCTGACGTGCCGGAGGATCGCCTCCTGCCCCACGATGTTCAGGTACGTGTCCTGCTGGCCGGCGAAGGACGCCGTCGGCAGGTCCTCGGCCGTCGCGCTGGATCGCACGGCGCAGGCGGCTTGCTCGCCGAGCCGGCCGAGCGCGCCGGTGATCGCCGCGGCCAGATCGTCCGGGATGGCCCGCCCTTCGATGCTCCGGCGGATCTCCGCGCTGAGCGTCCGGATCGCCTCCCGGTCATCGGGGTTCAGGCGCGACAGCCGATCGAGCGGGTCGTCGATCGACGCCTCCGCCATGATCCGGCGGAAAGCGGCCGTCGTCACGCAGAACCCGGCCGGCACGCGGACGCCGTCGATCCGCGACAGCCCGCCCAGATGAGCGGCCTTGCCGCCGACGACGGCGACCTTCGTCTCGTCAGCCTCCCGCAGATCCCACACGTACTTCTCGATCATCGCCATACCTCCGACGCGGTCGCGCACCCTCCCATCGAGTATCCGCGGTAGGCGATCTGTGGCCGGCACCGCCCAAGCCGCCCCCGCGGTGCTTGGGCTGCTGCCGTGCCAGAGAGCGGAGAGCGCGAGCCGATCACCCTGACGCTCAGTTGTCGGGGATCCAGTTGCCGTGGAAGCCGAGCGGAACGCGGACGGGCAGGTGGACGCGGGCCACGGGCGGGCCGGTGAAGTCCTGGGCGGACAGGATCACCAGGTCGGAGGCGCCCCGGTCGGGGTCGGCGACGTAGGCCATCAGGTAGCCGTCGTCCTCCTCGCCGCCGCCGGACGGGTTGGCCGCGAACGTCGCCTCCCCGGCCGCCGCGTCGCGCGCGAACCCGTGGACCTCGGTCGTGCCGTGCAGGAGATCGTGCTTGACGAGCGCGTTGGTGAACGCCTCGTCGGGGTGGGGGCCGTCGGGGGTGAACGGCACGCCGTACACGGGACCGACGGCGGAGTAACCGAAGCGGTGCGGCAGCGAGGCGAACGCGTCGTTCACCCGCGGGAAGTCCTGCGCCCGGTCGTCGAGACGCCGCTGATCGACGGTGCCGCGGGCCGGGTCGATGGTCCAGCGGTCGAGCGTCGGCTCGATCGCGCCCGGGTCGAAGATGTCGGCCGGGCCGTCCGCCCGGATGAAGTCGACGGTGATCGTGGAGCCGTCGTCGTGGGCGTTGAGGACGTGGCTGACGTAGAAGGGGCCGACCGGCAGCCAGCGGACCTCGCCGCCCGCCCGGGGAAGGACGCCGACGCGGGCCTGGTACGCCGGGTCCCACTGGAAGGACATCGCCTCCATGGTGAAGACCAGCGGGATGTCGAAGACGATGACGAAGTTCTGCGACAGCGCGAAGTCGTGGAGGAACGGGGTCTGGACTCCCTGCAGCGGGATGTTCGTCGCATGGGTCACCGTTCCCGATGGGTCGGTGACGATGTGCTGCGCGAACGGCTGCCCCATCAGGTACGCCAGGGAGTGCAGGTCACCGGTGCGCGGGTCCACCTTGGAATGCGCGTTGGCGCTGAAGCCCTCCGGGGTGGCGCCCACCGGGCACGGCCCGATCGTCTCCAGGTCCTTGCCCAGCTCGTGGGGGAGCCCGCCACCCTCGATGAGGGCGAGTGTGCGCCCGGCGTGCCCGATCACGTGGATGTTGGGGGAGGGCACGACGAACCCGGGCTCCTGCCCGCGCTCCATCCTGCCCAGCGCGTCGCCGACCTCGGCCGAGCGGACCCAGCGGTTGCGGTACCACTCGGCGCGGCCGTCCCGGATCCGGACCCCGTGCACCATCCCGGCGCCGAAGGCCCAGAAGTGGGCGGCGGGATCCTCCACCCCGAGGGGGTTGGGGCCCATCCGCAGGTAGCGCCCGTCCAGGTCGGCGGGGAGGCGGCCGGTCACCGGCAGGTCGTGGACGGTGACCTCCTCCTTGACCGGGGCGAAGGGACCTTCCAGATAACGGTTGCTCATGTTCACTCCTTTGTACGGTGTACGAGGACGACGGTACGCCGTACAGAACAGCAGACAGGCGGTTGAGAAGGTGTACTAGGCCAGCGGACGAGCGGAAACCCGCCCGCGACCTCGGAGACTTGGCACCCCGGCCCCTCGTGCTGTGTACTAGCACAATGGACCGGTACCGGCAGATCATGGCCGACATCAGGCGGCGCGTCACCGAGGGTGAGCTGCGTCCCGGCGACCGCGTCCCGTCCACCCGGCAGGTCGCCGAGCAGTGGGGCGTGGCCACCGCGACCGCCGCCAAGGCGCTGACCGCGCTGCGCCAGGAGGGCGTGGTGGTGACCGTCCCGCGGGCCGGCACCGTGGTGGCGGAGCAGGCCGGCAGCCGCCCCGTACGGCCGGCGCCCGCTCCGTCACCCCCGAAACCGGGCCGCGAACGCGTCGTCGGCGCGGCGATCGCCATAGCCGACGCCAAAGGCTTCGACGCGGTCTCGATGCGCAGCGTCGCCACCGCCCTCGACCTGCCCACGATGTCGCTGTACCGCCACGTGCGCGGCAAGGAGGACCTGGCCGCGCTGATGACCGACACCGCCTTCGGCGAACTGGAGTTCCCCGTCCCGCCACCGGCGGGCTGGCGGCCCAGGCTGGAGCTCGCCGCCCGCCTCCAGTGGCGCCTGTACCTGCGCCATCCCTGGCTGCCCCGGCTGGTCTCGCTCACCCATCCCCAGCCGATGCCGAACATGTTCCGCTACGCGGACTGGGCGATGAGGGCCGTGCACGAGCTCGGGCTCGACCCCGAGGCGGGCCAGATGGCGTGGTGGACGGTCGCCAACTACGTCAGGGGCACCGCCACCAACCTGGAGCAGCAGGCGGAGTCCGAACGCGACACCGGCCTGACCTCGGACCAGTGGTTCACCTCCCACATGCCGGTCTTCCAGGCGGGCCTGCCGTCCGGCGCGCTGCCCGCGCAGGAGACGCCCCAGGACTTCGACCTGTCCGCGTTCTTCGAGTTCGGGCTGCAGCGCGTGCTGGACGGCATCGCCGTGCTCGTCGGCCGGCGCGGCGCAGGGCTCCGGGCTCGGAACCCTGCGCGGACGCTCACGCGGTGACGGTCAGGGTGAGGACGGCGACGCGGTCGGTGGAGGTGCCGTTGGCGCGCACCGCGATGGAGTAGGTGCCCGGTGCCGTGCCGGCGCCGGCCGTCACGGTCAGCGTGGAGGCGGCGCCGGAGGTGACGGCGGGCGGGGTGAAGCCGGCCGTGGTGCCCGGGGGCAGGCCGGTGGCGTACAGGCTGATGTCCTGCGCGGGGGGCGCGGTCGTCACGGTGGAGACGGCGACGCTCACCTGGCCGCCGGCCTGGACGGTCGCGGCGGCGGGGGTGAGGGTTACGGCGAAGGTGTTGCGGCAGCCCGGGGGCTCACCGGCCACGGCGGGGACCCGGACGGCGTTCCAGGCGGTGCGCACGGTCTTCAGCTCCACGCAGGAGCTGGGGAACAGCTGGCCGGCCGCCTCCAGGGAGGCCTTGCGGGCGCGTTGATGCGTCCAGATCTGGGTCTTGCGCAGCAGCGTGCCCATGAAGATCTGGCCGGCCTTGCGGATGCCGAGCCCGGCGATGATGGAGTTGTCGCAGGTCGGGCTGGGCGGCTGGCCGTTGGCCGGGTTGCTGCCCTCGGCCAGCAGGTAGAACCAGTGGTTCTGAACGCCGGCTCCGATCTGGGGCATCATGGGCGGGACCTGGCTGGAGAAGCAGTCCGGGTGGCCGCTCTCCGTGGAGGGCCGGTACATGTAGCGGATCGGGCCGGATCCGGCGATGTTGACCTCCTCGCCGACCATGTAGTCGGGCGGGTCGAGGGTGGCGGGCTGGTTGGCGTAGTGCTCGGTCAGCGCGCCGAAGATGTCGCCGGCGGACTCGTTCAGGATCATCTTCTCGTTGGTGCCGAAATCCTGGCCGGGAGTGTGGGCGAAGACGGCGTGCCCGTACTCGTGCGCCACCACGTCCATCGAGGTGACCTGGCGGCGGTTGTCGGCGGTGCGGCCGAAGCTGGCGTTGATCCCGTTCCAGTAGGCGTTGACGGCGTTCAGCCCGACGCGCGCGGGGAAGCCGCGCCCCAAGCCGTCGAAGCCGTCACGGTTCAGCCAGGCGTCGAGCATCTCCCACTCTTTGCCGATCGCGTACAGCGTGTCCACGCAGGCGGTCTCCAGGTTGGTCCCGCTGCCGTCGCCCCAGGAGTCGTCGGGCCCGGTGTAGGCCACGCCGTTCTGCCCGCCGCAGCCGATTCCCGGGCGCATCGGGTCGGTCATGGAGTAGGTGCCGCCGGACAGGCGCGTGGGGATGGTGACGGGGTCGCCGTTGTAGAAGCTGTTGCCCACCCCGGCCATGACCTCGTCGGACCTCTGCACGATCGCGCCGGTCCTGGCGTCGACGAAGACGTGCGGCCTGCTCGGCCTGCCCCGGTCGGCGCCGGTGACCACGACCTCGTAGACCAGGCGGCCGCGTCCTTCCGCCATGACGCTCAGCTTCGGGGCGGCGACCGACGTGACCTCGCTCAGCTGGGCCCTGGCCAGGCGCGCGGCCTCGTCCGCGCTGAGGCTGGGGGTGGTGTCCACGTCCAGGGCGGCCTCCTGGGAGACCGAGGTGCTCAGTACGCCGCCGGCGGCGTCGGTGACCACGACGAAGTCGCCGCCGTGGACCGGCAGGCCCGCGTAAGTGCGGGTGTAGGGGGTGTAGCGCAGGCCGCCCTGACCGGCGATCACGCGATGGCGGGTGTAGGCGTCCTTGGGCGAGCTGTGCAGCAGGGCGGGCCTGGAGGTCACCAGGTGGTCGGTGGCCGCGGTGACGCGATCCGGCGTCTTCGGCGGGTCGGCGGCGGCGGGCGGGATCGAGAGGGTCACGAGCACGCTGACGGTGCCCGTGACCATGGCTAACGCGACACGGCGTCTCACGGGAGGCGCTCCTTCGAGCTGGGCGGCGGCGGGGCGGGTGCCGGGCCGCCGGCTGCGAATGGGGGAGGAGCCTCTTGCATTCGATCCGATGAGACACACGCGGTCAATGTCCGAGTCAGGACGGCTGCTGGTCCTCGCCCACGACGCGCAGGTCGTCGCCGAGGGCGCCGGCGATCTCGGCGGCGCGGGAGTGGTCGGCCAGGCGGCGGGTCAGGTAGGCGGCGGCGTGACCGTGGGTGCGTGACCACCAGCCGGCCGAGCCGCCGATGCCGCCTTTGGCGATCTTGCCGGAGTCGCGGACGAAGCCGAGGGTCCAGGTGATCCGGGTGCCGAAGACCTCGTCGAAGTCGGTGACCTGGGCGGCCAGCAGTTCCTCGTGGAGTTCCCGGCCCAGGAGTTGTCCTACGGGACCGGCCGGATCGGTGAGGTGGGAGAAGAAGCGGGCGATCGTGGTGGCGGTGGACTGGAGGTTGACCGCGCCGAAGACGGCTTGGCGCCATGGGATGGCGTTGGTGCGGGCCGTGTCGAGGGCTCCGGCGGGGATCTGGAGCCAGGGGGCGGCGTGCAGGTGCCGGGGCCAGGCCGGGTCGGCGTACTCCAGGTCGGCGACGCGGTCCAGGTGCCGCTCGGGTACGCCGAACCACGCGTCCAGGTCGAGCGCGGGGCGTACCACGTCGTGGTGGATCCGGCCGAGGGTCGTGCCCGCCGTCGCGCGCAGGGCGGCGTCCACGAGGTGGCCGTACGTCAGGGCGTGTTCGCCCAGCCTGGTGCCGGGGGTGTACTCCGGGGGCGCGTGCACCAGGCTCTCTCGCAGCGCCGTCTCGTCCAGCAGGTCCGTGCCGGCGGCCTCGGCGGGGAAACGTGGCTGGCCGGCCCGGTGGGTGAGTACGTGGCGGAGGGTGGTGGCCTGCTTGCCGTTGGCGCCGTACTCCGGCCAGCGTGCGGCCAGGGGTTCGTCCAGGGTCAGGGCGCCGTCGCGCACCGCCACCAGGGCGGCGATGGTGACGAAGGCCTTGGACAGGGAGTACGGCATGACGAGGGTGTCGGGCCGCCAGGGCCGGGTGCGTCCGGCGTCGGCCCAGCCGCCGGACAGGTTCACCACCTCGCGGCCGTCGCGCCAGACCGAGACGCCGGCGCCGGTCTCCCGGCCGCTGTCGAGGAGGTCCTGGAAGACCTCGCGTACGCGTTCGTAGCCGGGTTCGGCGAAACCTTGTGTCCTCATGGCATCCACATTACCCCGTGGGGGTATGCAGGGCGGGCCGGTAGATGAGCTCCTGGGTGTGGCCGTCGAGCGTCCGGTGCTCGATCAGTTCGAGGTCGAAGTCGAGCGCGCCCTTGAAGACGGGGTCCTGCCCGGTCCGGCCGGTGATCACGGGGAAGAGCGTCACCTGGACGTAGTCCACCAGGCCGGCGGCCATCAGCGCCCGGTTCATCGACAGGCTGCCGTGTGAGCGCAACGGCACCCCGGACGTCTCCTTGAGCCGGGCCACGACCTCGACCGCGTCACCGCTCTCGACGCTCGCGTCCGGCCAGTCGAGCGGTTCCCGCAGCGTGGCCGACACCACCGTCGCCGGCAGGTTCAGCATCCGGGTGACCCAGGGGTCGCGGACATCCGAGTCCTCGGTGCTCGTGGCCAGCATCCGCGCGAACGCCCGATGCGTGGTGGCGCCGAAGACCATCCGCTGCTCCTGCCCGTACAGGGCGAACCGGCGCTCCAGCAGTTCGGGGCCCTGCTTGCCCCAGTAGCCGCCCCAGTCGCCGCCGGCGGCGCCGAAGCCGTCGAGGCTGGAGAAGACGTCGAAGGTGTAGGAAGCGGTCATGATGCCCTCCTCGGGTGCGGTCGGAAGTACAGACTCGCGGCCCCGGCGAAACTCATCGGTGCCACTGGTAGCGGCGCTCCGGGCGGCCGGCGCCGCCGTACCGCAGAGAGACCTCGACCTGGCCGATGGCGGTGAGATGTTCGAGGTAACGGCGGGCACTGACGCGGGAGATGCCCACCTGGGCGGCGCATTCGGTGGCCGACAGCGTGCCGCCGGTCGCGTGGAGCGCTCGCTTGACCAGTTCGGCCGTCTCGACGCTCATGCCCTTGGGCAGTACGGCGGGCGCCGGCGAGCCGGCCCCGGCCAGGAGCCGGTCCACGTCGGCCTGGCTGGTGATGACCGTCGTGCCCAGGCCGGCCCGCTGGGCGGCGTAGTGCTCCAGCCGGACGCGCAGGTCGTCGAAGTCGAACGGCTTGAGCAGATAGTCGCTGACGCCCCGGCGCGCGGCGCCGCGCACGGTGTCGGACTCGCGGGCGGCGCTGATCACGATGACGTCGCAGTCGTGCCCGGCGGCGCGCAGGCGGGTGATGACCTCCAGGCCGAACAGGTCGGGCAGGTAGAGGTCGAGCAGCACCAGGTCGGGCCGCAGTTCGGTGACGCGGTCGAGGGCCTGCCGGCCGGTGCCGGCGGTGCCGATCACGCGGAATCCGGCGACCTGGTTGACGAAGCCGCTGTTGACCTTGGCGACCATGAAGTCGTCGTCCACGACCAGTACGTCGATCATCGCAGGATCTCCTCGGCGGCCTGCCGCCCGATGGACATGCGGGCGGTGAACACGGCGCCGTCGGCGGTGTTGGCGACCGCGACCTCGCCGCCGCGGCGGCGGCAGACGAGCTGGGTGAGCGCCAGCCCGATGCCGCGTTCGCCGCCTTGCGCGGCTTTGGTGGTGAAGCCGCGGGTGAACACCTCCTGGGCGAGTTCGGGGGCGACGCCGGGGCCGGAGTCGCGTACCACGATCTCGACGCTGGAGGTGTCCTGGCGGAGCTCGACGTCGACCCAGGCGCCGTCGGCGGTGCCGGCGGCGGCGTCGATGGCGTTGTCGACCAGGTTGCCGGTGACCGTGGCGACGTCCGCGGCGTCCAGGGGGTCCAGCCGGTCCAGCGCGGTGCGTTCGGACAGGCGGAGCTCGACGCGGCGTTCGGCGGCGAGCGAGGATTTCGCCATCAGCAGCGCCGCGAGCGAGGTGTCGCCGATGCGGCTGCTGAGGTTCAGGTCGAGGGATTCGCGGTGCTCGCGGATGGCCCGGATGTAGCGGACGACCTCGTCGTGCTCGCGCACCTGGATGAGCCCGGAGATGACGTGGAGCTGGTTGGCGAACTCGTGTGCCTGGGCCCGCAGCAGCTCGGTGGAGCTGCGGAAGGAGCCGAGTTCGCGTTCGAGCCGGGCGAACTCGGTGCGGTCGCGCAGGGTGGTCACCGAGCCGAGGCGGCGTCCGTCCTTGCTGATGGTCATGCGGTTCATCACCAGCACGCGCCCACGGTGGATGGCGATCTCGTCGCGGGCCTCGTCGGCGCCGCTCAGCACGTCGTACAGGCGATCCTGGATGCCCAGCGCGGTCAGGCTCATCCCGACGCAGTGCTCGGGAAGGTCCAGCAGCGTCCTGCCCACGTCGTTGACCAGGGTGAGCCTGCGCTGCTGGTCGAGCGCGACGACACCTTCGGCGATGCCGTGCAGCATGGCCTCGCGGTGTTCTGCCAGGCCCGCGATCTCGCGCGGCTCCATGCCCAGGGTCTGGCGCTTGATCCGCCGGGCGAGCAGCCACGAGCCGAGCCCGCCCAGCAGGCTGGCCACCCCGAGGTAGGTCAGCAGGTAGGAGGAGGCGCCGGCCAGCCGTTCCCAGACGGTGGGAGCGGCCACGCCGATCGAGACCGTCCCGAGGTGACGGCCGTGATTGCCGGGGGCGTCGTCGAGGACCGGCACCTGGGCGGCGACCTCGGTGACTCCGTCGACGACCAGGTGGCCGGACCATCCCCGCGCCTGCGCGACGCCCGGGTCGCCCAGCGGCAGCTCGCCGCCGAGGAGCGTGGTGTTCGTCGAGCTGATGATCGTGCCGTGGACGTCGGCGACGGTCACCGACGTGACGCCGGAGCGCGTCAGCGTCGCATGCACCAGCGGGGCGAGCACCTCATGCGGCGCCGGCTGGTCGATCTGGGCGCGGATCAGCGGGTTCCACGCCAGTTGCTCGGTCAGGGCGCTCACCCGCCGTCCCTCGACCCGGTCGAACGTGGCGGCCGACTGCGCCAGAGAGATCGCGCCCACGGCGAACAGGACGACCACCACAACGGCCAGTTGCAGGATCAACATCTCGCCGGCCAGGGTCGGGCGGCGGCGTCTCACGAACACAATGAACACAATCTCCGCTGGTCACACAAGGCAGACGGCCCGTCGTCCGGGTTCGCATAATCATGGCGCCGCGCTTCTCCCGACGAAAGAGACCCACTGTGAGAATTCACCTCAGCGCTCTCGTGGCGCTGTCGATGATCGCGCTCAGCGCCTGCGGAGCGACCGCGCCGAAACCGGACGGCACGCGCGCGGGCGGGGCGGGCGCGCCCATCAGCGGGCTGCGCATCATGGTGCCCAACACCCCCGGCGGCGGCTACGACACCACCGCCCGCACGGCCGCCAAGGTCATGGAGGACACCAAGATCGCCACAGGGGTTCAGGTGTTCAACCTGCCCGGCGCCGGAGGCACGGTCGGCCTGCAGCGCACGATCAACGAGAAGGGCAACGGCAAGCTCGCCCTACTCATGGGCCTGGGCGTGGCCGGCGCCTCGTACGCCGCCAAGTCCAAGGCGACCCTCACCCAGACCACCCCGATCGCCAAGCTCATCGAGGAGGCCGGCGCGATCGTGGTGTCGAAGGACTCGCCGTATCGGACGATCGGTGACCTGGTGGCGGCGTGGAAGAAGGACCCCGGGAAGGTGACGGTCGGCGGCGGGTCCTCGCCGGGCGGGCCGGACCACCTGCTGCCCATGCAACTGGCCAGGGCCGTCGGCATCGACCCCAAGCAGGTCAGCTTCGTCTCCTACGACGGCGGCGGCGAACTGCTGCCCGCCATCCTGGGCAACAAGATCGGCTTCGGGGCCAGCGGCTACGGTGAGTTCCTCGACCAGGTCGAGGCGGGCACCGTACGCATCCTCGCGGTGACCAGCGCGGAGCCGATCGACGTCGTCAAGGACGTGCCCACGCTCAAGGCGTCCGGCATCGATCTCGTCTTCAGCAACTGGCGCGGCATCGTGGCGCCGCCCGGGATCAGCGACGCCGACAGGAAGACCTGGATCGACGCCATCACCAGGATGCACGACTCGCGGGAGTGGAAGGCCGAACTGGCCAAGCGCGGCTGGACCGACTCCTTCCTCACCGGCGACCGGTTCACCGCCTACCTCGCCGAACAGGACAAGAACGTCGTCGCCATCCTCGCCGAACTCGGGCTGGCATGAGCCACGGCACCCCGGCGGCGGCGAAGGACCGCGCGCAGTACGGCGTGTGCGCGGTTCTGGCCCTCGCCGGCGTCCTGGTGATCGCCGACAGCCTCGGGATCACTCATCTGACCAGCAGCAACGACCCCATCGGGCCGCGCCCGGTCCCGGTCATCCTGGGCGTCTGCCTGCTCGGGGTGGCGATCGGGTACGCCGCCGACGTCGCCCGCGGCGGCCG
Source organism: Nonomuraea sp. NPDC059007 (assembly GCF_042740555.1). Taxonomy (NCBI): domain Bacteria; kingdom Bacillati; phylum Actinomycetota; class Actinomycetes; order Streptosporangiales; family Streptosporangiaceae; genus Nonomuraea; species Nonomuraea sp. NPDC059007. The sequence continues at coordinate 114,808 of NZ_JBHYJD010000008.1, read as the reverse complement.
CGGCGAGCCGGAGCCCGGCGAGGACGTCGACCTGACCACCCGCGCCGACTGGCGTACCGTGCTGCTCCTGATCGGCGTCTTCCTGCTCAACGTGGCGCTGATCGACTGGCTGGGCTGGGTCGTCAGCGGTTCGATCCTGTTCTGGGGAGCGGCCTTCGCCCTGGGCAACCGGCATCACGTGCGCGGCCTGCTGATCGCGGTCACGCTGGCCCTGGTCACCTTCTACGCGTTCGCGATCGGCCTCGGCGTGAACCTCCCGGCCGGCGTGCTGCGGGGCATCCTGTGACGGACAATCTGAACCTCCTGCTCGACGGCTTCGCCAACGTCATGGCCCCGGGCAACCTCCTGATGGCCCTCATCGGCGTGATCGCCGGAACCGGTGTCGGGGTACTGCCCGGCATCGGCCCGGCCATGACGGTGGCACTCCTGCTGCCCATCACCTACGGCCTGGACCCCACCCAGGCGTTCATCCTGTTCGCCGGCATCTTCTACGGCGGCATGTACGGCGGCTCGACCACGTCCATCCTGCTCAACACGCCGGGCGAGTCCTCCTCGGTCATCACGGCCATCGAGGGCAACAAGATGGCCAAGGCGGGCAGGGCGGCCCAGGCGCTGGCGACCGCGGCGATCGGCTCGTTCGTCGCCGGCACGATCGCCACGCTGGCGCTCGTGCTGGTCACACCGTTCGTGGTGAGCTTCGCCGTCAGCCTCGGCGCGCCCGACTACTTCGCCATCATGCTGCTGGCCTTCGTCGCCGTCTCGGCCACGCTGGGCGCCTCCCGGGTACGCGGCTTCGCGTCCCTGCTGATCGGGCTGGTCATCGGGACGGTCGGCATCGACGGCGTCACCGGCCAGCAGCGGCTCACGCTCGGCATCCCCCAGCTCGCCGACGGCATCGACGTGGTCGTCGTCGCCGTCGGCATCTTCGCCGTCGGCGAGGCGCTGTGGGTCGCCGCGCACCTGCGCCGCACGGCCGTCCCCGTCGTCCCCGTCGGGCGGGCGTGGATGGGCGCGGAGGACTGGCGGCGATCCTGGAGGCCGTGGTTGCGCGGCACCGCGCTCGGCTTCCCGTTCGGCGCCCTGCCCGCCGGCGGCGCGGAGATCCCCACCTTCCTGTCGTACGTCACGGAGAAGCGGCTCGCAGAACGGCCGGAGGAGTTCGGTCACGGCGCGATCGAAGGCGTCGCCGGACCGGAGGCCGCCAACAACGCCTCGGCCGCCGGCACGCTCGTGCCGATGCTGGCCATCGGCCTGCCCACCACGGCCGTGTCCGCGGTGATGCTCGCCGCCTTCGAGTCCTACGGCATCCAGCCGGGGCCGCTGCTGTTCGAACGCCAGCCGGCCCTGGTCTGGACCCTGATCGCCGGCCTGTTCCTGGGCAACCTGCTCCTGCTGGTGCTCAACCTGCCGCTCGCTCCCGCCTGGGCCAGGCTGCTGCGGATCCCGCGCCCCTACCTGTACGCGGGCATCCTGTTCTTCGCCTCCATGGGCGCCTACGCCGTCAACGCCCAGCCGTTCGACCTGCTCCTGCTGCTCGGGCTCGGCCTGCTCGGCTTCGGCATGCGCCGCTTCGGGCTCCCGGTGCTGCCGCTGATCGTCGGCGTCATCCTCGGCCCGCGCGCCGAGCTCCAGGGCCGCCGCTCGCTGCAACTGTCCGGCGGAGAACTGCCGGGCCTGCTCGGCGGCCCCGTCTCCTTCCTCGTCTACGCCGTCATCGTCATCGTGCTGGCCTGGCCGTGGATCAGGCGTTTCGCCCGGCGGCCCCCACGGCGGCGTAACGCGCCGCCAGCTCGCCGCACGCCTCGATGAGCTCCGGCGGGCCGCCGCCGCGGAACACCCGCCACCGCGCCCGATCGAGATCCAAGACGAGAAGGCGGTGTGGCTCCACCCGGAGGGGCGGCGGCTCCTCCGCCTCCCGCGCCGCCGTGGCCGAGTAGTCGAAACGCGGCACCTCGCACCAGTCGCGGCGTGCCTGAAGGAGCGAGAGCAGGAGGAGTGAATGGCGGCCATTCGATGTCCGCCTCTGGTGGAACCGTGCCCGCATGGCTTCCCCACATACCGCTTCGCCGCCGGACTCCTCGATGATCACCAGTGGCCGCGTGGCGCTGATCGCCGTCGCCGTAGTGCTCCTCGCCGACTTCATGGAGCTGCTCGACGCCACGATCGTGAGCGTCGCGGCTCCCGAGATCATGCGTGAGCTCGGCGCGAGCGAATCAGCGATTCAGTGGACGGTCGCCGGCTACACGCTCGCGATGGGCGCCGTGCTCATCACCGGAGGGCGGCTGGGCGATCAGTTCGGCAGGCGGCGCGTCTTTCTCGGCGGACTGTCCGGATTCGGCGTCGCGTCGGTGCTCTGCGCCCTGGCGCCGAGTCCCGAGGCGCTGATCGCCACTCGTGTGCTGCAGGGCCTGGCCGGTGGACTCATGGTGCCGCAGGTGTTCGGGATCATCCGCTCCTCGCTGCGCCCCGCCGCCCGCGCCAAGGCGTTCGGCGCGTACGGGGCGGTGCTCAGCCTCGCGTCGGTCGCCGGACCTCTGCTCGGCGGGTTCCTCGTCGACGCCGATCTGTTCGGCCTCGGGTGGCGCGCGATCTTCTGGGTGAACATTCCCATCGCGATCGCCGGCCTGATCCTCGGCGCGAGATACCTGCCCGAATCGCAGGCCGAGGAGAAGCCGCGGCTCGACGTTCCCGGCGCCGTTCTGGGCGCGGTGACGTCCGTGCTGGTGCTGCTGCCGCTCGTCCAGGGCCGCGAATGGGGCTGGCCCTGGTGGGGCTACGCGATGATGGCGAGTTCCCTGCTGACCGGCGGGCTGTTCCTGCTCTGGGGGCGCCGGGTCTCATCGCGCGGGGAGCAGCCGGTCTTCGATCCCGCCCTGCTCAGGGTGCGATCCTTCTCCGGAGGGCTCGCCGCCTCGCTGCTCTTCTTCGGCGCCGTCGGTTCGTTCTTCTTCCTGTTCTCGCTGTACCTGCAGCTCGGGCTGGGGATGAGCGCGTGGGAGACCGGGCTGGTGATCGTCCCCTACGCGGCCGGCGCGATCGTGACCTCCGGCATCGGCGTCCAGTTCGCCGGCCGGGCCGGGCGGGCGCTCCTGATCGGCGGAGCTCTGGTCCTGGCGGTGTCCCAGGTCGTCCTGCTCGTGGTCGTGGGCGCCGGGGCTCACCCCGGCTACTGGCTCCTGGCGCTGCCGCTGTTCATCGGCGGCCTGGGCCTCGGCCTGACCGCGCCCTCGCTCGTCAACGTGATCCTGGCCGGGGTGCCGGCGAGGGCCGCGGGTTCGGCCGGCGGCGTGCTCACGACCGTCAGCCAGATCGGCAGCGCCGTCGGTGTCGCGGTGCTCGGCGGAGTCTTCTTCGCCGGTGTCGATGGGGCGCTGGCCGCCGGGACGGCCGTGGCCGACGGATTCGCGCAGGCGTTCGCCGCGATCCTTCCGTGGCAGATCGGGTTCTACGTGCTCGCGGCGGTGCTCATGCTGCTGCTGCCCGCGCGCGCCGCCGTATCCGCGGATTGAAGTTGCTCAGTTGTACTTACTAAGTTTTACTGAATACATGGCAGGGAGAACATCGGAGCTCGGCCGCTTCACGGACGTGGCGCTGCTGGTGCTCATCAGCCTCGCGGAGGGGCAGAAGCACGGATACCGGATGATCAGCGATATCGAGGAGTTTTCCGGGACGTCGCTGGAGCCGGGCACGCTCTACGGCGCGCTGATGCGGCTGGAGGAGCGTGGCTGGATCGAGCGGGTGGAGTCGACCGAGCGGCGCAAGCCGTACCGGATCACCGAGAGCGGACGTGACGCGCTGCGTGAGCAGCTCGCCACGCTGCGCCGGGTCGAACGGGCAGGATTCAGGCGAGTGGCATGGGGGCAGGCGTGAGACGGCGTAGGGGCGTGCTGCGGATCGTGGCGGGGGTCGTGCTGGGGCTCTATCCGAAGCCGTGGCGGGAGCGTTACGGCGAGGAGGTCGCCGACCTGGTCGACTCGCGGCCGGTGCGGCTGCGCACGGTGGCCGACCTGGCCGGCGGGGTGGCCGACGCGTGGGTGCACCACCGGCGCGTTCCCGGCGCCCGGCCGCCGCGCGTGCCGCTCCCGGCGATCCTGGCCGTCGGCGCGGGCGCGCTGGGGTTGTTGTGGAATCCGGGTGTACGCGACGCCGCCAGCCTGCACGGCGTGTGGGAGCGGGCGGCCGGAGCGGGCGCGATCGCCGCCGAACTGCACAGGACGGCCACGGCGTTGTTCGCCATGGCGGGGCTTCTGGCGCTGCTGTCGCTCTGGCAGGTCGCCGTGAGGGTACGCGCCGCCGGGAAGGACGCGCAGGAGCGGGCGATCAGGGGGCGGATGGTCATGGTGGCGGCCCTGGTCGCCGTCCCGGCCGGGTTCGTCGTCGCCGCCTACGTCGGCCTCGGATTCCTGGACGTCGGCCATCCCGTCGGGCCCCTCGCGGAGGCCATGCTGGGCGGCTTCTTCTCGCCGATCGTCATGGCCCTCGTCCTGCCGTTGCCCCTCACCGCGGCGGCGTCTCCCCGGCTTGCGGACGCCGTACGCGCCGCCGGCAAGTCGCTCGCGGTGGCCGCCATCCTGAACGCTATCGCCTGGCTGGCCGTGGCGGCCCTCCTGGCGATCGGGCTGAGGCAGGCCTCGCCGTGGTTCGCGATGGCCGTGGCGGCCAGCGCGCTGGTGAGCACCGGCATGGCGGCGCTGGTGGCGCGGGCCGTGCTCAGGCGGGCCCCGCATGACCCGGTCGGGCCTTCCTCGATCGGCCGCCTCCCGGCCTGAGGCGTCGCACCGCTCCTGCCTACTCCTGCCAGTCCGCGTCGGGGATCTCGTCGGCCAGGGAGAGTATGACCGAGCCGCTGACCGGTTCCGGCCCCAGGTCGCCCTGGGCATGGCGCAGCGCCAGTACGGCCCTGGCCGCGACGTCCCCGATGGTCGCGTACACGTGCGGCGCGTCGGCGGAGAAGGCCACGAAGTCGCCGGTGGACAGCGTGACCGGCTGGTCCACCGGCCCGGCGGTCAGCGTGCCCGCGGTGACCACGATGTTCTCCACCCCGGCGTGGCCGCGCGAGCGGTACTCCTGGCCGGGCAGCACGATCATCTCGTAGAACTCCACCGTGTCCAGGCCGCTGGAGCTGAACCTGTGCATGAAGCGCAGATCCAGATTCGGCCGGGTGACCCGCGCGCCCTGGTCGGCCCGCACCACGGTGACGGGCGGCCGCCTGGCGCCGTCGATGAGGTCGGTCACCGGCACGCCCAGAGCGGCGGCGAGTGATGTCACGGTCTCCAGCGTCGGGTTGCCCTGCGAGCGTTCCAGCAAGGACAAGGTGGCGGGGCCGACGCCGGCCCGCCGCGCCAGTTCCGCGCTCGACAGGCCGCGCAACCGCCGCAACCGCCGCAGATTCGCGGCCAGCAAGTCAATGATCTCCACGTTACCCATCACAACCTCCGGGTGAATTCTCGCGCCCTTTGAAGGCTCCTCTGGGCGGAAGGGGGCTTGACGATTGGGGTGCTCGGCGTTCAGTATGCGATGTCATCGTTCGATTCGTCGAATTGTAGAGCTACGAGCAGGGAGTTTGCATGCCGTCAGAGATCGTTGCCCGGGTCATGTCAGGTCTCTCGGAGACCATCGGCGTCCGTTTCTCGGCCAGTGAGGGCGAGCACCGCGCCGCCGAGTTCCTGTCCGAGTGCTTCCGCGAGCAGGGCCTGCCGACCACGTTGCAGCGCCTCGGCTTCGTCGGCTGGTCGGTGACGCGCGCGCCCAGCCTGACCGTGGCGATCGGCGGCGCCGAGGAACCCCTGGACGTGGCGCCCGTGGTCTACTCCGCACCGGCCGACGACCTGACCGGGACACTGCGCAGGTACGGCGTCAAAGTGCTCATCGAGGGCCTGTACGAGATGCCCACCATGGAACTCGTGGACGGCGCCGGAAACCCCGTCGCCCAGATCGTGGTCAACGCGAGCGGCGACGCGATCCCGCTGATCAACCCCAGCGCGCTGTATCGCGTCCCGATGGTGGTGGTGTCCGCCAAGGACGGCGAACGGCTGCTCGCCGCGATCGACGCGGGCACACCGGTGACCGCGCGGGTGTCCATCGGCACCCGGCTCGACCCCGACGCCTACTCCTACAACGTGATCGCCACCTACGAGGGCGACCCGTCCTCCAGCGACTACGTGGTGGTCTGCGCGCACTACGACACCCAGCTCGACACCCCCGGCGCCTACGACAACGCCTCCGGCACGGCCGGCATGTTCGGCGTACTGGAACACCTGCGGGCCAACGACATCGCGATGAACGTCAAGTTCGTCGGCATCGCGGGGGAGGAGGTGGGCATGTTCGGCTCTCACTTCTTCGTCAACGACCTCACCGAGCGCGGCCTGCTCGGCCAGGTGCGCTACTGCGTCTGCCTCGACCAGATCTCCGGCGGCGACTTCTTCTGGCTGTGGTGCACCGACCCGGACCTGCGGGCCACCGCGCTCGAGGCCATCGAGGGGGCCAAGGTCGCCGAGATCGGCGAGGTCAGGGTGGACGACAACAAGCCGGGCGCCGACCACTGGGCCTTCCACGAGCGGGGCATCCCCGCCCTCCTGCTCATGTGGTGGCGCCAGGCCGACTACCACAAGCCGGGCGACACGTTCGACAAGGTCGACTTCGGCCGCGTCGACGTCGCCGTCGAGGCCGCCGGACGACTGCTGGCCTCGCTCGCCAAGCAGATGTGAGGAACCGGATGTCCACCACCACGCGAACGCCGTCACCACCCGCGGACACCCCGTCCGCCACCCGGCCCGCCGGGCGGCGGACCGCCACGGCGCTCGCCGGCGGACTCTCGTGGCGGCAGTGGGCCCTGGTTGCGCCCGCCGTACTCGCGACGCTGCTTCTCTTCGTCGCCCCGCTGGGGCAGATGGTCGCCGCCAGCTTCACCGGCGGGGCGTCGGCGTACCGGCGGGTCCTGACCGACGGGCTCTACTTCGAGGTGACCGTCACCACCCTGCGGGTGTCGCTGATCGCCACCGCGGTGACCGTGGTCGTCGGGTACGCCACCGCCTGGTGCATGGCCCGCTGCGTGCGCAGCGCGGCGGTACGGCGGGCCCTGCTCCTGCTTCTGGTCACCCCGCTGTTCATCTCCGCGGTGGTCAGGTCGTTCGCGTGGCTCGTCCTGCTGGGCAAGGAAGGGCTGGTCAACGATGTCGTCAGGGCGCTCGGGCTGTCGCGGGAGGGCTGGTCGCTGCTCTACAACGAGACCGGCGTGATCATCGGCCTGGTCTACATCCTGCTGCCCTACACCACCCTGTCGATCCTGTCGGCCTTCGAGGCGCTGGACGGCCGGCTCGAACGCGCGGCGGCGGACCTGGGCGCGACCGCCTGGCGCCGGTTCACCTCCGTCACGCTGCCCCTGACCGTGCCCGGCGTCGCCAGCGGGGCGCTCATGGCGTTCGCGATGGCGGTCACCGGGTACGTCACCCCGGCCGTGCTGTCCGGCGGCCAGGTGCGGGTGCTGTCCATGCTGATCTACGAGCAGACCCTGGTGACCTTCGACTGGGTGACGGCCAGCGTACTCGCGGTGCTGCTGCTGGTCCTCTCGCTCACCGCGGTCATCTTCTACCTGCGGATGCTCAGGCGGTACGCGATGGAAGGAGCACGATGAGCCAGGGAATGGAGACCGGCCGCGTGGCCAGGACCGCGGGCAGGCTGTGGCTGATCCTGGTGTCGCTGTTCCTGCTCGCGCCCTCGGTGGTGCTGCTGGGCACGGCGGTCACCACCACCGGGTACCTGGCCTTCCCGCCCGAGGGCCTCACGCTGCGGTGGTTCGCGCTGGTGCTGTCGGACCCGGCGTGGGTGGACTCGATCGTGGCGTCGGCCAACATCGCGCTGATCGCCACCGTCGTCGCCGCGGCGCTGGCGGTCCCCGCGACGCTGGCGCTGACCTCGCCGCGGATGCCCGGCCGCGACACCGTCGAGGCGCTGCTGACGATGCCGATGCTGGTGCCGCAGATCGTGCTGGGCGTCGGGCTGCTCCAGTTGCTGCTCGTCCTCGGGGTGGGGCGGACGTACCCGGGCTTCGTCATGGCGCACGTGATCCTGGCGCTGCCGTTCGTGCTGCGCAGCGTGCTCACCTCGCTGCGCGGCGCGCCCAGAACGCTCGAACAGGCCGCGGCCGACCTGGGAGCCGGCCCGTGGCGCAGGTTCGCCCACGTCACCCTGCCGCTCATGCGCACCGGGCTGGGCGCCGGATGCCTGCTCGGCTTCGCGGCCAGCTACGTCAACGTCGAGGTCAGCATGTTCCTCTCCACGCCGGCGCTGAACCCGCTGCCGGTCAAACTGCTCAACCAGGTCGCGTACACGGTGGATCCCGGGGTGTCCGCGGTCTCCACCCTGACCGTGGCACTGGCCTTCGTGGCCATGTTGATCGTGGACCGGGTGTCCGGTCTCAAAGCGGCGGGAGCACCCTCATGACCCGGACAGGACGCGGGCTCGCCGCCCTCGCCGCGGCCGCGCTGCTGGTGAGCGCGTGCGGGAACGTCATAGACGCGCAGAACCAGGCCAAGTCCGGCGAGGACCACGGCGGCGGCAAGCTGCTCCGCGTCGCGATCTTCGGCGGCTCCTGGGAGAAGGGCATCAGGCAGAGCGTGATCGCCCCCTTCGAGAAGGAGACCGGCATCCGCGTGCAGGCCGAGATCGGCACCTCCACCGTCACGCTGGGCAAGCTGCGCCAGTCGCCGGACGCCGTCGACGTCGCCCTGCTCGACTCGGGCATCTCCGAGGCGGCGCGCGCCGAGAAGCTGGTGGCCGCCCTGCCCGAGGACAAGATCCCGGCGATGTCCGAGCTGGCCGATCGCGCCAAGCTGCGCGACCGCGACGGAGTCTGGGCCCTCACCATGGGCTACTGGGCCCTGGGCCTGGCCTACAACAGCGAGAAGGTGAAGACGCCGCCCGGCTCCTGGGAGGACCTGTGGGCGCCCGCGAACGCCGGCAAGGTCGCCATCCCGGCGCCCGCGACCACCGGCGGGCTGCCGCTGGCGCTGCTCGCGGCCGGTCGGCTGGAGGCCAAGGGCGGCGCCGACATCACGCCCGGCCTGACGAGGCTGAGCGACCTGAACGCCGTGTCCTTCTTCGACTCCTCCGGCGCGGCCAGCAACCTGCTGCAGTCCGGCGAGGTCGCCATCGCCGCCCACTACAACTCCGGCGCCTGGCCCCTGGCCGACCAGGGCCTGCCCATCAAGTGGGTGGCGCCCAAGGAGGGAGCGCTGGCCGCCGACAGCCGCTGGCACGTCACCGCGAAGGCGCACAACACGGAGGCGGCCTACAAGTTCCTGGACTTCGCCTCCCGCAAGCAGGCGCAGGAGGGACTGGTCAAGACGCTCTACCTGGCCCCGGCCAGCACCACGGCGGTGATCCCTGCCTCGGTGCGCGAGCGCATGCCGTACGGGCCGGACGGCTCGCTGGACGACCTGCGCTACGTGGACTGGGACATGGTCAACGAGAACAAAGCGAAATGGACGGACGCATGGACCAGGACCGTGCCGCGATGACCGGCGGACAGCTCGAGCTGCGGAAGGTCAGCAAGCGCTACGAGAGCCAGCTCGTCGTGGACGACGTCGACCTCACCGTCGCCGAAGGGGAGTTCCTCACGCTCCTCGGCCCGAGCGGCTGCGGCAAGACGACCGTGCTGAACCTTCTGGCCGGGTTCATCGGCCCCGATGCCGGTGACATCCTCATCGACGGGGTGAGCATGGTGGCCACCCCGCCCAACCGCCGTCCGGTGAACACGGTGTTCCAGGACTACGCGCTGTTCCCGCACCTGAGCGTGCTGGACAACGTCGCGTTCGGACCGCGGATGGCCAGGATGGACCGCAAGGCCCGGCGCGCGCTGGCCGGCGAGGCGCTGGAGCTGGTCGGCATGAGCGGCTTCGGCGATCGCCGCCCGGCCGCGCTGTCCGGTGGCCAGCGCCAGCGTGTCGCCCTGGCCAGGGCCCTGGTGTGCCGGCCCCGCGCGCTGCTGCTCGACGAGCCGTTCGCCGCCCTCGACCTGCAACTGCGCAGGCAGCTCCAGCGCGAGCTGCGAGCCCTGCACACCGAGCGCGGCACCACCTTCGTGTTCGTCACCCACGACCAGGAGGAGGCGGCCACACTCTCGGACCGGATCGCGGTGCTGCGCGGCGGCCGGGTCGAGCAGGCGGGCACACCGGGAGACATCTTCGACCGGCCGGAGACGGCCTTCGTCGCCGGGTTCATCGGCGAGTCGAACGTCCTTCCCGCCGTGACGGGGGAGGCCGGGCTGGTCGTGCCCGGACTGGGCGGCGCGCGGATCCCCGTTCCCGCCGCCCGTCTCTCGGCCGAGGGCGTCGCGATCCGCCCGGAGCGGCTGCGGGTGCTCGCCGCGTCCGAGGACCTTCCGCAGGGCTGGTACGGCGTGCCCGCCCGCACCCTGGACGTCATCAGAGTGGCCTCGGACATCCGCGTCACCGCCGCGACCGAGGCGGGCGCCACGCTACGCGTCACCCTGCCGGTCACCCAGCCCGCCCCGGGCGAGAACGAGAACGTGCGCCTCGCCTTCCATCCCGACCACGTCGTTCCCCTGCCGCAGGCCTGACGTCGTCTTCGGTGCCGGGTCGCAGCCCGCGTACCAGGCACAACGTCGCCAGGACCGACGCCGCGGCCATCACGGACATGGCCACGGCGGGAGAGGTGTACTGCGCGATGGCCCCGGCCAGAGCCGCCCCGACACCCTGCATGGTCATCGTCCCGGACGAATGCAGCCCCAGGGCTTGCCCCCGGATCTCGGCGGGAGTCAGCGCGATCAGCCGCTCCTGCAGGAGCAGGCTGCTCGCGAAGCCCGCCGAGGCCAGCGTGACGGCCACCGCCGCCAAAGGCGGTGCGGGCTCCAGCAGGAAGATCAGATAGGGAGCGGCCAGCAACAGTCGCAGCGGTACGGCGAGCCGCTCCCGCCACCGCGGCGCGAGGAACCGGCCGACGAGCACGTCCCCGGTCAGCATGCCGAACGCGGCCAGCGCGAAGAGCAGCCCCGCGTGGCCGGGCGCGTACGGGACGAAAAGCGCCTCACAGCCGACGATCAGCCCGTTCGGCACCCAGAGCGCCAGATAGACGTACCGGCGAGGCGCCGACGACCACAGCCGCACGTTGGTGCGCCAGGTGACGGCGACCGACGGGCGGCCGGGAGCACGCGCCGCCCGCCGGGACAGTCCGGAACCCGAGATCAGCGCGCCGGCCAGGGCGAGGACCGCGGCGGCGAGCAGCGTGCCCCGCGGCGACAACACGTTCACCAGCAGGCCGCCCAGCGCGAACCCGCAGATCTGCGTCAGGCCCACCGACATGTTCAGCACCGATCGGCCGAGCAGGTATCCGTCACGCGGAAGGATCTCGTTCAGCAACCCGAACCGCACCCCGCCGCCCAGCGACGCGATCAGCCCGAGGCAGAACAGGACGGCGAAGATCGACCACACCGGCAGCCCGGGAACCGCCATGACGGCCGTGCCGACGCCGAAAGCCGCGGCCAGGGCGCTCAGCGCGGCACGCGGCGGCAGCCGGTCCGCCGCGGACATCAACGCCGTCGCGCCCACCACCTGGGCCAGGGACGGACCGAACATGCTCAGAGCCGCGAGCAGCGGCGAGCCGGTCGCCGCGTAGACGAGCGTGCCCAGCGCCAGGCCGCTCACCGTCGAGGCCATCGTCTGCGCGGCGGAGGCGGCGAACAGCGGCGTGAACTCCGGCACCCGGAAGAGGTCCCCATACGTACGCATGGGGGAATCTCATCGGTGCCGATGGCCGGGCCGGTAAGGTTTCGCGGGGGAGCGAAACATGGGTTATTGGGAAGTCAACGCCGACACCCTCGCCAGGAGCCGGTTCGTGGTGTCCGCGCTGGCCGAGACCACCGCGAGCCTGCTGACCTTGGCGATGGGGAGCGCGGCGCATCCGGGTGAGCGCGCGTGGCTGGATGCCCACCGGCCCGCCTACCGGCGCCGGATGGCCGATGATCCGCTCAGCGCGCTGCTGCTGCGCGCCGCGCTCGGACGCCACTGGATCGCCGACTTCCTCATCCCCACGCCTGACGACGGAGCCGCGAGGTTCGAGGACGAACTGGAGCGCGTACGCGAGACCCCCGCCGAGATCATCCACGCGGACCTGGAGGTGACGCTCGGCGGGCCGCTCCCCGCCCCGCTGGACCGCGCCGACCTGGGAGAACGCGCCGCCGACCTGCTGGCGTGGGTGTGGCGGGAGACGGTGTCGCCCTCCTGGCCGCGGCGCCGCAGGGTCGTCGAGGCGGACATCGCCGCCAGGTCGGAGCGGCTGAGCCAGGGCGGGTGGGCCGCGGTGCTGGACGGCATGCGGCCGGGGATGCGCTGGCTGGGGGAGGGCCGGCTGCAGATCAACGCGCACGACAACCCGCCCCGGGAACTGTCCGGCGTCCAGTTGCTGTTCGTGCCGGTGACCCCGGGCTGCGGGCGGTGGGTCAGCTGGCGCCTGCCACACCGCTACGCCGTGATCTACCCCTGCCGGGGAGCGCTCGCCGAAGGTGAGCGGGTGCCGGTGCCCGACGCCTTGAGCAAACTGCTGGGGCAGGCTCGGGCCGGCGTTCTCGTGCTGCTCGCCGGCCCCAAGAGCACGACCCAGCTCGTGGCGCTGACCGGGCAGGGACTCGGTTCGGTGGGGCGCCACCTCAAGGTTCTCCTGGACGCGCGCCTCATCCGGCGCCGGCGGGTGGGCCGCTCGGTTCTCTACTCCCGCACCGATCTCGGCCAGGCCCTGGTCGAAGGCCTGTAGTCGCTCCGCGCGCGAGGCGATCTCCACGGCCCGCCCGCCTTGCCGAGAAGGAAGGACACGGTGCGGACCGTGACGTGGCGCGGAGCGTCGAGGGGCCTGGGCAAGCCGTGCGGGGATCTCATCGGGTTCCGGCGGCCGGACGCCAAGGTTTCGCGGGCGGGCGAAAGACGAGGTCAGCGCGGGGCGTGGTGACGCACGTTCAGGCGCATGAGGTCCTTCCCGACGATCATCTTGCCGCGGTAGCCGGCCTTCTGCGCGCCGGCACGGGCGCGCTCCTGCCACTGCGCGTGCGGCTGGAAATCTCCGATATGGCTGAGCACAAGGGAATCGACGCCCGACTGCCGGGCCACCGTACCCAGGTCGAGAACGTCCGTGTGGGTCGTGCGCATGTGCTCCACGAAGTGCTCTGAAGCTCCGTGCTCGTGCCACCACTGGGGATCGTTGGCCTCGTGGACCAGGATGTCCGCGCCCTCGGCGAGGGTGGGGATGTTCGGCGTCAATGTGGTGTCTCCGGAGAAGACCACGCTGCCGTGTTCGGTCTCGAACCTGTAGGCCAGGCTGGGGAAGACGACGCCGTGGGAGACCAGGATGGCCGTCACCCTGACGTCGTCGTTGCTCATCACGGGGAAAGCCTTCATGGCCGGCGCCGTGTTGCCGATGGGGGACGCGCCCACATCCGGCAGCTTGATCTCATGGACGCGGAGGGCGGCGGCCGGGTCGAATCCGATCTTCTCGGCGATGAAGGTGTTGCTGGAGTAGGCGAAGGCCTCGTTGGAGAGCCTGGTCAGGTCGGCGAGGCCGGGGGTCGGGCGGTGCGGAGCGACCCATTTCGCGCCGGGAACGTCGGGCAGGGCGCCCGCGCTGGGCGGGCCGTAGACGTCGATGCTCGGCAGGGCGCCCGTCTGGGACATGATCGCGGGAGCCATGTACATCGCGAGGTTGAAGTAGTCGGCGATGTGGTCGGCGTGGAGGTGGGTGACGAAGATGCCCTTGAGCTTTGCCGGGTCCAGGCCGGCGCGTACGTACTGCGACACCGCCCCGCGGCCACAGTCGACCATGTAGACGTTGCCCCGGACCACGAGCGCGCTGGCGATGCCGAAGCGCCCGCTCGAAGGCGTCGGACCGGCCGCGGTTCCCAGCAGGACCAGGTCGGTTCCGCCGGAGGGTGTCCTCGCCAGCGCGGGCGCCGGCTGGGAGAGGGCTCCGACCGACGCGATGCCCGCGGCGATGGCACTTGAGCGCAGGAGCGTTCGCCGGCTCAGCGGACCTGGCGTATGGGCATGGTCGTGATTGTTCACAGACGTTCCTCTCACGGTGCGGCCTCGACGAGATGACACTTCCACGCCGCCCCGCGCTTTCGCGTCGGTGATATCTACCTACCTCACTACTCTGTGGTACTGTATAGTGGTACTCGGTACTACAAAGTACCGAGAGGGCGAAGAGGACCGCGATGGACGACCTGACGGAGATGCTGAAGGGCACGCTGGAGGGCTGCGTGCTGGAGATCATTGGCGGTGAGGAGACCTATGGGTACGCCATCACCCGCCGGTTGAACGAGCTCGGCTTCGCCGATGTGGTGGAGGGCACGGTCTACACCATCTTGCTGCGGCTGGAGAGGAACGGGCTGGTCGTGGTGACAAAGCGGCCGTCCGGGCAGGGCCCGCCGCGCAAGTTCTACGCGCTCAACGACTCCGGGCGCGCGGAGCTGGCGAAGTTCTGGGCGAAGTGGGAGTACGTGACATCACGGATCGACACACTCAAGGAGGGTGGGCGATGAACTTCTGGGAGACCATCACAGGCAGTGATCTCACCAGGGAATGGAAGGCGTTCGAGGCTCGGGCCGGGGCGCTGCCCGCCGATTACCGGGGGGCCTGGGAGGAGATCAAGGGTCATCTGACCCTGCACGGGGACTTCACCGGCCGCAACCTGATGCCGATCTTCGACGGCGTGCTGGGGCTGCTCGAAGAGAGCGCGGCCGAGGGGCAGAGCGTGGACGAGGTGCTCGGCGACGACATCGCGGGCTTCTGCGCGGCGCTGGCCGGGGGCGAGCGGGCTCGCAGCTATCGCGATCGCTGGCGCGAGCAGTTGAACAGGAACGTGGCCAGGAAACTTGGCCGGCTAGGAGGCTGACATGGGCATCCAGGACATCATCGAGGGCAAGAAGCAGTGGCGGGCGCACATGGCGCGGGTGAAGGCGCTGCCGCCGGACTACCAGATCGTCTACAAGGAGATGCAGCGGTACTTCTTCAAGGTCGGGCCGGTCGACCTGCCCGACGGGCCGCTGCTGCCGGGGATCGTCGACTTCTTCGAGGAAGGCGTCGCCGCGGGCAAGGGCGTCCTGCAGCTCATCGGCAACGACGTCGCCGCCTTCTGCGACGACCTGATCAAGGACACGCCGACCCACGCCGACTTCTACCAGAAGTCCCTCATCGACAATCCCGGCACGACCGAGAAGTAACACCCATCGGCCGGCGGTGAGCTGCGAAGTGACAAGCCACGAACGAGAGAACGGATAGCCGCATGACCACCAACCAGGACAACTCCCCACAAAGCGGTGTCGAAGAAGGCTGGGGAAAGGTCGCCGACGCGTTCCACGCGAACTTCGACGCCCCCGGCGAGGTCGGCGCGGCGTGCAGCGTCAACGTGGGCGGCCGCCCCGTCGCCAACCTGTGGCGCGGCCTCGCCGATCGCGAGGCGACCCGGCCGTGGCGCGAAGACACGATCGTCCAGGTCGCCTCCACGACGAAGGGCGCCACCGCGATCTGCGCCCACATGCTGGCACAGCGCGGTGAGCTGGACCTGGACGCCCCGGTCACCCAGTACTGGCCGGAGTTCGGCGCCAACGGCAAGGAACAGATCAAAGTACGCTGGCTGCTGTCCCACCAGGCCGGCCTCCCGCTCCTCGACGGACCGCTGACGTTCGAGGAGGCGTGCGCGTGGCACCCGGTCATCCGTGCGATCGAGGCGCAGAAGCCGCTGTGGCAGCCGGGCACCGAGCACGTCTACCACGCCGTCACCTACGGCTTTCTCGTCGGGGAGGTCGTGCGCCGGATCACCGGCAAGTCGCTCGGCACGTTCTTCGCCGAGGAGGTGGCCGCCCCGCTCGGGCTGAGCGCCTGGATCGGGCTGCCGGAAGAGCACGAGGAACGAGTGGCCCGCCTCCACTACGCCGACGCGTTCAGCGTGGAGGAACTGCTCGCCGGGATGATCGCGTCCACCGGCCTCGACGCGGAGACGGTCACCGCATGGGTCCAATCCCTGTGGAGTCCGGGCTCGATCCAGATGCGCGCCGGCGAGCTCGGCGGCGCCCTGGACAACACCTCCGACTATCACACCACGCGGGCCTGGCGCGCGGCCGAGTTCCCGGCCGCGAACATGCTCGCCGACGCGCACTCGCTGGCGCGGATGTACGCCGCCACGGTCAGCGACGTCGACGGGGTGCGGCTGCTCGATCCGCCCGCGGTCGAGACGATGACGGCCGTCCAGACCGACAAGACGCGGATGTACGGGCTGCCGCCCGGCCTGGACATCCCGGCCGACCGGTCCTTCTACATGTCGCTGGGGTTCTGGCGGGCCTGCCCGCCGGCGCCGATGATCGGGCCGGGGTCGTTCGGCCACCCGGGTTCCGGTGGATCGATCGCCCTGGCCGACCCCGACGGCGAGGTCGGCTTCTGCTACGTCACGAACCTCTGGAACTTCCGGCCCGACGACCCGAGGGCGGCGAACCTGGCCAAGGCCGTCCGTTCCTGCCTCGGCTGACATCTACGGCCCGGTTCCGTCAGGGGGCGTCGACCGCCTCGGCCCTGGCGAGGACGGCGGGCTTGAGGGTCTGCGCGCACCACTGCGCGAATCCGGTGGCCGGGCCTGCCTGCGGTGAGCGGTCCACGCCCGAGTCGAGGCCCTGGTCCTTGGCGCGCTTCATGTCGACCATGCCCTCGACGAACGCCTCGTTGAGGCCGTAACCGAGCATGGTGGAGCGCAGTTCCCCGAGCGGCTGACGCCGGTAGCGGACCGGGCGGCCCAGCTCCTCGGTCATGATGCGGGCCAGGTCGTCCGGCGACAGGTCCTGCGGGCCGAGCACCGGAACGCTGCCGACACCGGTCCAGGAACGGTCGAGCAGCAGCCCGGCCGCCGTCGAGGCGATGTCGGCGACGGCCACCAGCGGGGCCGGGCGGTCCGCGGCGACGGTGTCGGTGAAGACGCCGTTCTCGCGGATCGAATCGGCCTCCTCCAGCAGGTTCTCGAAGAACGACGGGCTGGCCAGGGCCCGGTAGGCGACGCCGGAGCCGGCGATCAGGTCGTCCATGGCCAGGGAGGCGGTGACCAGCCCGGCCCGGGCGGCCTGCGGGGTGCCGCGGCCGAGCGCCGAGACGCCGACGACATGGCCGACGCCGTGGGCGGCGAACGCCCGCGCGGCCGGGCGGGTGAAGCCGCTGTACGCCTCGTCCGGTGTGAGGGAGGCGTCCGGCGGCACCAGCCAGAAGACGGCGTCGGCCCCGGTGAAGGCGCGTTCGACGGTCGCGGCGTCGCCGTGCGAGCCGGTGACCACCTCGACCCGTTCGCGCACGGCCTCGGGGAGCCGGGCGGGATCGCGGACGATGACGCGTAGTGCGGGCCCGGCCTCGACCAGCAGCGACAGCAGCCGCCGGCCGATGTTCCCGGTGGGAGCGGTAATGACGATCATGAAAACCTCGCGGTAGGTGCCGGATCGGTACAGCCCCCATCGTGAGGAGTCCCACCGTATTGCCACAATGGGAATTTCAGCATCCAATCATTGCCCGAAATGGAATGATGCCGGTGACCAGCCCAGATCCGAACCTCGACGCCAA
Source organism: Nonomuraea sp. NPDC059007 (assembly GCF_042740555.1). Lineage (NCBI taxonomy): Bacteria > Bacillati > Actinomycetota > Actinomycetes > Streptosporangiales > Streptosporangiaceae > Nonomuraea > Nonomuraea sp. NPDC059007. Next base: position 97,211 of record NZ_JBHYJD010000008.1, on the reverse strand, counting down.
CCTCGCCATTGCCCTCGACGCGTTGCTGACCGAGCAGAGCGTCACCCGGGCCGCCGCGAGGCTGCGCACCTCGCCCGCGGCGATGAGCCGTACCCTGGGCCGGCTGCGCCGGGTGCTCCAGGATCCGCTCCTCGTGCGGGCGGGGCAGAAGATGGTGCCCACACCCCGCGCCGAGGCGCTGCGGGACGAGGCCGCCGCGGTGGTGCGTCAGCTGGAGGCGTTGCTCACCCCGGGCGGCGGGATCGACCCCGCCGCGCTGCGGCGCACCTTCACCGTTCAGGCCTCGGACCTGGTCGGTACGGCGCTGGCGCCGGGACTGCTCGACCTGGCCAGGCGCCGGGCGCCGGGCGTCTCGCTGCGGGTACTGGCCGAGGAGTGGGAGGCGGGCCCCGCCCTGCGCGAAGGCCGGATCGATCTGGAGATCGGGGCCATCGACCACGTCGACCCGGAAACCAGGGTGGAAGAGCTGGTCACGCTGCGGATGGCGGCCGGCGTCAGGGCCGGGCACCCGCTCACCGGCGGAACGCTGACACCCGCCAGGCTGGCCGGGGCCGAGCACGTGGCGGTCAGCCGCCGGGGACGTTTCACCGGCCCGCTGGACGCGGCCTTGGCCGAGGAGGGGCTCACCCGGCGGGTCAGCGCCGTCCTGCCCGGACATCTGGCGGCGATGGCGCTGGCCGCGGCCGGCGACGTGGTCTGCCTGGTGCCGGCCGCGCTGCCGGGCGAACCCCCTTCACCACTCAGCGACGCCGCGCACACGATGGGGCTGCGCCTGCTGGAAATCCCGCTGCCGCTGCCACCGCTGACGATCGGCATGGCCTGGCACCCGCGCCACACCGCCGACGGGGGCCACCAGTGGCTGCGTGGCGCCGTGCGCCGCGTACTCCGTCGCGCCGACAGGCCATGAGATCCCGATGTAGGGCGTTCACCGGACATTGCCCGGCCCGGCCCGTCCTTACAGTGGAAATCACCTGAGAGGCGGACGGAAAGGTCGCGGTAGCACGCTCTGATGGGAATGCAGATCAACGTCCTGGGACCCTGGGAGATCAGCGCAGGCGGTACGCGGCTGCCGCTGGCAGGCGCGCGACGGGTCGGGGTTCTGACCAGGCTGGCGCTGAGTGCCGGGCAGCCGGTTTCCGCGGACCACCTGCTCGCCCAGGTCTGGGACGAGAGCACCGCGACGACGGCGGCCAAGCAGTTACAGATCGTGGTGTCGAAGCTGCGTGGCCTGCTCTCGCCGCACGCGGGCATCGCCACCGTTTCCGGTGGATACCAGCTCAACGTTCCGCGTGAACACGTGGACGCCCTGCTGTTCTCGCTCCTGGTACGCCGGGCGCGTACCGCGAAGACGCAGGGAGACCTGACGACGGCGGACGGCCTGTTCCACCGGGCGCTTACCCTGTGGCGGGGGGAGGCGCTGGCGGGCGTCCGCGCCCCGTGGGCCCGTGCCGAGGCCGCCCGCCTGGAGGAGGAACGCCTGGCCGCCCAGGAGGACCACGCCGACCTGCGCCTGGCCGCCGGCGACCACCACGGGCTGATGCCGACGCTGGCCGGTCACGTCACCGCGCACCCCCTGCGGGAACGACCGCGTGCGCAGCTGATGCTGGCGCTCTACCGGGCGTCGCGCCCCTCCGAAGCGCTCGACGTGTACCGGGACATCCGCCGCGTCATGGCCGACGAGCTGGGCATCGAGCCGGGACCGGCACTGCGTACCCTGCACCAGGCAGTGCTCAGGCGAGACCCGGCTCTGGACGCCCGCGGGCATGCGTCGTCCTGGGGTTAAGGGGGGTGTTGCCGACGCGTGCGCGCCACAGGTCGTCCTGGGCGCCTGACTTGTGCCAGAGCTGGGCGATGCCGTTGCGGCCGAGGTCGCCGAGCGGGACGAGGAAGTCCGCGGACAGCGTTCTGGCGAACTCGTCCGCGTCGCCGATGGTCCGGGGTTCCTTGTCGCCGGCGCCCAGCCGGCGCAGCGTGCGGGACAGCAGTACCAGCGTGTGGCCGGAGCTCGGCCGGGCGGCAATGAGCGTGGTGACGTACGCCGATTCGGTGGAGGTGGACAGTTCACGGGAGCGGGCGGCGAAGTCGGCGATGTCGCACGGTCGCAGCCGGAAGTCGTAGGAGGCGATCGTTCCGCCGGGGTGGTGGTGGAAGCGCCAGGTGTCCGGGTCGAGCCGTTCCAGCCGGTAGGTCAGGTTTCCCTGGGCGTGCGACCCCTCGCGCAGCGGCAGCGGCTCGACGAAGCCGTCCCCGATGCCCGCGTCGGCCAGCCAGCGGCGGCCGTCGAGGTCGACGAGCAGCGCGCTGTGGTTGCCCCACATCGCCGCGCCGCGAGCCGCGCGCATGACGGCCGCCTCCACCATCGTCACCTGGAAGCCGGCCAGGCGCAGCAGCATGGCCAGGCCGCCGTTCTGCTCGAAGCAGTAGCCGCCGCGGCGCCGCCGTACGAGCTTGTCGAACAGCGGCTCAGGTTCGAGGCTGATCGGCCTGCCGAGCTGGATGTCGAGGTTCTCGTACGGCACGGCCTGCCGCCAGGCCCGGTGCAGGGCGACAAGCGTCTCCAGGTCGGCGGCCACGGGCCCGTGATGCCCGATCCTGTGGAGCATCGGGCCGATGGTCATCTCTGCGGTCATGTACGCCTCCTAAGTGAAAGAAGATCACCCACTTACTTAGCATAAATGACTGAGATCCTTCCGTATACTGCTGGAGTGGACAACGAGAGCCCCGGTCGCAAGCTCCGAGCCGATGCCAGGCTCAACCGTGAGCAGATCATCGAGGCGGCCCGCGTGCTGTTCGCCGAGCGCGGCGCCGAGGTTCCGATGGACGAGGTGGCCCGCCGCGCCGGTGTCGGGACCGCCACCCTCTACCGCCGCTTTCCCGACCGCGAGGCGCTGGTGCGCGAGGTCGCGCTGGACGGCTTCCACCGCGTGGTCGCCATCGCGCGCGACGCCGAGGACGAGGAGCCGGACGCCTGGCAGGCGCTGTCGCGTTTCATCCACCGGGCCGCCGCCGAGCTGCGGCTGGCCACCTGGCTGTCGATCTGGTTCGCCAGTACCTGGGAGCGGGTCCACGACGACCCCGAGCAACGGCGGCTGCGCCGGATTCTGCTGAAGATCCTCGACCGGCTCGTCCACCGCGCCCAGGCCGACGGCGTCCTGCGCCGCGACGTGGACGCCGGCGACCTGGCGATGATGACGGCCCTGCTGCTGCGGCCCATGCCCGGCCTGCGTACCGAGCTCACCCAGCGCGGCGTGGACCGCTACCTGGCGCTCATGCTCGACGGCCTGCGCGCCCACCCGGACAACCGGCGGCTGCCCGACGGCGACATCGGCCTGGCCGACCTCGGCGGCGATTGACGGCACCCTTCGCTCGGACATCGCAGGGCACCGAGACGCGCCGCCAGCCGGCTATCTGCCCCGGAGTTGCGGGTCGTCCGGCTGGGGGCGGTCGAAGGTGGGCCGTGCGTCCTTCCAGTGGCCGCGGGTGAAGTCGGGCACCTTGACCGGGCGCAGCCGCTCGGTCTTCAGCGACTCGTGGCTGAGCGGGATCACCGAGCACCACGCCGCCGAGTCGTAGACGTCGATGTCGGGCGTCATGCCGAGCCGCATCAGCTGGACGAGGCGGAAGATGGAGACGAAGTCGCCGCCGCCGTGCCCGCCGTACTGGCCGGCCAGCCGTTCCAGCAAAGGCCACAGCCAGTGGTCGTGCTGCTTCAGAATGCCGGTGTACGCGCCGCCGGTCCGCCACGCGTGGTCGTGGTGGCCGAGCGACTCGAGGTAGACCCGGGCGTTGTCGAGCTCGATCGACCCCCTGGTCCCGGTGAGCGTGGTCTCCCTGGTGTACGGATGCGGTGAGTTCACGTCATGCTCGACCCGGATGAACCGGCCACCGGCGGTGGTGAGGAAGCAGGTGTGCCGGTCGCCCGAGATGTACGGCCTGTCCTGCCACGACGAGTGATCCGGGCCCACCCGGGAGTCCTCCTCGCGGAACAGGGCCAGCGCCTTGGGCAGGGACGCCACGGCGACCAGTTCGTCGAAGCGGTCGCCGCGGTTGATGCCCATGGACGCCGACACCGGCCCCAGGCCGTGCATGGGGTAGTGCAGGGCGTTCATCCGGGTCTGCCAGCGCCGCCGCCAGTGCTCGGGGTGGTAGGCGCCGCCGAACAGGTACGGCCAGCGCAGATCGTGCACATAGCCACCGGAACCGTGCTGCAGGTCGCCGAACAGCCCCGCCCGTACCATGTTGAACATCTGCAGTTCCGGCCGGAAGTAGTTGACGTTCTCCAGGAGCATGCAGTGCTTGCGGGTACGTTCCGAGGTGCGGACCAGGTTCCAGATCTCCTCCAGGTGCGGGGAGATCGGCAACTCGACGGCGACGTGCTTGCCGTGTTCCATGGCCGCCTTGGCCTGGCGGTAGTGCCACTCCCAGGGGGTGGCGATATAGATCAGGTCGATGTCGTCGCGCTGGACGAGCTTGAGGAAGTCCTCCTCGCCCGCCGAGTATCCGACCGGCTCGACGTCCTGGAAGCCCTGCTCCATGATGCGGGCGATGGTGCGGCTGACCCGTTCGGGCCGGATGTCGCACACGGCGGTGACCGTGGAGACGGCGGCGAACCGCAGATCCTGGCCGCCGCCCCGGTTGCCGAGCCCGATGAGCCCGGTCCGTACCTTCTCGAAACCCTCGAACGGCACGTTGACCATGCTCTTCTCGCGCGGGTCGCGAGCGGGTTCCCAGGCGGCGGCGGTGGTGGTGCCTGCGATGCCGGTGGCGGCGCCCAGGACGATGCCGGACTTCAGTAATCGGCGGCGGGAGGGGGTGTGAGGATGCGGAGGGGCCACGGCGATCACTCCCTGGAGCGTGGACAGTGACTTTTCCCCGATAGTGAGCAGTGTCAACTGTCCGGTGTCAGAGATCAAGGCGATCGCCGCGGCGGTACCGCCTTGTCCACGTCAGGGGACCGGGCGCGTGTCCAGGCCGTAGCTCAGGCGGTCGATCCACCATGGTCCGCAGCTGGCGATGCTCCACTGGCCGCTGTTCGTCGTCGTCCAGCCGCCGTCCCTGCGGCCGTTGACGCACTGGACCCACGCGCGGAACTGGTAGGCGGGACCGCTGGTGGCGCATCGGGCGGAGAACGAGTTCTGGCCGATGGCGTACTCACAGTCACCGGCTTGGGCCGATGCCGGGCTCAGCGCGCCCGACGCGACGGTGATGGCTCCCGCCGCGAGCGCGGTCGCGGCTAAGGCGCGCAGGGTTCTTCTCATACCCTCTCCTAGTACTGGTGGCGGATGGTTCCGCACGCCCCGACTCCGGGTCGTGCGGCAGAGGGAATTCTTAGGAAACTTTCCTAAGCGAAAGATACGTGCCTCTGGTGGCACGTCAACCCCGCGCGCCCGTCCGGCGACCCGGCGTCCGGGCGGGGCCGGGATCGCGGACGGCCCGCCGGCTGGGTGGGGTCAGGAGGCGCGGGTGCTGTGACCGCGGAAGGTGGTGACGATCTGGGCGAGGGTGATCTCGCTGAGGAGCCGGGTCTCGTGCTCGCGGATCTCGCTCCAGACGGCGGCGAGGGGCGCGGCCGCGCCGGGGAAGTGGTCCTGGTCCTGGTCGATGCCCTCGACGACCACGATGACGTCGGCCAGGGAGATCGTCTCGGGCGGGCGGGCCAGGCGGTAGCCGCCCTCAGGGCCGCGCATGCTGATCACGAGGCCGCCGCGGCGTAGCTGGAGCAGGATGTTGTCGCAGAACCGGCGGGGGATGTCCTGGCCGGTCGCGATGCGCCCGGCCGTCAGGGGTCCGTCGGCCGCGGCGAGGGTGACCATGGCTCGCAGGGCGTATTGGGTACGGGCGGAGGTGCGCGTCATGTGCCGCTCCGGTGATGGCTCGGCTTCACGAAAGGGGCTCCTTGGTGTCGGGGTGTCCTTGACGGGAGGTGCGGGCGGGTGGGGCGGCAGGGGTGGGACCGGACGGCCGCGGCACGCTCGTCTCCGGCGGCAGCGCAAAGCTCTCCACCGGCAGCGCGAAGCTCGTCTGCCAGCGGCAGCGCGAAGACCGCGCTCGGCGTGCCGAGCGCGGCCATCACGAAACCGGCCGGTACGGCCGGTGTCATCTCCGTCATCACCGCCCCCCGCGGCTTGTCCCCGATCGCGGGACCGCGCGTCGGGTGACGGCTCCGGTCCCGCGGTCCCGGCCGGTGACACGGCCGGGAAGCGTCGCTGGCATGATCAGGCGGGGCTCTTCTCCCCTTCTTCGGCCGCGCGCTGCCGCAGTTCGGCTTCGATGGCCTCGACGGACTCGTTCTCCTTGTCGCGCCGGTACTCGCGTACCGAGTAGACGATCGCGGCCACCCAGATCACGGCGATGACGAGGTAGGCGATGGCCTGTACGTTGCCGGGCGCGTCGATCCAGTCGCTGCGCAGCAGGGTACGCACGTTCGTCAGCACGATCACGCCACCCACGGCCGAGCCCAGGATGCGCGGCGGGATGTGCCGGACCAGCCAGGCGGCGATGGGTGCGGCGATCACGCCGCCGAGCAGCAGGACGCCGACCCAGGCGAAGTTGATGTTCTCCGAGCCGATGCCGATCAGGAAGCCGACGCTGGCCGCGATCGCGACCAGGAACTCGCTGGCGTCGATCGAGCCGATCACCTTGCGCGGCGGGATCCGGCCGCTGGCCAGAATGGCCGGCGTGCCGACCGGCCCCCAGCCGCCGCCCCCGGTCGCGTCCACGAACCCGGCGACCAGGCCGAGCGGTGCCAGGAAGCGCTTGCGCAGCGGCTTGCCCAGGTTGCCCTTCGGCAGCCCGAACGCGGTGAAGCGGACGATGATGTAAACGCCCAGGCTGAGCAGGATGATCGACATGATCGGCGCCGCGAGCTCGGTCGACAGGCTCGACAGGAACGTGGCCCCGGCGAAGGCGCCGATGGCGCCCGGGACGCCGATCTTGGCGACGACCTTCCAGTCGACGTTGTTGAACCGCCAGTGGGAGATGCCCGAGGCCAGCGTGGTGCCGATCTCGGCCAGGTGAACGGTCGCCGAGGCGGCGGCGGCGTTGGTGCCGATGGCCAGCAGCAGCGTGGTGGAGGTGACGCCGTAGGCCATGCCCAGGCTGCCGTCGACGAGCTGGGCCGCTAATCCCACCAGGCCGAGCAGGATGAGTGCGCGCACCACATCCCCTTTCCGGTAATTCCTACTAAACAAGTAGACATAATCGTGAATGTGGGGAGGGTGGACGTCAAGTCACGGTTCGGACACCGCCTGCCGAGGCAAAGAAACACCCCGGGCTCAGATGCCCCGGCCCGTTCGCGGAAACAGGGGGATGGAAGGAGCCGGCCACGAAGGAGCCCACCATGCGTGGAGTAGTGCTGCACGCCCCAGGCGACGTCCGCGTCGAACAGCGCCAGGACCCGGCGATCGTCGAGCCCACCGACGCGATCATCCGCCTGGCGGCGACCTGCGTCTGCGGCTCCGACCTCTGGCCGTACCGCGGCATCGCGAAGATGGACGGCCCCGCCCCGATGGGACACGAGTACGTCGGCGTCGTCGAAGAGGTCGGCAGTCAGGTGAGCACCGTCCGGCCGGGCCAGTTCGTCGTCGGCTCCTTCGTGGCAAGCGACAACACCTGCGAGATCTGCCGCTCGGGCTACCAGAGCGGGTGCGTCCAGCGGGTCATGATGGGCGCCGTCGGCACCCAGTCCGAGCTGGCGCGTATCCCGCTCGCCGACGGCACGCTCGTCGCCACCCCCGGCACGCCCGGCCCGGATCTGGTGCCGAGTCTGCTGGCCGCCTCCGACGTGCTGGGCACCGGCTGGTTCGGCGCCGCAGCCGCCCAGGCGGGCCCCGGCAAGACCGTGGCCGTCGTCGGTGACGGGGCCGTCGGGCTGTGCGCGGTGCTCGCGGCCAGGCAGCTCGGCGCCGAGCGCATCATCGCGATGAGCCGCCACGAGGCCCGGCAGAGGCTCGCGATGGAGTTCGGCGCCACCGACATCGTCACCGAACGCGGCGACGAGGGCGTGGCCCGGATCAAGGAACTCACCGGCGGGCTCGGCGCCCACAGTGTCGTCGAGGCCGTCGGCACCCAGGAATCCATGACGCAGGCCATCCGCTCCACCCGCCCCGGCGGTCACGTCGGATACGTCGGCGTCGCGCACGACGTCGCCCTGCCGGGCGACGAGTTGTTCTTCTCCCTCGTGCACCTGCACGGCGGTCCCGCGCCGGTACGCCAGTACCTTCCCGAGCTGATCGAGCTGATCTGCGACCGCCGGATCGACCCCGGCAAGGTCTTCGACCTGACCCTCCCTCTCGACCAGGCGGCCGAGGGCTACCGGGCCATGGACGAGCGCCGCGCCGTCAAGGTGCTGCTGCGGCCGTAACCCCCGTCCGCTTCAGGACAGGCGCAAGGGGTTCTTCCCGGACGGCCCGCGGCATACGTTGAGCTGACCCGCCGCCTTGGAACGGTCCCGCAGGCGGCGTCTCCTCCGAGGAAGGACCCGGCCATGGAGCCCTACCAGTTCTACGCGCCCATCCCCGCCTCCACCGCCTCGGCGCAGGCCATCAAGGACTGGTTCTACCGCAGGCGCACGCAGGTGTCGGCGCTGGCCGCGTCGTACACGCCGCACTCGGCCTTCAGCCAGGACGCGATGGAGGCGCTGGAGAAGAAGCTCAGGTCGATGGAGAGCTTCCTCGCCAACAAGGGCGCTCCGGCCACCGCCGTCGACGAGTTCGGGAAATGGCTCGCGAGCGACAGCGACTACGGGGCCTGGGACTACTACGTCGCCGACCAGCAGGCGAAGGACCTGGTCGAGAGCGACCGGCAGGCCCAGGCCATGAACGCGGCCGCGATCACCGACGCCAAGAACCGGGCCAGTGCCGGCGCGCTCGCGCTCAGCAGGCAGAACGCCGCCGGGATGATGTCGCTGGACAAGAAGAACGGCCGGGTCATCGCCGGGCTGGCCGTCGTCGGTGACGCCACGCAGCTCTACACCGGCATCAGCGGCAAGGACAAGCACGGCTTCCCCGACCACCCGCTCATCGCCCGGCTCCTGGAGGGCACCCACCAGGCGATGGACTGGCCGCAGGAGTCGTGCGCCGAGGTGGACGCGCTGAAGAGGTACCTGCACGGGCAGCCCGCGCCGGTCACCGCGCTCAACCAGATCCCGCGCAACACGCTGGTCTTCAACGCCTTGGTCTGGCACCCCGGCGGGAGCTGGGAGGGCAAGGTGACCTCGCAGCGCTGGCAGCCCAGGGCCGCCTGCGCCAACTGCGACCAGTGGCTCAGGAAGATCGGCGCCCTGCGCTCGTAGGCCGAGCATGTGCGAACATGTCCGGAATGTACGCCCGTTTCCTTGGTATCCCCGATCTGGTCGAAGCTCCGTCCGTGGCGGTCGTCGTCGACGTCATGCGGGCCTTCACCGTGGCCGCCTGGGCCTTCGCGCGGGGCGCTGAGAAGATCGTTCTTGCCGAGTCGCTCGACGACGCCCTGGCGCTCAAGGCCCGCCACCCGGACTGGGTGACGCTCAAGGACGGCCCGGCCGCACCCGGGTTCGACGCCGTCAACTCGCCGGGCCTGCTGCGGTCCGCCGACCTCGGCGGCCGGACCGTCGTGCAGAAGACCACGGCCGGGACGGTCGGCGCGCTCGCGGTCAAGGAGGCGTCGCTGGTGCTGTGCGCCAGTTTCGTCGTGGCGGAGGCGACGGCCCGGCTCCTGCGGACGCGCGCGGGCGACGGCGTCACGTTCGTGGTCACCGGCGAGGACGGGCGGGCCGACGAAGATCTGGCCTGCGCTCAGTACATCGCCCGGAGGGCCGACGAGGCCGGGGCGGACGCCGCCGAGTACCTGCGCCGTGCCGCCGGCTCGCGCGCCGCCGCCGAACTGGCGCAGGGGGTACGTGAGGGAGTTCATCCCGACGACGTCGCGCTCTGTCTCGAACTCGACCGGTTCCCCTTCGCCATGGTGGCGACCCTGGAGGACGCGCTCATGGTCCTGCGACCGGAACCCGGACTCAGATCATCCGCCGCAGCGCGGTCTCCACGGCGTCGATGAGCGCATCGCCTTCGGTGCCGGGGCGGCGGGCAAGGCCGAGTTCGACGTCCGGCAGCGCGGGCAAAGCGGCCGCGTCATGGCGGGCCATGGCCGGATCGAGGTTGGCGGGCATGAGCGCGGCGACCCCGAGCCCGGCACGCAGCGCGGCGAGAACTCCGGCCAGGCTGTTGCTCTCGAACGCCACCCGCCAGCGCCGCCCGCTGCCTTCCATCGCGTCCAGCACCGCCGTACGCCAGGCGCAGGTGTTGGAGAACAGCACCACCGGCAGCGGATCGGCGTCGACGGCGACGCCGTGCCCGACCGCCCAGACCAGCGGCAGGCGGACCGTCCAGCGCGGCGGCCAGGGCAGGTCCGGCACCTCGTCGAGCACGAGCTGGACGCGGCCGGTGTCGTAGGCTTGCCGCATCGCCGCGTCGGACAGAATGAGCACCTCCAGTGTCGCCTCGGGATGCAGCCGCGCCAGGTCGGCGAGCGCCTGCGGAAGGCGGGAGACGGCGAGATCCTCGAGGAGCCCCACGCCGCAGTGCCCGGTGAGCGCGCCTCCGGTTTCGGCCAGCGCCTGTGCCGACAGCGCGAGAATGCGCTCGGCGTACGGCAGGAGTTCCTCGCCGGTCCGGGTCGGCCACACGCCGGACGGCGCCCGGTGCAGCAGCGGACGGCCGACGACGCTCTCCAGCCTGCGCAACTGCTGGCTGAGCGCGGGCTGGGTGTTGCCGAGCGCCGCCGCCGCACGGCTGATGCTGCCGGCTCGCACGGCGGTGACGAACGTTCGCAGCAATGCGGTCTCAAGGTCGCGTGCCATAAGCGTTCATTATATCCGGCACAACGAATTAACGACTTCCTATAGCCGCACGGACGACCTACCGTCAGATCAATGACGAGATTTCGCCAGGTGCTCGCGGTGCGGGGGATGTCGCCGCTGCTGGGCGTCTCGCTGCTCGCTCGTACCGCGATCACGGCCGACGCGATGGCGCTGACGATGTACGTCGTGCTCGCCCTCGACATGAGCTACGCGGCGGCGGGTGGCGTGGTGGCGGCGCTCACCGCCGGTGTCGCGCTGGGCGGGCCGCTGCTGGGCCGGATGATCGACCGGCGGGGCCTGCGTGCCGTGCTGGTGGTCACGATCGTGCCGCAGATCGTCTTCTGGCTGACCGTGCCGATCATGCCGTACGTGATCTTGCTGGCCGCCTCCTTCGCCGCCGGGCTGCTGATGGTGCCGGTCCAGGCGGTCACCCGGCAGGCGGTCGCCGCGATGACGACCTCCGGGCAACGGCAGGCGGCGTTCGCGCTGGAGTCGGTGGTGGGCGAGCTGTCGTACGTGGTGGGCCCGGCGGTGGTGATCCTCTTCGCGGCGAGCATCTCCCCCGGCGTGGTGGCCTGGGGCCTGGGCGCCGTGATCGTCGCAGGGGGAGCGGGGATCGCCCTGCTCAACCCGCCGCTGCGGGCCGCGGACGAGGGGGAGGGCGAGGCGGCGGAACGGCCCCGGCGCCGGGAGTGGCTGGGAGCGCGCATGGTCGCCGTTCTGACGATGGGGTTCGGCGTCGCGATGCTGCTCAGCGGCGTCGACCTGGCCATCGTCGCCACTCTTGAGGAAACCGGTCAGCTCTCGTGGGCGGCCGTGGTGGTCGCAGTGCTCGGGGTGACCTCCGTCGTGGGCGGTCTGGTGTACGGAGCGCTGCCGCGGCCGATGCCCACCTGGCTGCTGCTCGGCCTGCTCGGGCTGGTGACGATTCCGGCCGGTCTCGCCCACGATTGGCGGTGGCTGTGTGTGGCCGTGATCGGCGCCGGGCTGCTCACCGCGCCGACCCTCTCCACGGTCTCCGACGCGGTGAGCCGGCTGGCGCCGGTCGGCGTGCGGGGCGAGGCGACCGGCCTGCAGGCCTCGGCCGCGAGCGCGGGCTTCGCACTCGGCGCCCCGGTCGTGGGGACGGCGATCGACGCGTCGGCGCCCGCGGGCGGCTTCGTGGCCGCGGGCCTGGCCGGCCTGCTCGCCGCTCTGACGGGCTACCTGCTCTCCCGCCGGTCACCCGCCAAGGCGACGTACACACGCGTACCGGCCGGAAAGTGAGCCGGCTAGATTATCGCGGCGCCGAGCCCGGCCAGTGTGGGCAGGGAGCGGAGACACGGTCATGTCGTCCAGGATGCCATTCACGCCGGCCGGGCAGGCCGGTCCGGCTCTTCCTCGCCGGCGGGTCTGGCAGGGTGAGGAGCCGTTCTCCGCGATCGCCTGGTAGGCCACGAGTACCTAGGGGATTTCGGATGAAATACCGGAATCGGTGCGATGACCGCCCCCACGGCCGCAGGCAAGATCGCGAACATGAGACGCACCTCGGCCGTCCTGCTCTTAGCCGGCTTACTGGCCCTGCCCGCTCCCGCCCAGGCAGCCGCCACCGGACGGGCGCTCACCGGCACCGAACTCGCCCAGATCAGCCCCCTGCGCTACCACGAGACCATCGCGGACCGCGACGACGTCGCCGCCAGGTTCCCCGTGGTCAAGACGACCCTGAACGACCTCCTGGCCCCCGGCGGCCATACGGCCAGGCCGCTCTGCCACGGCGCGGCCTGGAACAACGGGACCAACCTGCAGCCGAACATCGCCTCCACCGGCTACTGCTGGGACACGACCGACACCACCACCGCCAACTGGTACCCCCAGGGCATCACCGGCAGCGGCGACGCCATGAACGGCTCGGTGAACTACCCGCCGTGCCCCGGCTGTCCCGGCAAGAAGATCACCGCGGTGAGCTGGCGCAACGGGACATTCCCCGCGAACGCGGTCCCGCGCTGGCAGGCCAACCAGTTGGCCAGGGTGACCTTCACCGGCTTCTCCGGCGCGACGGCGGAGAACTACCGGCACGCCCTGCTCGTCGAGCCCGACGGCTCGGCCGAGGGGTTCCGTGAGATCAACAGCCACGCCGACGGCCTCACGTGGTACGGCAACAAGCTGTTCCTGTTCGCCGGAGGCGACCCGGCCGGCCGGGTCGTCCGCGTCTTCGACCTCACCCAGTTCTGGCGGATGAACTCCACCTCCTCCGGCAACGTCGGCTGCGTGAGCGGGGTCTGCTCCGCGGCCTGGTCGGGCTTCGCGCTGCCGCAGATCGGCTACTACCGGTTCCGGGACGCGGGCGGCTGCGCCGGAGTCACGGGGCCGCGGCCCTGCTTCAGCGGGGTCTCCCTCGACCGGTCGGGCGCCGACAGCCTGATCACGGTGGAGCACGTGCAGGCCGCCTCGGGACGCGTCGTCCGCTGGCCGCTCGACTCCGTCACCGCCCGGCTCGAGGAGGGCGCCGACGGCCTGGTCCGGCCCCGGGAGGCCTGGTTCAGTCCGGTGTGGGACATGCAGGGCGCGGTGTTCTCCGATGACATGGGCGTCATGGAAGGACTGTGCCCGAACGGCTATCCAGCGGTCTCCTACATGCCGCACGTCACCGTGGGCGGGGTGTCCCAGTCGATCGTCAACGCCGGCGGCACGCAGTACCGCAAATCATGCCTGCACCAAGTGATCATCTCGGCCGACCGATCGCGGATCACCACCAGCTATCTGACCACCGCGCCGGGCAACGCGCAGAACCTGTCCTTCTGGCCGGCCAGCAACGAACTGTGGCTGGTCAACGAGTACCGCGGTGACACCACCGGCTCCTACGGCAGCAACCGGCAAGTGCTGTCGCTCACCTGCGTCAACCTCGTGTGCTGACTCTGGGCCTGTCCGCGCCGCTCGCGTAAGCGTACGGTGACAGAACGCCTCGGGAACACTTGAGCCCGCAGGCGCGCTAGGGACCCGGGCTGCACGGCCCTGGGCGTCGAAGGGGCCTACCCGCCCCTCGGTGATTGGCGGGTGGGCCCTTCTCGCAGCGCGAAACTTCGCCTCTGGTTTCGGCGCGGCTTCTGCGGGAGAGTAGGCCGAGATCGGCCTACGAGGAGGCGGGCAGTGCGGCTCGGATTCAGTATCGGCACTCTCGGTCCCGTGGCGGCCGGTCATGATGCCCAGTTGGCTCTGGTCCGTGAGGCGGAGCGGCTCGGCTACGACTCGGCGTGGGCCTCGGAGGGCTATGGGGTCGATCCGGCGACCACCCTGGCCTGGCTGGCGGCCGGTACCGAGCGGATCGGGCTGGGCACCGGCGTGATTCAGGTGACGGGGCGTACCGCGATCTCGGCGGCCATGACGGCGACCACGGTCGACCGGGTGTCGGGCGGGCGGTTCCTGCTCGGGCTCGGCGCGTCGGGGCCGCAGGTGGCCGAGGGGTGGCACGGGCAGAGGTACGCGCGCCCGCTGGCCCACTTACGTGACTACGTGGCCGTGGTACGCAAGGCGCTGGACGGACGGCCGGTCGAGCACGCCGGGCCGGAGATCGTGCTGCCGTTGCCGGACAGCCGGGGCAAGGCGCTGAGCATGACCGTCTCGCCCGCGCGGCAGCCGTTGCCCATCCATCTGGCGGCCATGGGGCCCAAGGCGGTGGAACTGGCCGGGGAGATCGCCGACGGATGGTTACCGATCCATTTCCCGCCCGAGCACCTCGCCGAGACGATGACGCACCTGCGGTCCGGGGCGGCCCGCGCCGGACGGGACGTGGCCGGGGTGGAGGTCTCGCCGATGGTCATGGCCATGGTGGACGACGACGCCGACTACGCCCGTGACCTGATCCGGCCGATGCTGGCGGTGTACCTGGGCGGGATGGGCACGCGGGGGGTCAACTTCTACAACCGGCTCGCCCATCGCCTCGGGTTCGGCTCGGCGGCGGGGCGGGTGCGGGACGCCTACTTCGACGGCGACCTGGGCGAGGCGATGGAGGAGGTCCCCGATGATCTCATCGACACCCTGGCCTTGTGCGGTACGCCCGAGCGGGTACGCGAGCGGCTGGCCGCCTACCGCAAGGCGGGCGCCACCCGGGTGATCGTCGGCCTGAACGCGCCCACCGTGGACGACCGCGCCGAGCAACTCGGCTGGCTGGCCGAACTCAACACGTGACCGGTCTCGACACCTGACCGGTCTCGACTCCTGGCCAGACCCGACGCGTGACCGGGCGGGCGCGGGTTCGCGACGGAGCCCGCGCCCGGCCGGGGTCAGGCCGTGGCCGGTGCCTGGGGGAGTTCGCGCATCCGGGGGATCGGCGACAGCGCCAGTACGATCATCGGCACGACCGCGCCGATGATCGCCGCCACCAGCACCACCGGCCGCATCCCCACGGACTGGCCGAGGAACCCGGCCACCAGCGCGCCCAGCGGCGCGGGCACCAGCCCCATCGCCCAGATGGTGGCGATGACCCGCCCCATGAGCTCCCGGGGCGTGGCCGACTGCAGCACCGTGATGTTGTTGACCACGAACACCTGCGTGCACAACCCGACCAGCAACTGTGAGAACGCCAGCATCGCGATCGCCAGCCACACCGGCCCACCGGCCAGCGGCACCAGGATCAGCGCGCTGTTGCCGATCACCGTGGACCAGAACATGGTGGGCCCAGGCCCCGCCCCCTTCATGAGCCGCACCGACAGCCACGCGCCGGCGATCGCCCCGACCCCGCCGACGGCCAGCACGCCCCCGACCCATCCCGCGGGCACCCCGGCGCCGTCGATGACGTACGGGATGTAGAGCGTCTGCAGGATGCCGATGTCGAAGAAGGAGTAGACCGCGCTGGCGATGGCCAGCGGGCGGACGACCGGGTGGCTCATCACCCAGCCGAACCCCGCGCGGATGGCCGCGATCATGCTGCCGCCCTCGTCGGGCGCCGGCGGGTCCTCGCGCTTGCGGATGGAGATCAGGCAGAGCGCCGACAGGACGTAACTGATCGCGTCCACCAGGATGACCAGCGGCGCCGAGCGGATCCCGATGAGGACCCCGGCCAGGCTGGGCCCGACCGCCTTGGAGATCGAGTCGCTGAGCTGCAGCTTGCTGTTGCCGTCACCGAGGTGCTCGGGGGACACCAGCACCGGCAGGTACGACCGGTAGGCGATCTCGAAGAGCACCCCGAACACGCCCATCACGAGCACGACCACGTACAGCCACCACAGCGTCAGCATGTCCATGACGAACAGCAGCGGCACGGTGGCCAGCATGAGCGCGCGGATGACGTCGCTCCAGATGAGCACGGGACGGCGCCGCATCCGGTCCACCCAGACGCCCACGACGAAGAACAGCACCATGGGCAGCCTGGCCAGCGCGCCGAGCACCCCCATCTCGGCGACGGAGGCGTGCAGCCACAGGTACGCGACGATCGGCATGGCGAGCACGGTCACCTGGGAGCCGACCAGTGACAGGCTCTCGCCGCTCCACAGCTTGAGGAAGTCGCGGTTCTTCCACAGCGTCGTGGGCGGCTCAGTCGTGGGGGGTGATGCCATGGTCGATGCTGCTCCTCAATTCGGCGGCCGCGAGGGCGACCCGGGGCTCGTACATGACGGTGAAACGCTCGCCGTGGATCGGCGAGATGCGCAGGCGGCCGGTGACGACGTTGCTCCATCCCATGTCGTCGGGCGGGACGCCCTCGGCGGCGGGCGAGAACAGCAGGACGTCCCCGTCGTAGGGGGCGTGCCGGAAGTGGCCGACGGCGTGCGCGTTGGCACGGAAGACGTCGACGAAACGGCGGGCCTGGCGCAGGTCGGCGGTGTCGGGCTGCAGGGTGTCGGCGCGGGCGGCGGCGTCGATCACGGCCAGCAGCCGCTCGTCCGGGCTCATCCGGTGCAGGTCGTCGAGGTCGACCTGGACCTTGCCGCCGGCGAGGGCGTGGGTGAGCAGGACGGCGTCGTCCTCAAGAGAGGCGCGCAGCACCGGCTCGTCGGCGTCGGAGTAGAACAGGACGAGCAGCGGCACCTCCTCGCCCATCTCCCGCAGGCGGCGGGCGGTCTCCAGGGCGATGTTGCCGCCGATGCAGTACCCGCCCAGCACGTACGGGCCATGCGGCCGCAGCTTGAGCACGTGGGCGGTGTAGTCGTCGACCATCTCCGCCAGAGTCGCGTGCGGCTCCTCGCCGGGGGCGAGACCGGCCGCCTGGATGGCGTAGACGGGCTGGTCGGCGCCGAGGTGGCGGGTCAGCGGCAGGTAGCGGAAGACCTGGCCGCCCAGTGCGTGGAACAGGAAGATCGGGTCGCGTTCGCCGGTGGGCCGCAGCGGCACGATCCGTTCCGGGGCGCCGTCGTTGTCCTGGGGACGGCGCAGCTCGACGGCGAGCTGGGCGACGGTCGGCGCGGTGAGCACGGTCGACAGCGGCACGTCGCGGCCCAGTTCCTTGCGCAGCCGCATGGTCAGGCGCAGCGCCAGCAGCGAGTGGCCGCCGAGGGCGAAGAAGTCGTCGTGCACGCCGACGTCGTCGACGCCGAGCGTCTCCTCCCACAGCGTGCCCAGCTTGGCCTCGAACGGGTCGCGCGGCGGCATGTACGGCGCGCGCCCGGCCTCACCCGGCTCCGGCAGAGCGGCGCGGTCGAGCTTGCCGTTGGCGGTGACGGGCAGCGCGTCCAGGCGTACCCAGGTGGCCGGGACCATGTGCTCGGGCAGCTTCTCGCGCAGTGCCGGGCTGAGATCGGGCAGGTCGTCGCCCTCGGGGACGACGTAGCCGACCAGCCGTTCGCCGCGCAGCACGACGACGGCGGCGCGTACCGCGGGATCGGCGGCCAGCAGCGCCTCGATCTCGCCGAGCTCCACCCGCTGGCCGCGGATCTTGACCTGGAAGTCGGTCCTGCCGAGGTACTGGACCTCGCCGGTGGGCAGCCAGCGGGCCACGTCGCCGGTGCGGTAGAGGCGGGCGCCGGGCGGGCCGTACGGGTCGGGGACGAACCGTTCGGCGGTGAGCTCCGGCCGGCCGACGTACCCGCGGGCGAGCTGGACGCCGCCCAGGCACAGCTCGCCCGGGGTGCCGACGGGGACCCGGTGGCCGTCGGCGCCGAGGACCTCCAGGCGGGTGTTGGCGACGGGACGGCCGATGGGCACCAGCCGTTCGCCCGGCTCGCAGGGATGCCAGGTGACGTCGACGGCCGCTTCTGTGGGGCCGTACAGGTTGTGCAGCTCGGTCCGGGGCAGGCGCTCGTGGCAGCGGGCGGCGAGTTCGGCGCCGAGCGCCTCGCCGGAGCAGATGAGACGGCGCAGCGCGGGCAGGCGGGGCTCGTCGAGGAACAGCTCCAGCATGGACGGCACGAAATGCATGGTGGTGACGTCGAAGGCGGCCAGGCGGGCGCTGTCGCGCTGCGCGCCGGGCTCGGCGACCACCAGTCCGGCGCCGGCCATGAGCGGCCAGAACAGTTCCCACACCGACACGTCGAACGACAGCGGCGTCTTGTGCAGCACCCGCTCGTCCGCGCCCAGCCCGAACGCCTCCTGCATCCACTGCAGCCGGTTGACGATCGCCCGGTGGGAGACGCCGACCCCCTTGGGCCGGCCCGTGGAGCCGGAGGTGAAGATCACGTACGCCAGCGCGTCGGGATGTACGCGCGGAGGCGCGCAGGTGAGGGCGGGGGCGGGCCCGCCGAGCGGGAGGGCGACGCCGTCCGGCAGCGACGACGCTCCCGCCGGACCGGTCAGCACCGTGCGCGCCCGCGCGTCCTCGATCATGTACGCCAGCCGCTCCGGCGGCAGATCGGGCTCCAGCGGCAGATAGGCGGCCCCGGCGCCGAGCACACCGAGCAGCGCGGGCAGCAGGTCGGGCCCGCGTTCGAGGCAGACTCCGACGACGTCGCCCGGCCGCGTACCGGCGGCCAGCAGCCGGGCCGTCACCGCGCCCGCCCGCCCGGCCAGCTCACCGTAGGTGATCCACGTTCCGTCGTAGCAGACGGCGGGCGCGCCGGGCGTGCGCGCTGCCTGCTCCCCGATCAGCTCGTGCAGCACCCCGCCCGGGTACGGCCGCGCCGTGCCGTTCCACCCGCCGATCGCGGCGGCGTCGAGGGAGAGGTAGGGATCGGCGGCCCGCGGATCGGCGGCGGGGTCGGCGGCCTGGCCCAGCGCGATGAGGTAGAACTCACCGATCCGCCCGATCTGCTCGGCTCCGAACTGGGCCCGGTCATAGGTGAGGGTCAGGTCGAACCCGCCGTGCTCACGCGAGCGGCTGAACGCGGCGGCGAACGGCACGTCGGTCTGCTCGAAGAACTCCTGGCCGACGATCTCGATCCCGGGCAGCTCGCGGTAGACGTGGAAGTCGCGGAAGTCGAACAGCACGTCCAGCAGCGGGGAACGGCCCGCCGCCCGCTGGATCTCGAACAGCGGGTACCGCCGGTGCGGTAGCAGCGCCACCTCCGCGTCGAACACCCCGCGCGCCAGCGCCGCCCAGGTCGGGGCGTTCACGTCCAGGCGCAGCGGCACGGTGTTGAGGAACAGGCCGAGGACCTCCTCGCCGGCCTCGCTCTCCGGGCGGCTGTGGGTGACCAGGCCGGTCATCACCTCGTTCTCGCCGGTGAGCAGGGCGAGCACGCGCAGGTGGGCGGCGAGCAGCAGGGTGCGCAACGGCACCGCCAGCTCCCTGGCCGCCGCGCCGAGCCGTTCCAGCAACTCCGCCGCCAGCGGCAGCCGCAGTTCCTCCGCGCCGGGCTCGCCGTGCTCGCCGGGCAGGCGGGGCAGCCGGGTGTCGGGGGCGTCGGCCACCTGGGCGTGCCAGAAGTCGCGCGTCCCGGGCGCGGCCACCGCGGCGCGCTCGGCGGCCACCAGCTCACGGAAGGCCGCGGCGGGCGGGGTGAGCGGCAGCCGTTCACCGCTCAGCTGTCCGTGGTAGCGCTGGAGCAGCTCGGTGACCAGGGACGCCACGCTCCACCCGTCGAGGATGGCGTGGTGGAAGCTCAGGCTGAACGCGAACAGCTCACCGGGCAGCACGTGCACGTGCGCGCGGGCCAGCGGCGGCGCGGCCCAGTCGAACGGCCGCCGCTTCTCCGCCTCCGACCACGCGGCCAGCCGCTCGGCGGCCCCCGGATCGCCGGACAGGTCCGTCACCTCCAGCGGCAGCGTGGCCGTACGGTGCACGAGCTGCAACGGCTCGCTGAACCCGCTCACGTCGATCGAGGTGCGCAGGACGGGATGCCGGGCGGTCACCTCGGCCAGCGCCCCCTCGAACGCCCCGGCGTCGAACCGGCCGCGCAAGGTGATCGTGGTCAGGTCGTGGTAGGTGGCCGCATCCGGCTCGTACGCGCTGTGGTAGAGCATGCCCGCCTGCAGCGCGGCCAGAGGATAGGCGTCCTCCAGGCCGCGTGCGGCTCCCGTCGTCACGGTCATCGCGCCTCGCCTTCCAGCAGTCGTGCCAGGTCCTCGGGATTGAGCAGGCCGAACGGCGTCTCGGGCGCCTCGGGTGGTTCGGCCGCCGGTGCGGTTGGGAGCCGTCCGGCCAGATCTCTGACGGTCTGGTGGAGGAAGAGCTGCTCCAGCCGGATCGCGTAACCGGCCTCGCGCAGGCGGGATACCACCTTGAGGCTGCGGATGGAGTCTCCGCCGACGGCGAAGAAGTTGTCGTGGGCCGAGACCCGCTCCAGCCCGAGCACTCCCTGCCAGGCGGCGGCGACGGCCAGCTCGGCCGGCCCCTCCGGCTCGGCGTGCGCGGCGGTCTCGGGTGCCCGAGGGTCGGGCAGGGCGTTCCTGTCGAGCTTGCCGCTGCGGTTGAGCGGCAGCTCGCCGAGCACGGTCCAGGTCCTGGGGATCATGTGATCGGGCAGGGTGTCGCGCAGCATGCGCTCCCAGCCGCCCGTCGCCCCTTCCGCGGCGGGGACCACGTATCCGGCCAGGCGCAGCCCGGCGCCGTCCTCGATGGCGCGCACGGCCGCGGCGCGCACGCCGGGCAGGGCCGCCAGGGCCGCCTCGATCTCGCCCGGTTCGACCCGCATGCCGCGGATCTTGACCTGGT
This sequence comes from Nonomuraea sp. NPDC059007, assembly GCF_042740555.1. Classification (NCBI taxonomy): domain Bacteria; kingdom Bacillati; phylum Actinomycetota; class Actinomycetes; order Streptosporangiales; family Streptosporangiaceae; genus Nonomuraea; species Nonomuraea sp. NPDC059007. The sequence continues at coordinate 76,380 of NZ_JBHYJD010000008.1, read as the reverse complement.
GGTCGGACCTGCCCAGGTACTCGATCTCGCCGTCGGGGCGCCAGCGGGCCAGGTCGCCGGTGTCGTAGAGGCGGCCGCCCGGGGGACCGTACGGGTCGGGGACGAAGCGCTCGGCGGTCAGCGCGGGACGGGCCGCGTACCCCCGGGCGAGTTGCACGCCGCCGATCCACAGCGCGCCCGGGACGCCGACGGGCACGCGGTTCATGCGGGCGTCGAGGATCTCCAGCCGGGTGTTGGCCACCGGCCGCCCGATCGGGATCGTGCCCTCGCCCGCGGCGCACACGTGCCACGACACGTCCACCGCCGCCTCGGTCGGCCCGTACAGGTTGTGCAGGCCCGCCGCGGGCAGCGCGGCGGCGAAGCGGGCGGCCAGGTCGGCGCCGAGCGCCTCCCCCGAGCACACCACGGTACGCAGCGCGCCCAGCCGCGCCCCCAGCTCGGGCTCGGCCAGGAAGAAATCAAGCATCGACGGTACGAAATGCACGGTCGTGACCGACTCGCCCGCCATCAGCGCGGCCAGGTGGGCGGGGTCGGCCTGCCCGCCGGGCCGCGCGACGACCAGTCCCGCCCCGGTCAGCAACGGCCAGAACAGTTCCCACACCGACACGTCGAACGAGAAGGGCGTCTTGTGCAGCACCCGGTCGTCTCCGGTCAGCCGGAAGGCGTCCTGCATCCAGTCCAGCCGGTTCACGATCGCCCGGTGCGAGATCCCGACGCCCTTGGGCCGGCCGGTGGAACCGGAGGTGAAGAGCACGTACGCGAGCGAGTCCGGGTGCGGCCGGATCCCGAGCGGCCCGCCGTCCTCGGCGGCGACGGCCCCGGCGTCGCGGTCGAGCAGCACCGTCGCGACGCCGCCGGGGCCGGTGAAACCTTCGACGGAGACGGCCAGCCGGGCGCCGGCGTCGGCCATCATGCCCGCCAGGCGCTCGGCCGGATGGTCGGGCTCCAGCGGCAGGTACGCCGCCCCGGTCGCGACGACCGCGTGCACGGCGACGACCAGGTCCGCCCCCCGCTCCAGGCACACCCCGACGACCTGGCCCGGCCCGGCCCCGAGCGCGAGCAGCCGCCTGGCCAGGCGGTTCACCCGGCCGGTGAACTCGGCGTAGGTGAGCCAGGCCCGGGTCCCGTCCGGGGCCTCGTAACCCAGCGCGGGCGCGTGCGGCGTACGGGCCGCCTGCGCGGCCACCAGCTCCGGCAGCGTGCCGTCCGCGACGGGCGTGACCGTGTCGTTGGCCCGGTGGATGGTGTCCAGCTCGGCCGGGGTGAGCACGGGCAGATCGGCGACCGGCCGCTCCGGCTCGGCCACCGCGGCCGCCAGGAGCGCGCGGAAGTGGTCGGCGAAGCGCTCCATCCGGTCGTGCTCGAACAGGTCCGTCGCGTAGTGCAGCACCCCGGTGAGCCGGTCGCCGCCCTCCTCGATCACCAGGTGCAGGTCCGCCTGCGTCACCCCCGGATCGACGTTCAGGGTGCTCAGGGCCAGGCCCGCCACGTCCGGCGGCGCCGGAGGCACGTTCTGGTAGGCCAGCATCACCTGGAACAGCGGGTTGCGGGCCAGGTCACGGTCCTGGGCCAATTCCTGCACCAGCACCTCGAACGGCAGCTCGGCGTGCTCGTGCCCGTCCAGGACACGTTCGCGGGTGCGCGCGAGCAGTTCGGCGAAGCTCGGCTCGCCGGACAGGTCGCCGCGCAGCACGAGCGTGTTCAGGAACAGCCCGGCCATCTCCTCCACATCCGGGTGCGCGCGGCCGGAGACCGGGGTGCCGACCGGGATGTCGGCTCGTCCGGTGTAGCGGGCCAGCACCGCCTGCAGCGCGGCCAGCAGCACCATGAACGGCGTCGCCTGCCGTTCCAGCGCGAGCGCGTGCACCGCCGCCGTCGTCGCGGCGTCGATCGGGAACGTCAGCCGCCGCCCGGCCATGCTCGCCGGCCCCTGACGGTGCCGGTCGGCGGGCAGGTCCAGGGTGGCGGGCAGATCGGCGAGCGTGTCCTTCCAGTACGCCAGGTCGCCGGCCCGCCCGGAGACCCGCGCCCGATGCCAGGCGGCGAAGTCCCGGTAGCCGGCCCGGAGCGCGGGCAGCTCGGCCGGGGCGCCGGTGACGCGTGCCCGGTAAAGCTCCATCAGGTCGCGCAGCAGGATCGACAGGCTCCACCGGTCGGTGACGACGTGGTGCAGGGTGAGGTACAGCTCGTGCTCGGCCGGGCCGCGCCGTACCAATGCGGCCCGCGCCAGCGGACCTTCGGCCAGGTCGAAGCGGTGACGCGCCTCCTCCAGCCCCACGCCGGGACCCTCCCGCACGGTCAGCCGCGGCCGGTGGGCGCCCTCGCGCAGGCAGGGTTCGCCGTCGTCGGCCACGATGACCAGGCGCAGGGCCTCGTGCCTGGCCACCAGGTCGTCGAAGGCGGCGCTCAGCGCGGCCACGTCCAGCGGGCCGGTCAGGCGTTCGGCCCAGGCGACGTTGTAGGCGGGGTTGCCCGGGTCGAGCTGGTCGAGGAACCACAGGCGGGCCTGCGCGTGGGAGGGCCGCACGACGGCCTGCCCGGCGAGGGGGAGGCCCCCGGTGGTGGCGCCGCCGCCGGGGATGAGCGGGGCCAGGCCCGCGATGGTCGGGGTCGCGAAGCAGCGGCGCAACGTCACGTCGGCGCCGTGGGCCTCCCTGAGCCTGACCACCAGGCGCATGGCCAGCAGGGAGTGGCCGCCCAGGGTGAAGAAGTCGTCCTCCACGCCGAAGTCGTCGCGTTCGAGCAGCTCGCTCCAGAGGGCGTGCAGGACGTGTTCCGCGGGGGTGCGTGGCGGGACGAACGCGGTGGTGGTGGTGCTGGTCTGGGGTGGGGGGAGGGCGGCGCGGTTGAGTTTGCCGCTGGGCAGGACGGGGAGGTCGGTGACGGTGACGAAGGCGGTGGGGATCATGGCGTCTGGGAGGCGGGTGCGCAGGTGTGCGCGGAGTTCGGTTTCGTCGGTGGTGCCGATGGTGTAGGCGACGAGGCCGCGTCCGCCGGGGGCGTCGTCGCGGACGGCTACGACGGCTCGCCGTACGGTGGGATGTTCGCCGAGGACGGCGGCGACCTCGTCGAGCTCGATCCGCACACCGCGGACCTTGACCTGATCGTCGAGACGGCCGAGGCATTCGAGGGTGCCGTCGGGGCACCAGCGGGCCAGGTCGCCGGTGCGGTAGAGGCGGCCGCCCGGCGGGCCGAAGGGGTCGGGGACGAAGCGTTCCGCGGTGCGGGCCGCCAGGCCGTGGTAGCCGCGGGTCACCCCTGCTCCGCCGAGCAGGAGTTCGCCCGGCACGCCCACCGGGACCGGACGCAGGTACTCGTCCACCACGTAGGTCGTGGTGTTGGCGACCGGGCGGCCGATCGAGCCGCCCCTGCCGTCGGTGACGTGGAGCCTGGTGGACCACACGGTGGTCTCGGTCGGGCCGTACAGGTCCCACAGCTCGTCTGTGACGGTGAGCAGGCGTACGGCCAGCGGGCCGGGAAGCGCCTCGCCCGAGCTGACCACCCGCGGGACCCGGTGGCCCAGCGCGGGCAGCAACCCCTCCAGCACGGACGGAGTGGCCTGCACGGTGTGCAGGTCGCCGCTGCGGAGGAGTTCGTGGACGTCCTCGATCGCGGTGACCGAGCCGACGACGACCGTGCCGCCGCTGACCAGCGGGCCGAAGATCTCGGCCATCGAGATGTCGAACGACACCGACGTCAGGAACAGATAACGCGCGCCGGGCGCCAGGCCGGGGCGTTCGCGCAGGTCGCAGAGCAGGCTGAGCAGACCCCTGTGCGGCACCACCACGCCCTTGGGCCGGCCGGTGGAGCCGGAGGTGTAGATCAGGTACGCGCACTGGTCCGGATGGAACGCGGGCTCCGCCACGGCGGCGGCCTTCCCGACACCCTCGTCGAGCAGGAGCACGCGTGCGTCAGCCGGCAGGTTGTCCCTGAGCGAGGTGACGGTGACCGTCAGGGCGGCGCCGGAGTCGTCGATGATCTGCCTCAGCCGTCCGGGCGGGTAGCCGGGATCCATGGGGACGAAGCTGCCGCCGGACTTGAGCACGCCCAGCAGCGCCACCACCACGTCCGGATGCCGGGGCAGGAAGACGGCGACCCTGTCCTCGCGGCCGACGCCGAGCGCGCGCAGTTCCGCGGCCAGGTCGTCCGCGCGTGACTCCAGCTCGGCGTAGGTCAGCGACGTGCCGTCCGGGCCCTCGACCGCGGTGGCCTCGGGGGTGCGGGCGGCCTGCTCGGCGACCAGGTGGTGGATGCCGCCTTCCGGGTACGGCCGCGCGGTCTCGTTCCAGGCCCGCAGGGTGTTCCCGAGCTCGGTCGCGTCCATGAGCGGCAGCTCCGACAGCCGCAGACCGGGATCGGCGACCGCCGCGCCCAGCAGCGTGCGCAGATGCGAGGTCAGGCGCAGCGCCCGGTCCTCGTCGAACAGGTCGGTGGCGTAGTCGAGCACGCACACCAGTGACCCGTCCGCGCGCTCCTCCACGATGAAGTCCAGATCGAACATGGCGGTGCCGGAGCGCACGCCCAGCCGTTCCAGGCGCAGCCCGCGCGGACCGCCGGGCGGCGCCTGCGGCACGTTCTGGTAGGCGAGCATCACCTGGAAGAACGGGTTGCGGGACAGGTCCCGGCCGCTGGAAAGCTCCTCCACCAGCGTCTCGAACGGCACCCCCGCATGCTCGAACGCGGCCAGCGTCCGCTCCTTGGTCCGCCGCACCAGCTCGGCGAAGTCCGGGTCGCCGGACAGGTCGCCGCGCAGCACCACCGTGTTCAGGAACAGCCCGACGGTCTGGTCCAGGGAGGGATGCGGCCGGGCCGACATCGGCGTGCCGATCGGGATGTCGGCCCGGCCGGTGTAGCGGGCGAGCAGCGCCTGCAGCGCGGCGACGAGGACCATGAACGGGGTGGCACGCTGCCCGGCGGCCAGCTCGCGCAACCCGGTGACCAGGGTGTCGTCCAGCTCGAACACCAGGCGGCGGCCCCGGTTCGACTGCATGGGCGGGCGCGGCCGGTCGGCCGGCAGGTCGAGCACGTCGGGCAGGTCGTCGAGGGCCTTGCGCCAGTAGTCCAGGTCGCCTTCCCCGGACGGCCGGCCCTGCTGCCAGGCCACGTAGCCGGCGTACTCCACCGGCCGCTCGGGCATCGGTTCGCCGGAGTAGAGCCGGAAGAGGTCGCCGAACAGGATCTCCACCGACCAGCGGTCGGCCAGGATGTGATGCAGGGTCAGGTACAGACGGTGCTCCCCGGGCGCCACGCGCACCAGGCGGGCCCTGGTCAGCGGCCCGGTGCTCAGGTCGAAGGCGAAACGGGCCTCCTCGCGGGCGACGGCGTCGGCCTCCTCGGCCGGCATCGTCTCGATGCTCAACGCGGGGCGGAGGTGGCCGGGGGCCTGGCGGGGCTCGCCGTCGCGGGTCTCGATCACGTGGCCGAGGATCGGGTGCCGGTCCACGAGCGCGTCGAACGCCTTGGCCAGCGCGGCGGCGTCCAGGTCGCCCTCGATCCGGTACGCCCACGACAAGGTGTAGGCGGGGTTGCCCGGGTCGAGCTGGTCGACGACCCAGAGGCGGCGCTGGGCGGCCGACAGGGCCCCGGTGTCCGAGGCCGGGATGGGCGGGATGGACGCCGTCCCCTTGTCCGCGGCCCGGGTGCGGGCGAGGCGGGCCTCCAGCGCGGCGCGTTGTTCCGGGCTGAGCCTGGCCAGCCGCGCGCGTACCCCGTTCCCGTCGCTCACTGCTCCTCCTCCAGGAGTTCCAGCAGGTCGGCATCCGTGAGTCCCTCTTCGAGCACCGCGAGCGCCTGCTCCTCGACGGTCGTGGCGTCGAAGCAGCGCCGCAGCGGCAGCTCCACGCCGAACTCCTCGTCGATGCGGCCGATGAGGCGGACCACCAGCAACGAGTGGCCGCCCAGGGTGAAGAAGTCGTCGGTCATCCCGACGCGCTCCCGGCCGAGCAGTTCGGCCCAGATCTTGGCGATGCTCTCCTCCATCGGGGTGCGTGGCGGGACGAACGCTGTGGTGGTGGTGCTGGTCTGGGGTGGGGGGAGGGCGGCGCGGTTGAGTTTGCCGCTGGGCAGGACGGGGAGGTCGGTGACGGTGACGAAGGCGGTGGGGATCATGGCGTCTGGGAGGCGGGTGCGCAGGTGTGCGCGGAGTTCGGTTTCGTCGGTGGTGCCGATGGTGTAGGCGACGAGGCCGCGTCCGCCGGGGGCGTCGTCGCGGACGGCTACGACGGCTCGCCGTACGGTGGGATGTTCGCCGAGGACGGCGGCGACCTCGTCGAGCTCGATCCGCACACCGCGGACCTTGACCTGATCGTCGAGACGGCCGAGGCATTCGAGGGTGCCGTCGGGGCACCAGCGGGCCAGGTCGCCCGTGCGGTAGAGACGGCCGCCCGGCGCCCCGAAGGGGTCCGGGACGAAGCGCTCTGCGGTCAGCGCGGCCCGGCCGTGATAGCCCCGGGTCACCCCGGCGCCGCCCAGCAGCAGCTCGCCCGGCACGCCCACCGGGACCGGACGCAGGTCGCGGTCGACCACGTACGCGGTCGTGTTCGCCACCGGCGCGCCGATGAGCATCGTGGCGGGGGAGTGCGGCACCCGGTACGCCGTCGACCAGATCGTCGTCTCCGTGGGCCCGTAGAAGTTCCACAGCTCGTCGGTGACCGTGAGCAGGCGGGCCGCCAGGTCGAGGGGCAGCGGCTCGCCGCCGAGGATCACGCGGGGCAGCCCGGATGGCAGCTGCTCCACCGCCACGCTCGCCACCGACGGCGTGAGCTGGACCAGGTCCGCGTCCTCGGCGGCCCGGCGCAGCTCCTTGGGCGTGCGGGCGGCGTCCTCGGGAGCGATCACGAGCGTCCCGCCGGACAGCAGTGGCGTGAAGATCTCCAGCGCCGCGATGTCGAACGAGAGCGAGGTCATGTACAGCGCGCTGCCCCCGCCCAGCCGCCGGATCACGTCGGTGACCAGGTTGACCACGCCGCGATGCGGCACCTGCACGCCTTTGGGGCGGCCGGTGGAGCCGGAGGTGTAGATGGTGTACGCCAGAGAGTCCGGCCGCACCGCCGGCAGCGGCCGGGCGCTCCCTGAGACCTGGTCGAGCAGCAGCTCCGGGGGACGCTCCGCCGGCAGCCGGTCGAGGTGGGCGGAGTCCGTGAGCAGCAGGGCGGCGCCGGAGTCGGCCAGCAGGTACGCCAGCCGCTCCGCCGGGTAGGCCGCGTCCAGCGGCACGTAACACGCGCCCGCCCGCAGCACTGCCAGCAGCGCGACGATCTGCGGCACGCCACGCGGCAGGCACAGCGCCACCCGCGACTCGGCCCGCACACCTTCGGCGACCAGCCGCCCGGCCAGCGCCTCCGTGCGGGCGTCGAGCTCGGCGTAGGTGAGCTCCTCGCCGTCCGGCGCGCGCACCGCCACCGCGCCGGGCGTACGCGCCGCCTGCTCGCCGACGAGCTCGTGCAGGGTCTTGTCCGGGTACGGCGCGGCGGTGTCGTTCCACCCGGTCAGCAGTTCCGTCCGCTGGGCCGGCGTCATCAGCGGCAGCTCCGACAGCCGCGTACCGGGGTCGGCGGCGGCCGCCTCGAGGATCAGCCGGTAGGCGCCGGCCAGGCGCTCGATCGTGCCGGCGTCGAACAGGTCGGTGCTGTACTCGAAGTAGACGCCGGCGCCGCCGGCCGTCCTGACGATGTCCAGGTTCAGGTCCAGCTGGGCGGTGCCGTTGGGGAACTGCCCGCGCGCGCTCATCGGCAGCAGGTTGAAGCCCACCTGGTAGAGCGGTGTGCGGCTGGTGTCGCGGACCGGCTGGAGCGCCTCGACCAGCCGGTCGAACGGCACCTCGGCGTGGTCCAGCGCGTCCAGGACGGTCTCGCGCACCCGGTCCAGCAGCGCGCCGAACGACGGGTCCCCGCTCAGGTCGCTGCGCAGCACCAGGGTGTTGATGAACACGCCGAGCACCGGCTCGAACTCCGGCAGGTCGCGCCCGACCACCGGCGTGCCCACCGCCACGTCCTCCTGGCCGGCGTACCGGGAGAGCAGGGCCTTCAGCGCGGCCAGCAGCACCATGAACAGGGTCGCGCCGCGCCGCATGGCCAGCGCTTCGAGCTCGTCCACCAGGGCGGCGGGCAGCACCAGGTGGTGCTCTGCCCCGGCGTGCCCGCGCACCGGCGGCCTGGGCCGGTCGGCCGGCAGCCCGAGATCGGCGGGCAGCCCGGCCAGCCGGTCCCGCCAGTGACCGAGCTGGGCGGCGAGCACCCCCTGGCCGAGGTGCTCGCGCTGCCAGGCGGCGTAGTCGGCGTACTGGATGGGCAGGTCACGCAGCCGCGCCGGGCGGCCCTCGTCGAGGGCCGCGTACAGCTCCCGGATCTCCTCGCCGAGGATGGTTCCCGAGCGGGCGTCGAACACGGCGTGGTGGAACACGGAGATCAGCCGTTGCTCCCCGCCCGGCATCAGCACCAGGTGCGAGCGCCACAACGGCGCCCGATCCAGCGCGAACGGCTGCCGCGCCGTCGCCACCGCCAGCGCCCCGAACTCCCGCTCGGCCTCCTCCGGCGGCAGCTCGCGCAGATCGGTACGGGGCAGAGTGACCGGCATGTCGACCTGGACGATCTGGACGAGGCTCCCGTCCTCGATCGCCAGGGCGGTGCGCAGCGCCTCGTGCCGCTGGACCAGCTCGCCCAGGATCCGCTCGCAGCGGTCCGGGTCGGTCCGCTCGGGCAGCTTCATCATGGCGTTGATGTGGTACGTGGGCGCGCCGGGATCGAGCTGGGCCAGGAACCACAACCGTTCCTGGGCGAACGAGGCGGGGAAAACGTACGTGCCGGTCACCTGGGCCGCTCCTCTACTGCCCCATGGCCTCGCGCAGGCTGCGCGGGCGCATGTCCGTCCAGACCTGCTCGATGTGGTCGAGGCAGCTCTGCTTCTCCCCTTCGAAACCGGCCTCCCGCCAGCCGCCCGGCAGGGGCCGCTCGGCGAACCAGATGGAGTACTGCTCCTCGTCGTTGACCACGACCTTGTACTGGCCGTCGCGCATGTCAGTGCCTTTCCACTCGGGGGAGCCGGGTGATCGCCGGTGTCTTCTTCTCCTCGCCCTGGCCGCGCAGTTCCTCCACGAGCCCGGCCATGCCGGCCACGGTGGGCACCTGGAAGAGGCTGCGCATGGGCAGCCGGACGCCGATCTTCTTCCTGATGAGGGCGATGAGCTGGACCGCCACCAGCGAGTTGCCGCCCAGCTCGAAGAAGTCCTGCTCGACGCTGACGCGGCGGGCGCCGAGCACCTCGCCCCACAGCCCGGCGAGCACGCTCTCCAGCTCGTTGCGCGGGGCGACGTGATCGTCGGCGTCCAGGCCGGCCTCGCCGGCGGCGGAGGCCGCGGCCAGCTCGTCGGCCACGGTGTCCTGGGTCAGCTCGCGTACCCCGGCCACGAACTCGGGCAGCGCGGTGGCGTTGACCACGACCTGGACGCCCAGGTCGGTGGCGAGCAGGCGGCGGAAGGCCTCGGCGCCGTCCGCCGGCGGGATGCCGCGCTTGGCGCCGTCGAGGTCCAGGGCGACGCCCGCGGTCGCGGACTCCTCCTTCACCGTGACGTCCCCGGCCGCCTGCCGCGCGTCCTCGCCGATGGAGCGGGAGACCGCCTGCGGGTCGACGCGCCTGAGCACGAAGTCGGAGATGCTCACCACCGGCTCGCCGGCCTCGCCGTACAGGGTGAGATCGGCGGCGAGCACCTCGCCGCCGCCGGTGTCACGCAGCCGGGCGTGGCTCCACAGCGTGGCGGGCAGCGGGGCGTGCACGGTGATGCGGCCGTAGCCGAGCGGCAGGTAGCTGTGCTCGCCGGAGACGGAGATGAACGCGGTCGCCTCGTCCAGCAGCGCCGGGTGCAGCGGCAGGGCGGCCAGCTCGGGGGTGACATCGGGACCGGCCACCAGGTGGGCGAGCTGCTCGTTCCGGCCCAGCCGTACGGTGCGCAGGCTGGTCCATCGCGAGCCGAACGTGACCAGCCCGGAGGCCGAGGCGAACGGGTTGGCCTCGTCGGAGCCGTGGGTGCAGCGGGACCGTACCTCGGCCAGGTCCCCGGCGGTCTCCCCGGCCGCCACCCAGGCCGCCGAGCCTCGGGCGTGCGGGACCGGCTCGCCGCCGGCGATGCTCACCACCTCGAAGTCCATGCCGTCGCCGGTGGGGGTGAGCAGCACCCGCAGCTCGGCGCTGGACCCCTCGGCGACCGGCAGCGGCGCGATGAAGGCGACGTCGCGCAGCTCGATCGCGTGCCCGGGGCCAGGGGGCGGGACGGCCGCCTCGAACGCGGCGCGGGCGCTCTCCAGGTAGCCGGTGCCGGGCATCACCGGCACGCCCGCCACCCGGTGCTCGTCCAGGAGCCAGTGGGTCTCGGGCGACAGGGTCGCGGCGTACCAGGGCTGGCGGCCGGCGCTCTCGTGCCGGTGGCTGAGCACGGGGTGCTCCAGCCGGGTCACCCGGTCGCCGCGCTGCAGGGCGCGGAAGGCCACCGGGGCGGCGACCTCGGCGGCCATGCCGACCTCCAGCCAGGCCCCCCAGTTCACCGACAGGACCCGGCCGGGCCAGACGTGCGCGTAGGCGTCCATGAAGTTGTTGGCCGCGCAGTAGTCGACCTGGCCGAACCCGCCCGCGACCGCGGTCACCGACGAGCAGAGCAGCACGAAGTCGAGCGGCAGGTCGCCGAACACCTCGCGCAGCGCCAGCGTCCCGGCGATCTTGGGCGCCATGACGTCGTCGGCGGCCTTGCGCTCCTTGACCTCGGCCATGCCGCCGCCGGGGAGGCCGGCCGCGTGCACGATGCCGTCGACGCGGCCGAACCTGGCGAGCGCCTCGTCCTTGACCCGGCGCAGCGCCTCGGGGTCGGTCACGTCGGCCGCCGTCACGATCACCTCGGCGCCCGCCCGCTCCATGCGCAGCACCGCGGCGACGGCCCGCCGTACGCGCTCGGGGGCGCCGTCGAGCGTGTCCCACTCCGCACGGGGCGGCAGCCCGGAACGGCCGAGCAGGACCAGCTTGGCCTGGACGCGCCGGGCCAGGTCCTCGGCCAGCGTGAGGCCGATGCCGCCGAGCCCGCCGGTGATGACGTACACGCCGCGCGGGCGCAGCGGGTCGTCCTGCGGGGGTAGCGGCACCGGCTCGAAACCGCGCACCCAGCGGCGGCCGGCCCGCAGCGCGACGGGGGACGGCGGCACGCCCTCCTCCGGCTCCGCGGGTTCGGCGGCCAGCTCCGCCAGCACCTTCCCCACGTCGTACGGCCCCGCCTCCAGGTCGAGATGACGAGCCGTCAGCCAGCGGGCCTCCAGCGGGACGACGCCGGTGAGGCCGGCGACGGTGGCGTGCTCGGGCCGGTGGACGTCCTGGCCGGTGACGCCCTGCGTGGCGGTGGTCAGGATGTCGAGCCGCACCCCCGCCTCGCGCTCGGCGCCGGCCAGCGCCTGCACGAGGGCGAGCAGGCTGTGGAAGCCGAGGTCCTGCGCGGCGGTGGCCCGCGCCGCCGTGGTCGCGGGGTCGCCGTCCAGCGCCCAGGCGTGGATGACGCGGGCCGGGACTCCGGTCTCGGTGAGCAACGCCTCGTAGTCGTCGCGTTCGGCGGGGCGGATGGTGATGGTGCCGTCGGGGGCGGCGCCGTACGCGCTGCCGGGAACCACCCGGACGGCCTTGACCCCGGCCACGCGCAGCCCCTCCAGCAACGGCTCGGCGGCAGGGCCGGCGAAGACCAGGCAGCGCAGGCCGGTCAGTGCGGCGGTCCCGGCGGGGGCGAGCGGCGCCTGGCGCCAGGCCGGCGCCGAGAACCACTCCTCCAGCGGCAGCGCGCCCGCCCGCGGCGGCCGGGTGAAGACGAGCTCCGGGTCGAACGCGGTGCGTACCCAGTGCTCGGCGCGCTCGTACGGGTAGGCGGGAAGCGGGACGCGGCGGGCGGGCTCGGCCAGGGCGTCGGTGTCCAGCGGGACGCCCGCGGTCCAGAGGGCCCCGGCCGCGGCGTAGACGATCTCCAGGTCGGGCCGGGCGTCGGCGGGGCCGGGGAGGCTGGCCAGCGGCTGCGGCGCGGACTTGGGCAGCTGGGTCCTGGCCAGGCCGGCGAGCTGGCGTCCCGGACCGCACTCCACCAGCCGCCACTCGCCCTCGGCGACGAGCGTCGCCACGCAGTCGCCGAACCGGACCGCCTCGCGCAGGTGGCGCGTCCAGTAGCCGGGGTCCGTGGCCTGCTCGGCGGTGATCCAGGTGCCGGTGACGTTCGACAGGAACGGCAGGCCGGGCGCGTGCCGGGCCGCGGCGGCGACGGCCTCGTGGAAGTCGCCGAGTATCGGGTCCATCATCGCCGAATGGAAGGCGTGCGAGGTGCGCAGCGCGGTGTGCTGGACGCCGCTCTCCTCCAGCCGGGCGGCGTAGGCGGCGATCAGCTCGCCGGGTCCGGCGACGACGCACGTTCCCGGGCCGTTGACGGTGGCGATCGACAGGCCGTCGGGCAGGTCCCCGCGTACCTCTTCCTGGTCGCGGCGCACGGCCAGCATCGCGCCCGGCGGCATGCTCTGCATGAGCCGGCCACGCGCGGCCACCAGGCGCAGCGCGTCGGGCAGGGAGAAGACGCCCGCGACGGTCGCGGCCACGTACTCGCCGATGCTGTGCCCGATCATCGCGGCCGGCTCCACGCCCCACGAGCGCCACAGAGCGGCCAGCGCCCACTCCACCGTGAACAGCGCGGGCTGGGTGAGGCCCGTCTGCCGCAGCCGCTCGTCGGCGGCCTCCTTCTCGTCCTCGGCAGGGAAGAGCAGCGTGCGCAGGTCCAGGCCCAGCTCGTCGCGCAGGATCGTGGCGCACTCGTCGACCGCGGCGGCGAAGACCGGCTGGGTGGCGTACAGCCCGGCGCCCATGCCCGCGTACTGCGCGCCCTGGCCGGAGAACAGCCACGCCACCTTGGGCGTGCCCGCCTTGCCCTTGACCACGCGGCGTGGGGTGGTCAGCGCCGTGATCGCGTCGGCGGTGTCGGAGGCCACCACGGCGGCCCGGTGCGCGTATCGCCGCCGGCCCGTCCGCAGCGTGTGGGCCACGTCGGCCAGGTCGCTCTCGCTGCCCTTGAGGTGGCCGGCCAGCCTGGTCACGGCGGCGTCCAGCGCGGCCGGGGTCCGGGCCGACAGCAGCAGCAGGTGGGCGGGGCGCGGCTGGGCGGTGGGCAGCGGCGCGGGCGGCGCCTGCTCGACCAGCACGTGCGCGTTGGTGCCGCCGATGCCGAACGAGCTGACGCCCGCGCGGCGCGGGAAGCCGTTCGTCTCCCACTTGGTCAGCGTCGAGACGACGTGGAAGGGGTTGGTGCCGAAGTCGATGCGCGGGTTCGGCTGGTCGTAGTTGAGGCTCGGCGGGATCATGCCGTGCTCCAGCGCGAGCACGGTCTTGATGAAGCCCGCGATGCCGGCGGCGGGGCCGAGGTGGCCGATGTTGGTCTTGACCGAGCCGATGCCGCACCAGCCGGCCTCGTCGGTGCCGGCGCCGAGCACGCTGGAGAGCGCTCCCACCTCGATGGGGTCGCCCAGCGAGGTGCCGGTGCCGTGCGCCTCGACGTAGGTGACGGTGCGCGGGTCGATCTGGGCGACGCCCAGCGCCTGCGAGACCGCGGCCGCCTGGCCCTCGGCGCTCGGCGCGGAGAAGCCCATCTTGGTGGCGCCGTCGTTGTTGATCGCGTTGCCGATCACCACGGCGCGGATGTGGTCGCCGTCGGCGACGGCGTCCGACAGCCGCTTCAGCACGGCCATGCCGCCGCCACCGCCCCAGATCGTGCCCGCCGCGGAGGCGTCGAAGGCGCGGCAGTGCCCGTCGGGGGCGTAGATGCCGTCCTGGTGGAACTGGTACCCCCACTCGGCGGGCATCTCCAGGGAGGCGCCGCCGGTGAGCGCCATGTCGCACTCGCCGGTACGCAGCGCCTCGCAGGCCACGTGCAGGGCGACGAGCGAGGAGGAGCAGGCGGTGTGCAGGGTGAGGCTGGGGCCGCGCAGGTCGAGCTTGTACGACACCAGCGTGGCCAGGTAGTCGGGGTGGTTGCCGGTGTAGACGGCGAGGTTGCCGACCGAGGCGAACACCTTCTTGTTCGGCCGGATGTACAGCCATTGATACTCGTCCGAGCCGATCGCCCCGTAGACCCCGATCTCGCCGTGATAGCGGGCGGGGTCGTAGCCGGCGTCGTCCAGCGCGGTGCTGGCCAGCTCCAGGAACATCCGCTGCTGCGGGTCGCGCAGCTCCGCCTCGCGCGGGGACATGCCGAAGAGGGCGGCGTCCAGGGACCGGTAGTCGTCCGCGATCGAGGACGCCGCCACGAACGTCGGATCGTCCAGCAGATAGTCCGGTACGCCGAGCGCCTCCTGCTCCTCACGCGTGTAGAAGCGCACCGACTCGACGCCCCCGACCAGGTTGCGCCAGTAGGCGGGCACGTCCTCGGCGCCGGGCAGACGGCAGGCCAGGCCGACGACCGCGATCGGCTCGACACCGAGCCCCTCTTCCTCGTGGTTGTGCGCAGCGGTCATTCGTTACTCTCCCGTCTGGCCCGGTAAGGCCGAGTTGAGGGTCGTGCCCGGCGCGCCGCGACCCGCATGGCGGCGCGCTTCGTTCCCGCGGCGCGGCGCTCGCCGTCGAGGTGTGCCGCGAGCGTCCGTACGGTCGGGAAGCGGAACAGGTCCACGATCGGCACCTCGCGCCCGAGCGAGGCGGTGAGGCGGGCCTGAACCTGAGCGGTGGCGAGCGAGTGCCCGCCGATCTCGAAGAAGTTCGCGTCGGCGGAGATCCGCGGCTGGCCGAGGACCTCCCGCCAGATGCCGGCGACCAGGCGCTCGGTCGCGGAGGCGGGCTCCTGGCCGGGCCCGGCCGCGGCCCGCGGGGGAGGGGCGGGCAGGGCGGCCCGGTCGACCTTTCCGTTCGGCGTCAGCGGCAACACCGGCAGGAGCACCAGCTCGGCCGGGAGCGCGTAGTCGGGCAGACTCGCCGCGAGATGCCGCTGTAGCTCACCGGCCTGTACGGCCGCGCTCGCCGGCACCGCGTAGGCGTGCGGCACCGGACCCCCGGGCTGCTCGGCCACCCTCGCGGCGGCCGCCCGGACACCGGGATGGGCGGCCAGCACGGCCTCGATCTCGCCGAGCTCGACCCGGTATCCGCGGATCTTCACCTGCCCGTCGGCCCGCCCGGCCAGCACCACCCGGCCTTCCGGGTCATGGCGGCCCAGGTCGCCGGTCCGGTAGCGGGCCGTCTCGCCGTCCGCCTCGTGGCTGAAGCGCAGCCGCGTGAGCTCCTCGTCCAGGTACGCCTGCGCCAGCCGGCGGCTCCTGACCACCACCTCGCCCAGTTCCCCCACGGCGGCCGGTGCCCCGCCGGCGTCCAGCACGATCAGCTCCGCCCCGTCCACGCCGCGGCCGACCGGTACCTGATCGCCGGTGCCGCCCAGGTGGCCGGTGATCTCGTGGACCGCCTGCGCCTGGGGCGTCTCGGTCGTGCCGTAGGTGTTGACCAGGCGGGCCTTCGGCGCCACCGCCGCGAACCTGGCCACCTCCGCGTAGGTCAGCCGGTCTCCGCCGAACAGCACCAGCCGCAGGTCGGGCAGCTCCACCCCGGCCGCGGCGATCAGGGTGGCGAGCTGCGGGGTCAGGTGCGCCACCGTGACGGCCCGCTCGCGCAGCCAGGCCGCCAGCCGGGCCGGGTCGCGCACCCGGTCCTGGGCGGGCACGTGCAGCGTCGCCCCCAGGGTCAGCGGCGTCCAGGCGTCCCGGAGCAGCGGGTCGTGCGCCAGCCCGGCCAGCAACGCGAACCGGTCGGCCGAGGTCAGCGCGTACTCGGCCGCGTACCAGGACAGAAAGCGGGCCAGCGGGCGTTCGGTGGCCCGCACCGGCTTGGGCTCGCCGGTGGTGCCGGAGGTGAACGACAGGTAGCCGCGCTGCTCGAACGGCACGGGGAACGACGGCATGGGCCCGGCCGGTCCCGCACGTTCGGCCGGTCCGCCACGTTCGGTCGGGTCGGTCGGGTCGGTCGGGCCGGTCAGGTCGGGAAGCCAGGCCAGGTCGGGAGGCACGGAGACGCCGGGGCAGGCGATCAGCGCGCGGGCTCCCGCCGCACGGGCCTGGGCCGCGAGGCGGGCCGGCGGCAGGGCGGAGTCGAGCACCGCCCAGCGGGCTCCGGCGCCCAGGACGCCGAGCATCAGGGCGGGCAGTTCGCCCGCGCGGGCGGCCAGGATCGCCACCGTGTCGCCCGGACGAACGGCCGCGGACACGGCCCCGCCGGTCGACCTCGCGAGGCGGGCCAGGGCGGCATAGGTCAGCTCGCCGTCCTCCCCGGCGACCGCCACCCGCTCGCCGTCCGCCCGTCCGGGAGCGTCCCCTACGTGCTCCTCCTCCCCCTGTGCGGGAGCGTCCCTTACGTGCGTGTCGGCCGCCCAGGCGAGGACGCGTTCCACCACCCCGGGTCCGTCCCAAGTGGGGAGCGGGGTGGTGCCGTCCGGCAGGCTCGTGTGGCCGACGGGCGGGTGCGCGGGGCGGAGCGACGCCTGCCGGACCGGCCGCCCGGGAGCGGTGACGAGGTCGCCGAGAATGCGGAGGTAGCCCTGGAGCAGTTCCTCGATCCGCTCCGCCCGGAACAGCCGGGGGTTGTACACGGCCTGCAGCACGTACCGTCCGTCGCGTTCCCCGACGTACAGGGTCAGGTCGAACAGGGCGCCCGGCAGGCCGGGCGGCAGCGGGACGGCCGTGACGCCGGGCAGCTCCAGCCGCGGCTCGGTGAAGTCGTACATGTTGAACAGCACCTGGACCAGCGGGTTCCTGGACAGGTCGCGGCCGGGGCCGAGCCGGTCGACCAGCCGCTCCAGGTGCACGTCAAGGTGGGCGAGCGCGCCGGACAGCGTCTCCTGGCAGCGCCGCACGTGCGTCTCGAAGGAGTCGGCGTCGGCGACGCGCAGCCGTACCGGGAGAACCTGGACCAAGCAGCCGGTCAGCGGGTGGAAGGCCGGATCGCGCCGGTCGGCGACGGGCGCGCCGACGATCAGGTCGTGCCGGCCGGTGAGGCGCCGCAGGACCTGCGCGAACGCGGCCAGCATCACCGCGTACGGCGTGCTGCCCAGACCGGCGGCCAGCGAGCGGACCCCGGCGCTGACGGCGGCGTCGGCCTCGGCGCCGGCCCCCGCGCCCTCGAACGTCTGCACCGCCGGGCGCGGATGGTCACGGGGCAGGTCGAGCACGCTGGGCGCGCCCTCCAGATGGTCCCGCCACCACTCCAGGCCCGCCTCCTGGTCGCGCCCGCCGAGGTAGGCCACGTACCCGCCGAACGACGTGCGCAGCGCCGCCGGCGACTCGCGGCGGTAGGCGCGGCTGAGGTCGTCGTAGAGCACCTGCTGCGACCAGCCGTCGAAGACCAGGTGATGCGCCGTCACGGCCAGCACGTGTTCCCGGTCGGACAGGCGCAGCAGCCGGGCCCGCCACAGCGGCCCCGCCGCCATGTCGAAGGTGAGCCGGGCCTCGGCCTCGAGACGTTCAGTCACCCGCGCTTGCGAGACATCCTCCACCGGCAGCGGCACCGGGCCGGGCGGCGACACGGCGACGGCGGGAACCCCGTCCGACTGCGGCACGCGCCATCTCAGCACCTCGTGCCGCTCGGCCACCACCGCCAGGGCGGCGCGCAGGGCGTCGATGTCCAGCGGTCCGGACAGGCGCTGCGCCATCGCGATGTTGTGCGCGGGCGTGCCGGGCGCCAGCCGTTCCACGAACCACATCCGCCGCTGCACCGCCGACAGCGCGGCCGGCGCCGCGGCGAGCGGCTCGTCGCGCACCGGCGGGGCGAGCTCGGCCAGACGGGCGATCCCGGTCACGGTACGGCCCGCGAGCACGTCGCTGACCTCGATCTCCTTGCCGAGCCCGGTACGCAGCAGCGCGGTCAGGCGCATCGCCACCAGGGAGTGCCCGCCGGAGGCGATGAAGTCGTCGTCCGGCCCCGGCTCCCCGGTCCCGAACGCCTCGGCCCAGGCCGCCGCGACACCGCGCTCGGTCACGCTCGCCGCGGTCCGCACCTGCCCGGTGGCGCGCGGGGAGCCGGTCGCCGTCGCGCGCAGGGCCGCCATGTCGATCTTCCCGGCGACCGTCAGCGGCAGTACGGCCAGCCGTACCACCCTGGTGGGCGCCATGTACGCGGGCATGCTCTCCAGGCAGTGGGCCCGGACGTCCTCGATGCCCGGCGCGTCCTCCGGCGCCAGGTAGGCGGTCAGCTCCTTCAGCCCCGCCGGGCCGGTCGCCACGTCCGCCACCGCCTGCCGTACGCCGGGATGGGCGCGCAACACCGCCTCGATCTCGCCGATCTCGACGCGCTGCCCCTGGACCTTCACCTGCCGGTCCAGCCGGCCGATGAAGCCGATGCGGCCGTCGTCCTCCAGCACGACCTGGTCGCCGGTGCGGTACATGCGTGCCCCCGGCTCACCTTCCGGGTCGGGCACGAACCGCTCGGCCGACAAGCCCGGCCGGTCCAGGTAGCCGCGGGCCAGTTGCGGGCCGCCGATGCACAGCTCGCCCGGCGTGCCGGGCGGGCAGGGCCGGAGCAGGTCGTCGAGGATGTACGCCCGGCAGCCGGGCAGCGCGTACCCGATCGGCAGGGGCCTGTCCCAGACGCCGCCCAGTTCGGTGCCGACCACGCACACCGTGGTCTCGGTGGGGCCGTACCAGTTGAAGAAGCGCCGCCCGCCCGTCGACCAGCGGGCCACCTGCTCGGGGCCGGCCGGTTCGCCCGCGGTGAGCAGGTCGCGTAACCAGGGCAGCCGGTCGGGGTCCAGCAGCGGGAGCAGGGCGGGCGGGATGGTGCCCCAGGTCACCTGGTGACGTTCGAGGAAGCGCTGGAGCCGTACCGGATCGACCCGGTCCTCCTCCGGGATGAACATCACCGACCCGCCGCGCGCCAGCGGGGCGAAGACGTCGAGCACCGACACGTCGAACCCGAGCGCGGCGAATCCGATCGACCGGCACCCGGCGTCGAGCCCGAACACCTCGCCCGCCATCCGCACGAAGGTCACCGCCGAGTCATGGCTCACCACCACGCCCTTGGGTCGTCCGGTGGAGCCCGAGGTGTAGAGCACATAGGCCGCCGCGCCCGACGGCGTGACCCGCGCGGGCGGCTCGCCGTCGCCCGGCCGGGGCACCTCCTCCAGCCGGACGGGGAGCCCGGCCAGCAGTTCGGCGCCCGTCTCGTCCGCGACGACCGTGGTGATCCCCGCGTCCTCGACGATCCCGGACAGGCGCCGGCGCGGGTGCGAAGGATCCAGAGGTACGTACGCGCCGCCGGACATGAGGACGCCGAGCACGCAGACCAGCAGGCCGGGAGTACGGCGATGGCAGATGCCGATCCGCACCTCGGGCCCGGCCCCGAGCTCGCGCAGCCGGTGCGCCAGCGCCGCCGCCGCGGACACCAGCTCGCGGTAGGTCAGCTCGCGGTCACCCTGCCGCACGGCCGTCGCGTCGGGAGTACGCCCGGCCTGCGCCAGGACGAGGTCGTGAAGAAGCGCCCTGTCGGTCACTCTGTCCCCCGTTACCTTGGCTTTTCAGCAGTGATGTCCAAGCTCAGCCGCACCGTGTCGTGCGGCACGGCGACCGCGCCCAGCGCTTCTCCCCGAGAGGTGTGCAGGGGCAGGTGGAGGACCTGCCAGCGGGTCAGCCGTTCCAGTCCCGGATCGCACTGGGCCTGCCAGGGACCGGGATCGGTGAGGTCGGGGAAGCCGGCCGCCGCGGGGTCGGCTCCCTGGCCGTCGGCGGCCATCAGCGCCCGTTTCGCGGTGACGGCACGCAGCGCCAGCCAGCGCCGGTCCTCCTCGGCGGCGTCCTCGATCTGCTCGAGCTCGTCCCCGCTCAGCTCGGACAGGTCGCCGCCGAGATCCGGCGCACGCAGGACGGCCACCCCGACCCCGGGCTGGTGTGCGGCGACCGCGGCCACCAAGGTCAGCTCGCCGGTGTGGCTCGTGCCGAACGTGGCGCGGCCGGCGTACCCGCGCGTCACCGCGGTGTGGCCGGCGGGACGGCCGAGCCAGAGCTGAAGCTCGTCCGGCTCCGGCGGGGCGGGCTCGCCCGTGAGGTCGGCGGCGATGAGCGCGGCCAGCTCGGCGGGGCGGTCCTGGACGAACAGGTGGCCGCCGCGCAGCGTGCGCAGGCGGAACCCGGCGGTGGTGTGCCGGGCCCAGCCGAGCATCTCCGCCGCCCCGACCTCGCCGTCGTCCAGCCCGGTGAAGGCCACGATGGGGCAGTCGATCGGCGGCTCGGGCGCGTAGGAGTAGTTCTTGATCCAGGTGAAGTCGGAGCGCAGCACCGGCATCAGCAGCTCGCGCAGCTCCGGCAGGTGCTTGAGCTCCAGGAGCGCGCCCGCCCTGCGGACGAGCTGGTCGATGAAGGCGTCGTCGGGCAGGTCCACGGCGGCGGCCAGCGGTACCCGGCGGTCCGGTGGGTGCGCGCCGCCGACGTAGAGCCGCGACGGCCGGCGCAGGCCGCGCCTGCGCAGCTCGCGCACCACCTCGAAGGCCAGGCGGGCGCCCATGCTGTGGCCGTACAGCGCGTACGGCCCGGCCGTGGCGGGCGCCACCTCGTCGGCGATCTCGGCGATCGTGAAGGCCGGCGGTTCGACGATGCGGTTCTCCCGGCCGGGAAGCTGGACGGGGACGACGGTGAGGTCGGCGAGTCCGGCGAGCTCGCGCACGAGTCCGGTGTAGGCGCTGGCGCCGCCTCCGGCGTACGGGAGGCAGATCATCGTGCTGGCGGAGCGGAGATCCATGGGGTGGGGATTCTGCGCCGACGCGGCTAACTGGTCACTGATCGCCCAGCACCCCCCTGCGGGGAGTCACCGTGTGCGGCGAGTGGTGGATTCGTCGCTGAATAGAGAGGTCGTCAACCGCCATGTTACGGCGCTCCTCGACAATTGCCTCGAAACAACCTCGAAATAGAGAGCTGTACAAGTGTCACGACTTAGCGTGTGATGTCACGCCGTTCACGACATTCACTCTTATATCGATGTTTGCCGGGTGGAGTCAACGGCTTGATTAGCGGGCACCGGCCGGGGTCGCGGGAATTCAGCACAAGAGCCCCTTGCATCACCGGTCATGCGATGATATGCGTGTCCGTAAATAGGATTCGGGCAACCGAAACCTGTCCCAGGGCCATGGGGGATCTTCCGCTCGCCGGGGGCGCCCGTCGCGGCCTCGGCGAGGGGCGGGTGGGGCCTGTCGAAGTGCGGTGCCGCCTTCCGCCGCCCCTCGGCAGCCATGCGAAATAACCTCTGTGCGGCCGCGTGGGAAGAACTCCGGTCGCCCCGGGATCGCCGGCCTTCAACGGGGTCGTCGACTCATGTTCGGACTCGTTTGTCGCCTGTCCTGTCAAGAGGCGCGAAAAACCTCGACATATCAGTCAGGACGATTGTCTGATCACCTTAACCCGGGCTCTGGTCACCCCGAAACTCCGGCCCGACGTGCGAAGTTGGGCGGCACGGGCGGGCCGCGCGGCTCTCTCCGATGGCTCGTCAACCACGACGCCATTTACCGGATTTCCGGCAAGGTGCTTTACCAGATGTGTCAATCGAAACTCTGGGCCCCATGCCGCCGCAGGCGTAGCCGCGATATCCGTGAACGCCCGTCTCTCATTCGCCCGATTAACGCCCGCGCCGTAATCCGCGCACGGCCTAACCGCCCGTGGACAGGCGTAGATCGCGCACGCGGTCCCACCGCTGCGCCGTGACGATCTTGGCGGTGAGGTTCTCCTGGTCGTAGACGATCGACCACCGGGTGTGCGTCTGGGCGACCCGCTTGAGCAACTGCATCGGCTCCGTGCCGTCGCCTTCGGACAGCAACCGGTAGCGGCGGTCGGCCAGTTTGGTGTTCCGGTCGGCGCCGGTCATCGTGATGTTGGTCAGGTAGCGCTCGTCGATGACGTTCATGCGCCCCTCGGCGAACTCCACGACCACGGACCTGCCCGCCCGGTCGGCGATCAGGTAGTGGAGCTGCGGGCCGCCGCTGAAGTCCAGGTCGTAGCGGCGCATCAGCTCGATCGCCTCCGGCACGGTCGCGGCGCGGTCCAGCATGAGCCGGATGATCCGCGTGCCGCTCACGACGGTGCGCCCCGGGGTGCGGGCGGGCAGGTCCGCGTGGGGCGCCTGGGCCAGGCCGACGGCGAGCCCCTTCTCGTTCATGCCGTCGAAGGGCATCAGCACCGCGTGCGCCAGCCGCCGCCGGTCCTGGGCGGACTTCAGATCCGGCCGGGCCGCCGGCGGGAACACATAGGAGACGTCGACCTGGGAGAGCGAGGCGTAACCGTCCGGCGGGTCGGCGTGGACGACCATGGCCGGGTTGGGGTCCCAGTCGAAGTTCCTGCCGAACCGGCCGGGGCGGTGGAACAGCGAGCACGCCCAGCCGTCCCCGTTCCTGGCCAGCTCCGCCTCGGTGAGCGGCGCCTCGGCGTCGTAGCCGCCGTGGAAGGTCATCTCGTACAGCGGCATGTCGTCCAGCCGGCGCAGGCCCGCGGCCGTGCGGGCGATCTCGTCCTCCGTCTGCCGGAGAATCCCGGGGCGCGCCGCCAAGGAGGGCGCCGGCGGCGCCTCGGCGGGCGCGCACGCCCCCGCCGCCGCGAGGGTCAGGGCCGACAACACCGCGAGAGCAGGGGTCCGCATGTCTGTAGTCTGCCTACCGGCACCCGCCGTGTCACGAGGGGGACCCATGGCCCGTTTCGCCGCTATCTCCGCCGCCGTCCTCGGCGTCCTGTTCATCGGCCTTGAGACCGTTCGGCGAGGCATCCAGGCGTGGTGGACGACGCCGGTCACGATCCTGGAGGACTACGTCGCGGGCGTCCTGCTGATCATCGCCGCGCTGGCCCTCCTCCGCTCGGCCCGCCTGAGCTGGCCGCTGATGCTGGCGGCGGGCGCGTACGCCACGGGCATGATGACCTCAAGCCTCTGGGGGCAGGTCGAAGCTCAGCTCAAGGGCGAGACGTGGGAGTCGCAGCAGATCGTGGTGATCGCCGTGAAGGCGCTGCTGTGGCTGCTGCCGCTCACGCTGAGCGTCATCTCGATCAGGGAACTGCACCGGCGTCCCGCGACCGCTCAGCAGTGACACCTCTACCGGCCGACCAGGGCCTGAAGGTGTCCCACCCGCCGGGCTTCCGCGGCACGGGCCCATCCGGTGAAACGTGTCGTATCAGCCGTCATGTCAGGACGGCGACGGTCCGGTGTCAGCGCGGTCGGCGATCGTGGCTGCCATGAGTGAATCCCTCCACACCCTTGAGGCCATGCCGACGGCGCGTCAGGCCGGTTGCCCCTTCGATCCGCCGAAGGAGCTGGTCCAGGCGCGCGAGCACGGTCCGATCAGCCGGTTCACCTTCGCCGACGGCCACGAGGGCTGGGTGGTCACCGGGTACGAGCTGGTCCGGTCGGTGCTGGCGGACCAGCGGTTCAGCTCGCGCAAGGAGCTGATGCTCCATCACCCGACCATCGACTTCGGCGACATCGAGGTTCCTCCGGCGCCGCCGGGCGAGTTCCTGCTGATGGACGATCCGCAGCACAGCCGCTATCGCAAGCCGCTCGTGGGCAAGTTCACGGTACGGCGGATGCGGCAGCTCACCGAGCGGGTCGAGCAGGTCACCGCCGAGCACCTGGACGCGATGGAGCAGGCCGGGCCTTCGGCGGACCTGGTGACCGCGTTCGCCAAGCCGATCCCGGCCGTCATCATCTGCGAACTGCTGGGCGTGCCGTACGCGGACCGGGACTCCTTTCAGGAGAACATCGACAAGTTCCTCGGCGGGGAGGTCGGCGACGAGGAGCTGATCGCGGCCTACGTCGAGACCCAGCAGTACCTCGCGGAGCTGGTGGCCGCCAAGCGCGCCAACCCCACCGACGACGTGCTGAGCGACCTGCTCGACAGCGACCTGACCGACGAGGAGCTGAAGGGCATCGCCCTGATCCTGCTGTCGGCCGGGTTCGACACCACCGCGAACATGCTGGCCCTGGGCACCTTCGCGCTGCTGCGGAACCCGGAGCAGCTGGCCGCGCTGCGTGCCGACCCCGAGCTCGCCGACGGCGCGGTGGAGGAGTTGCTGCGGTACCTGAGCGTGGCCAAGCAGTTCATGCGGGTGGCGCTGGAGGACGTCGAGCTGGGCGGCCAGAGCATCAAGGCCGGAGCGACGCTCATCCTGTCGTACGCCACCGCCAACCGGGACCCCGAGCGCTTCACCGACCCCCACGCGCTCGACCTGCGCAGGCAGGAGGGCGGGCACCTGGCCTTCAGTCACGGCATCCACCAGTGCCTGGGGCAGCAGCTGGCCCGCGTGGAGCTCCGCGTCGCCCTGCCCGCGCTGGTCAACCGCTTTCCCTCGCTACGGCTGGCCGTACCGGCTGACGAGGTCGCGCTGCGTCCGGAGAGCGCGGACATCTACGGCGTCAAGAGCCTCCCGGTCACCTGGGACGCGTGACCGGGCCTGCCCGGCGGCCCGCCGCCGCTCCGGACGAGGGCGGCGGGCTCTGACCTCGGGGACGGGGGTGTCAGGCGGTCTCGTAGGGGATGATCTCGGCCAGGGCGGAGGCGCCGCCGAGGCTGTAGTCGCTGCGCAGCCTGATGTAGCGGGCCGAGACGCCGTCGAGCGTGACGTCGTTGGGCGCGGTCATCCGGGGCCACGTGACCCGCTTGACGTCCCTGAAGGTGACGCCGTCGTCGCTCACCTGCACCATGCCTTCAAGGATGGTGCCGTTCATGTTGACCCGGAGCTTGGGCTGGAAGCGTACGGCGGACAGCGTCCTGACGCGGCCGAGGTCGACGGTGATGGTGTGCGGCTGCGGCGGCACCACGGGGTAGTCGGAGTGGAAGTCGGTGGTCAGATTGCCGTCGACGGCCCTCGACGGATCGCCGATCCCGGGCTTGAACGTGCTGGCGGTCGCGGTGAGCTCGGCGGGCGGGACGCGGCGGCCGGCGGGTGCCGCGGGCCAGATGTCGCGCCCCTTGCCGGGCTGTTCGGTGACGGGCGCCCGGTCGGGTCCCCTGCCCTTGCCGCGGATCAGGATGTCGGTGATGACGGAGCCGTGGTCGGAGTAGAAGGGGTAGGGCCGGTTGAGCGGCGACTGCTGGTGGCGGGGGAGGCGGTCGACGTCGGCGCGGGAGCCCAGGACGCGGACGTCCTTGCCGCGGGCGAAGACGTAGTCGATGCGGCCGGGAATGGCGCCCATGCCGTGGAACGGGCTCCACGTGCGGCCGGGGTGGCGTCCGGCGTCGGGGTTGGCGTAGCGGAAGGTGTCGAGGAAACCGGCGTCGCTGTACTGCTTGGTGTACGGCCAGGGCAGCACCACCCCGCCGTGACCGGGAGCGCCGGCGAACTGCTCGGACCAGTCCAGGTGCGACTGCGCGTTGAGGTCGCCGCCCATGAGGACGGGGGCGTCGTCGTCGCCGATGAAGGACGGGATGGCCTTCTCGAGGATGGCCCTGCCCATCGCGACCCGGCGGAAGTGGTCGCCCTCCAGGATCTGCTCGGTGGTCTTGGTGCGGGGCAGGCCGTGGGTGTTCTGCACGGCCGCGTCATGGGTGTCGCCGTACGCCCAGCCGTCGTGCCAGGTCCACAGGCTGAACGCGTGGACGTGTTTGCCGTTGGGCAGGCCGAGGCGGGCGCCGCCGAGGTTGAAGGAGGAGATGTCGGCGTCGGCGTAGCGGGGGTAGACCTTCTCGATCTTGAGCTTGGTGTAGAGCCACAGGTTGTCGCCGTTGACGCTGTAGTCCTGCGGCTGGGTGAGCTGCACCCCGGAGTACCGGTCGTTCGACGGCCGCCCGGCGTTGAGCCCGTCGAGGATCTTCTGCCCGGACCCGTATCCCTCGACCACGAAGAAGACGTCGGGGTTGACCTCGTTCATGTAGTCGATCATTTGGGTGAGGTTCTCGCCGGTCGTCTCCTTGCGGTCGAACGTGCCGCCGACGAAGAGGTTCCACGCCATCAGCCGGAGCGGGGTGCCCACGTGGTTCTCGGGCAGGGAGGTGACGGAGACGTCGACCGTGATGTCCTGCTCGGGAAGGGTGAAGGGGCGGCTGCGTACGCGCCCGTCCCGGCTGTAGAGGGTGTCTCGTGCCCAGACCTGCTCACCGCTTCTGACGGTGGTGACGAACTCCTGCATGCGGTGCGGCCGGGACTTGGCGGTGGCGACCACGGTGCAGGTGCGGCCGTCGCAGTCGAGGCGGTAGCTGGGCTTGGATCCCCGGTCGGCGGTGGCAGGAGTGGTGGCGGCGAGCAGTCCGGCCAGAGCCACGGCCACGGCCAGGGGAGGGGTTAAGACGCGCATGGGCATTCCTTCACGGCGAGACGTCGAGGGGAGATCTGAAGGGCCGCGGGCGCTGCCCACCCATGGTTGCTGCTCACTATTGATGGACTCCAGAGGATATAGCTCCGAACACGGCGCCTCATGTCGGGATCATCCCGTCTTCTGACGCGTTGTCGCAAGCCCTGTTGGAGAGTATCTATGGAGTCCAGAATAAAGACGGGCGGTTAAGGGGTGGCGGTGGACGGGGTGTCGCCGTAGGACCGCAGCAGGCCGGACATGATCGCGGCGAACTGCTCGCGGTGCTCCTCGTCCAGCGACTGGAGCAGCCTGGCCTGGTTGGCGATGTGCTCGGGGAGCACCCGGTCGATGACCTCCAGGCCGTGCGGGGTGAGGCGGATCTTGACCGAGCGGCGGTCGGCGGTGTCGCGTACCCGGGTGACCAGGCCCTTGTCCTGCATCTTGTCCACGCGCAGGGTGATCGCTCCGGTGGTGACCAGGGAGACCTTGAGGAAGGTCCCTGCGGTCAGCTCGTACGGCTCGCCCGAGCGCCGCAGCGTCGACAGGACGTCGAACTCGCCGGGTTCGAGACCGTGCCTGGCCAGCACTTCCTTGATCGACATGTCCCACATGCGCGACAGCCGCATGAGCCGGCCGACGATGCCGACCGGCCAGATGTCGATGTCGGGACGCTCCCGGCGCCACTGCTCCAGTACCGCGTCCACCGCGTCGGCCATGACGACTCCTCCAAATAGGCGAGCGCTCATCTACTTGACACTCACATAACTGCTCATTATCTTAGCGCTCATCTTATCAGGTATCGCCTTTCTCAGGGGTTGATTCACATGCCTTTCACCTCCATCCGGGGTGCCAAGGTCCACTACGAGGTGGACGGCGACGGGCCGGGCCTGGCCCTGGTGCACGGGACCGGCGGTGACGCCGAAAAGGTCTTCGGCAACGTCGTGCCGTACTTCGCGGACACCCACACGGTGATCCGCCCCAACTTCAGCGGCAGCGGGCAGACCGAGGAAGACGGCTCGGAGCTGACCGTCGAGCTGATCGCCGCCCAGGTCGCCGCGTCCGTCGAGGCCGCCGCGGACGGCCCCGTGGACCTGCTCGGCTTCTCCCTGGGCGCGGTCGCCGCCGCGTCCGTCGCCGCGACCAGGCCCGAGCTGGTACGCAGGCTGGTGCTGGCCGGCGGATGGGCGCATTCGACCGGACCCCGCGACGCCTTCTACTTCGAGACCTGGCGCAGGCTGCTGGAGACCGACCGGGACCTGTTCAAGCGGTTCTCCGCCCTGACCGGATTCAGCGCGGCGGCACTGGACTCCTTCGGCCACGACGGGCTCGCCGCCTCCCAGGCCGACGCGTGGCCGCCCGCCGGGATGGGCCGCCAGATCGAGCTCGGGGCGCGCGTGGACATCCGGGACCTGCTGCCCGCCATCACCGCCCCCACCCTGGTCATCGGGTTCGGCGACGACGCCATGATCCCGATGGAGGGCTCGCGGCAACTGCACCGGGCCATCGCCGGCAGCCGCCTGATCGAGGTGCGGGGGCAGGGCCACATGGACTGGTTTGCCGACCCCAGCGGGCTGGCCGAGCTCACCCGCGGCTTCCTTACCGAGGAGAAGTAACCATGTCCTACCCCGACCCCCGCTACTTCGGCGACCAGGGCGAGGTCAACGCCCAGTTCCGGTCGTCCGCCGCCGCGCCCGACTTCGTCTCGGGAGCGGGCACCGGCGGCGAGACCACATACCACTACCTGTCCACCAACGTCTCCACCGGAGGGGAGTACGGCCTGTACCGGGTGGACATGGGGCCGCGGTTCGGCGGGCCCAGCACCCACTTCCACAAGGCGATGTCGGAGTCGTTCTTCATCCTGTCCGGCACCATGCGGCTGTTCGACGGCGAACGCTGGATCGACGCCGTCCCCGGCGACTACCTCTACGTCCCCGTCGGCGGGCTACACGCCTTCCGCAACGAGTCGGGGGAGCCCGCGTCCATGCTGATGCTGTTCGCCCCCGGCGCGCCCCGCGAGGAGTACTTCGAGGGGATCACCCAGGTCGCCGGCCTCACCGACGCCGAACGCGCCGAGTTCCTCATCCACCACGACAGCTACTTCCTCTGACCGGCGGTGAAGGACAGCAGGACGGCGGCGGTCCGCGCCGGGTCCTCCAGGATGGGCGAGTGCCCGAGACCGGGCAGCATCTCGACCTTCGCGCCCGGGACGAGGCGGTAGTCGGCCGCGGACGCGGATCGCCATCTGCGGTCGTCCTCGCCGAAGATCACCAGGAGCGGCTTGCCGAGGGGCGCCAGCCGTTCCGGGAGAGCCCGCTCGTGCAGGTATTCGGTCGTCGCCCGCATCGTCGCGACGAGCGAGTGGTACGTCATGGCGCGTACCTCGTCCAGAAGTTCCCGGGGGACCTCGTAACCCGGGCGGCTGAAGCCGGTGCTCGCGAACCGGCGGATCTGCTCGTCGGCCGGCGGCCACGGCGTGGGGCTGATGGCGGCGGACTCCGATGCGATGAAGGCGCCCAGGCCGGGGCCGGTGTTGATGAGCGCGAGCGCGTTCACCAGGTCCGGACGCTGTTCGGCCAGAGCGGTGGCGACCACGCCGCCGCTGGAGTGACCGGCCACGACGGCGTGCCCGACGCCGAGCCGGTCCAGGGCCGCCCCGGCCCGGCGGGCCTGGTCGGCGCTCGCGTAGCTGACGTCGTCCGGTTTGGCCGATCGGCCGTGGCCGAGCAGGTCGATCCGGATCACGTGATGGGATCCGGTCAGCAGCGGAACCAGCCAGTCCCACGAGCGGGACGAGGACGCGGAACCGTGAATGAGCAGAAGCGCGGGGGCGTCGCGAGGGCCGTCCTGGCACACGTGGAGGTCGCCGTCGTCAAGGGAAACAGTCATGCGCTCACTGTCGCCGCCGATGCGTGGCGCTGTCTTGGACGAATGTTCCCCCACCGGGCCGCCGTAGCATGGGGCCGTGCGGACGTTCGTACACGGTGCGGCCACGTGGGAGGTCGCGGTCCCGCGGCGGCCCGGCCGCGTGGCCGGCGTCACCATGGCCGGTTTCCGGGTCGGTGACCTGGACGCGCTCCGGATGGTCCCGCACCCCGCCGTGACGTTGCTGCTGGAGTTCGGGAGCGGCGCGCCGGTCCTGGACCACGCCGCCGGGCGGCAGGGGGGAAGCATCGCCGCCGGGCCCGGGTTCGGCACCGGAGGCACGGCCTGGGCGCGGGGCGAGAACGTCGAATGTGTGCAGGTGCGGCTGTCTCCGCTGGTGGCCCGCGCGGTTCTGGGCGTTTCCCCGGCTGAGCTGGACGGCGCCGCCGTGGCCCTGAGCGACCTGTGGGGGCGGGAGGCCGCGCGGCTGCTCGAGCGGCTGGGCGAGGTCCCCTCCTGGGATGACCGCTTCGCCTTGACGGAGGCGCTGCTCGCCCGCCGGTACGAGGCGGGGGCGGGCGTGGATCCGGAGGTGGCTCGGGCCTGGCGGCGGATCGTCGCCGGGCGTGGCCTGGCGCGGATCGACGGGCTGGCGGCCGAGGTCGGGTGGAGCCGTAAGCGGTTGTGGTCGCGGTTCCGGGAGCAGATCGGGCTGCCGCCCAAGCGCGCCGCCACACTGGTCCGCTTCGACCACGCCGCCCACCGGCTGGTCGCGGGTGAGGGCGCGGCCGGGGTCGCGGCGGAGATGGGTTACGCCGACCAGTCCCACCTGCACCGGGACGTCATGGGGTTCACCGGGGTGACCCCGGCGAGCGTGGCCGGCGAGGCGTTCCTGGCGGTCGACGACCTCGCCTGGCCGACGAAATTCACCGCAAGAGAGCGCTCTCTTGACAGCGGGCTTGTCGTGCCGGACAGTCTCGGGTAAATCCATTTCTGTGAGGAAAACCGAATGGATCACACCCCCCGTTGGAGAATGTCGCTCGCCATCGGCGCCGCCCTCACCACCCTCCTCGCGCCGCTGACCCCCATGGCCCCCGTGGCCGCGAGCGCGACCGCCACCGCCGCACCCGCCCCCGGCCCGCTGGTCTGGTCCGACGAGTTCAACGGATCCGCCGGCGGCGCCGTGGACCAGTCGAAGTGGCGCTTCGACATCGGCGGCAGCGGCTGGGGCAACAACGAGCAGCAGTACTACACCGGCAGCACCCGCAACGCCGCCCTGGACGGCGGCGGCAACCTCGTGATCACCGCCCGCCGGGAGAACCCCGCCAACTACCAGTGCCACTACGGGACCTGCCAGTACACCTCGGCCCGATTACTGACCGCCGCCACCTTCACCCGGGCCTACGGCCGGTTCGAAGCGCGCCTGAAGGTGCCCCGCGGCCAGGGCATCTGGCCGGCGTTCTGGATGCTCGGCAACGACATCGGCTCGGTTGGCTGGCCCAACAGCGGCGAGATCGACATCATGGAGAACATCGGCCGCGAACCCAGCACCGTTCACGGCACCATCCACGGTCCCGGCTACTCCGGCGGCGCGGGCATCGGCGCCGCGTACTCGATCAGCGGCGCGTTCGCCGACGCCTTCCACACCTTCACCGTCGACTGGTCGCCGAACCTCATCATCTGGTACGTCGACGGCAACGAGTACCAGCGGCGCACGCCTGCCAGCCTCGGCGGCAACCGCTGGGTCTTCGACCACCCGTTCTTCATGATCATGAACGTCGCCGTCGGCGGCCACTGGCCCGGCTACCCCGACGCCACCACCACGTTCCCGCAGACGATGACGGTCGACTACGTCCGCGTCTACGCCCCGCCCGCGGGCGGCGGCGGCCAGATCACCGGCGTCGGCGGCAAGTGCGTCGACGTGGCGGGCGCCAACCCCGCCAACGGCACGGCCGTGCAGCTCTGGGACTGCAACGGCTCCGCCGCCCAGAACTGGACGTGGAACGGCGACGGGTCCGTGCGGGCGCTCGGCAAGTGCATGGACGTCACCGCCGCCGGCACCGCCAACGGCACACAGGTGCAGCTCTATGACTGCAACGGCACCGGCGCCCAGCGATGGACCTTCAACTCCGGCACCGGCCAGATCGTCAACCCTCAGGCGAACAAGTGTCTCGACGCGACCGGAGCGAGCTCGGCCAACGGCACCCGGCTGCAGATCTGGGACTGCTCGGGCGGCGCCAATCAGCGATGGGCGCGTTGACACTTATTGAGAACGCGCTCTCTCGGTGCCATTCATGCGCACCGTGACCTTTCCCCGGATATTCCCGCGCTCGGCCGCTCGGTGCAGGTCCGCCAGCGCCGCCGGTGGCCGGGCGTCCACCTCGACGTCCACCACGCCCTTGTCGATCAGCGCCACCAGCTCGGCGAGCTGGCCCGGATCGTTGCGGGCCACGAAGTGAACGGCGCGCGGATGGTCGATCGGCCGGGTGATCGACACGAACGCCCCGGCGAGCCGCGTCACCGAGGCGGGCGGTTCGGCCACCAGATTGATCAGCACGTCGTTGCCGGACGGCAGGGGAGCCGCGGTGTAGTCGACGACCTCGTCGGCGCCCAGCGCGAGCACCGCTGCGGCGCTGCGCGGGCTCGCGGTGGCCACCACGTACGCCCCCACGTGCTTGGCCAGCTGCACGGCGAACATCCCGACCCCGCCACCGGCCCCGTTGATCAGCACCCGGCTGCCGGGCCCGACGCGGGCATGCTCGAAGACCGCCTGCCACGCGGTGAGCCCGGCCACCGGGACGGCCGCCGCGTCCGCCAGCGGGATCCGCTCGGGCGCCCTGACCAGCAGGTCCGCCGTGGCGACCGCGTACTCGGCCGCCGCCCCGCCGATCAGCCCGATCACCCGGTCGCCGGGGGACAGGCCGCCCGCGCCGGTGATGACGGTCCCCGCGACGTCCCAGCCGAGCGTGTGCGGCAGCGTGATGCCGAGCGTGTCATGCAGCAGCCCCGTCCGCAGCCCGATCTCCGACGGGTTGAAGGAGGTGGCGGCCACCCGGATGAGCACCTCACCAGGGCCCGGCCGCGGCACCGGCACGTCGTCCAGCGAGATCACCGAGGCGTCGCCGTACTCGTGGATGCGGGCGGCCCGCATGGGGGCGAGGAAGTCCGCGGCGTGCTCGCTCGCCCAGGTCTCGAACGTGCTCGCGGGCACGCCCGTGACCTCCTCCACGGTGCCGGTGGGGTCCGGGCCGGGCGCGGCGAGCGCGCTCAGCATCCCGTCCACGGCCGGCGCGGGCCACCCCAGCCCGAGCAGTCGTCGCCGCGCCTCCTGCGGAGGCTCCTCCTCCCAGCGCACCGGCCGCCCGATCGCGGCGCCGATCGCCGCCGCCTGTTCCCGCTGGGTCAGTGGCCGGGGCCCGGTCAGCGTGTAGACCGCACCGTGGTGGCCCTCGCCGAGCAGCGCCCGTACCGCGACGGCCGCGACGTCCCGCTCGTGCACGGGAGAAAAGCCCGCCTCCCCGTACGGCTGCCGCACGAAGCCCGCACGAACCTGCTCGGCCCACCGCAACGTGTTGGCCGCGAACGCGTGCGGGCGCAGCACCGTCCACTCCCGCGCGGTCGCGGCGACCAGCCGCTCGATCTCCACCTCGTACGGCCGGGCGGCGGCCGAGGACAGGTACACCACCCGCCGCGCCCCGACCAGCTCCAGCACCTCACGAGCACCCTCGGCCGACGCGAACGGCCACAGCAGGAACACCGCGTCCACACCATCGAGCGCCGCCGCCAGCGCGACCGGGTCGGTCAGTTCTCTCGTCACCGTGCGCACGTCGGCGCCCGCGTCCCGAAGCCGGCTCACCAGCGGACGGCCGATCGTGCCGGTGGCCCCGCTGACCAGAATTCTTGTCATGACGTCCACGCTAGGGCGCACAGAGGAGCCGCCCAATGCCCTGCCGTCTGCGAGAGATACGCGATCGTCTCTCGGGTTAGACTGCCGCCATGGACGTCCTGAGCGACGTGATCGCCTCCATGCGCATCGGCGTGCCGCGCTCGGCGCGGGTCGAGTGGCCGGCGCCCTGGGGGCAGCGGTTCCCGTCGGCGCCCGGCTCGGCTGGTTTCCAGGTGATCCTGAAGGGCTCATGCTGGGCGATCCCGCCGGAGGGCGAACCGATCCCGGCCGGGACCGGCGACGTGCTGTTCTTCCCGCACGGCCACGGCTACACGCTGGCCGACTCGCTCACCACGCCCGTCGCCGAGCCCGACTGCGACCCCTACGCCGACGCCGAGCTGTTCGCCTCGGCCACCATGGAAGGCGCCGGGCCCACGACGGTGACGCTCTGCGGCGGCTACCGGCTCGACCCCAGCCGGGCCCATCCGCTGCTCAGAGACCTGCCCGAGATGATCCACCTGCCCGCCAGGCTGGGCCACAACACCGACCTGCGCGCCGCCGTCGACCTGCTCGGCAAGGAGATGGACACCCCACGTCCGGGCGCCGACCTGGTGGTGTCGGCGCTGCTGGACACCCTGCTCCTGTACATCCTGCGAGCCTGGTTCGACTTCTCGACGGAGCACTGCGCGACCGGCTGGGCCGCGGCGCTGGCCGACCCCGCCATCAGCGCCGCGCTGGACGGCATCCACCGTCACCCCGCCGGCCCGTGGACCGTCGAATCGCTCGGCCGCCGCGCGGGCCTGTCCCGCGCGGCGTTCTCCCGCCGGTTCGCCCAGCTCGTCGGACAGCCGCCGCTGACCTACCTGACCTGGTGGCGGCTGGGCACGGCCGCCCGGATGCTGCGTGACAGGGACGCCGCGCTGAGCGAGATCGCCACCGCGGTCGGCTACAGCTCCGAGTACGCCTTCTCCAACGCCTTCAAGCGCCGCTACGGCATGGCCCCCGGCAAATACCGCCGCCTGGGCTGCCCGCCGCCCGCTCGCTGACCACGACCGTCCGGCGTCACCTGGAGCTCCCGCGCACATGAGTCTCCTGTGCGTACGACATTCGCGAACGGAACGGTGTACGCACTGCGTACGTTGTGCGTATAGTGAACGTCGTACACATCGAACGGCCGGTCCGGCCGTCGAAAGGAGACTCCATGCGACTGAGCGACTCCCCTTACAAGACCGCCGAAAAGCTCCTGATGCACAACCGGAGCAAGATCGTCTTCGGCGACAGGGTCGTGCCGAACTGGCTCGGTGACGGGGCCCGCTTCTGGTACCGGTCGAGCACCGCCACCCGGCGGCAGTTCCTCGTCGTGGACCCGGAGGCGGGCACCCGGCGCCCCGCCTTCGACCACGAGCGGCTCGCCAAGGCCCTGGAGACGGCCTCCGGCCACGAGGTGAGCGCCGCCAAGCTGCCCTTCATGGCCATCGCGCTGGTCGGCGACTCCGTCTACTTCGCCGCGTTCGACAAGACCTGGCAGGTGTCACTCGACACCTACGAGGCGCAGGAGACGCCGGCCCCGCCGGCCGTCAACCCGATCGAGGCCGTCTCGCCCGACGGGCAGTACACCGTCTACCGCGACGGGCCCAACCTCGGGCTGCGCCGGATCGCCGACAACCAGACCCGGCCGCTGACCACCGACGGCGACGCCGGCCACGAGTACGGCGTGAGCCCCGACTACTTCCAGTACGACAACCTCATGACGGCGATCGGCCTGCCGGAGAACCCGATCTGCGCCGCCTGGTCACCCGATGCCACCAAGGTGCTGAGCCACCGCACCGACCAGTCGGGCATCGGCCTGGCGCACCTGATCGACAACTGGCCGCGCGGCGGCGGCCGCCCCGGCCTGCAGCCGCAGCGGCTGGCCCTGCCCGGGGACAAGCGCATTCCGACCGCCGAGATGACCGTGGTCGACGTGAACAGCGGCCAGGTCGTGAAGGCGCAGGACGAGCCGGTGCTGATGACGATCATCTCGCCGATGGTGGTGCGCTGGGCCTTCTGGGCGGAGGACAGCTCGGCCGTCTACTACCTGAGCCAGTCCCGTGACGTACGCACCCTGAAGCTCAAGCGCATGGACCCGGTCACCGGCGAGGTGACCACCCTGATCACCGAGACCGGTCCCACCCGCGTGGAGCCCACCCAGACGGCGCTCAACTTCTTCCCCATCATCAAGGTGATCAACGGCGGGGCCGAGGTGCTGTGGTACTCCCAGCGCGACGGCTGGGGCCACCTCTACCTGTACGACACCAAGACCGGCGAGCTCCGCAACCAGGTGACCTCCGGCGGCTGGGCCGTCCAGGAGATCCTGCACGTCGACGAGGCGAGCCGTACCGTCTACTTCACCGCGAGCGGGCTGATCTCCGAGGACCCCTACCGCCGCTCGGTCTGCAAGGCGGGGCTGGACGGTGGCGGGTTCACCCGGATCACCGACGACGCCCTCCACCACGTGGTGAGCGTCTCGGCCGACGGCCGCTACTTCGTCGACAACGCCTCCACCACGAGCACGCCGCCGGTGATCACCGTGCGCGGCTGGGACGGGGCCGTCCGCGTCGAGCTGGAGCGGGCCGACATCTCCGCGCTGCAGGCCACCGGCTGGAGCGCCCCCGAGCGCTTCCGCGCCAAGGCCGCCGACGGCCTCACCGACGTCTTCGGCGTGCTCTACAAGCCGCACGACTTCGACCCGAACAAGTGCTACCCGGTCATCGACGTGGCCTATCC
This sequence comes from Nonomuraea sp. NPDC059007, assembly GCF_042740555.1. Taxonomy (NCBI): domain Bacteria; kingdom Bacillati; phylum Actinomycetota; class Actinomycetes; order Streptosporangiales; family Streptosporangiaceae; genus Nonomuraea; species Nonomuraea sp. NPDC059007. The sequence goes on along the minus strand of NZ_JBHYJD010000008.1, from coordinate 40,595 downwards.
GGGTCCGCAGGTCCTGCGCGTGCTCCCGACGTTCGACCCGGGCCCGTTCGGGTACGAGGCCGAGGCGCTGGCCGCGCTCGGCTTCGTCGTGGTCGGCATGGAGGGCCGCGGCACTCCGGGCCGCGACAAGGCCTTCCACGACCACTCCTACCGGAACTACAAGAGCGCCGGCGGCATGGAAGACCACGTGGCCGCGATCACGGAGCTGGCGCGGAGCCGTCCGTGGATGGACATCGACAAGGTGGGCATCACCGGCATCTCCGGCGGCGGCTACCAGACCGCGCGGGCGATGCTCGACCACCCCGAGTTCTACAAGGTCGGCGTCTCCCGCTCCGGCAACCACGACAGCCTGACCTACCAGCAGGGCTGGGCGGAGACCTACGACGGCCCGGTGGGCGAGGTGGACTACGCGCTGTCCTCCAACGCCGAGTCCGCGGCCCGCCTGCAGGGCAAGCTGCTGCTCATCCAGGGCGGCGTGGACACCAAGGTCCTGCCGGAGCAGACGCTGCGCTTCGTCGACCGGCTCATCGCCCACGACAAGGACGTCGACCTGCTGATCATCCCCGGCGCCGAGCACCTCTACCTGGGCTACGAGCACTACATGTTCAGGAAGCTGTTCGACTACTTCGTCCGTCACCTGCTCGAGGTGGAGCCGCCGGCGTACCGGCTCGCTCCCTCGGTGCTCGACGAGGAGCGCATCGCGGAGATGTTCGTCGGATGACCCGGCCGTCCCGGGCGGCCGGGGGACCGCCCGGGGCGCGCCGTCACAGCACGTCGAGCTTACGAACCGAAGGAGAGACCTGATGAGTGGAGTACCGGCGCGCCCGGCGTGCCCCGACCCGGAGCACGTGTCCGCCACCGGCGGCAAGGGCATGATCTCGACCTCCCACCCCGCGGCGTCGGCGGCGGGCGTGGCCGTGCTGCGCAAGGGCGGCAGCGCCGTGGACGCCTACCTGGCCGCCGCGGCGGTGCAGACCGTGGTCGAGCCGACCATGACCACGCTGGCCGGCGGCCTGTCGATCACGGTCTACGACCCGGACACCCGGCAGAGTCTGGTGATCGCGGGCATGGCGGGCCTGCCCGCGGGCGAGAACGGCGACCTGGACGACGGGGCCCGGCTGTCGGGCCGCACGGTGGTGCCGCCCGGCTGGGTGCGCGGCGCGCACGCCGCCTGGAGCAAGTTCGGCCGCCTGTCGTGGGCGGAGCTGTTCGCCGACGCGGTGGTGGCCGCGCGCGAGGGCTTCGTGGCCGACCAGTTGCTGTGGGGCTGGGCGTTCGCCTACCGCATGGCCGCCGGCCGTTATCAGGAGGGCCACGACACCTGGTTCCCCGGCGGCCACCTGTTCCGGGTCGGTGAGGTGCTGCGCCAGCCCGCTCTCGCGCGTACCATCGAGCAACTCGCCGAGCAGGGACCGGAGTACTTCCACGAGGGCGAGTTCGCCAAGAGGTACGTCGAGACGGCCCGGCAGCACGGCGGCCGGATCACCCTCGACGACATGGCCGCGGCCGGCGCCGTCGAGATGCCGCTCCCGCCGCTGCCCACCGCGGGCGGCTACGAGCTGCACACGGTGGGCGCGCTCTACCCGCTGCTGCTGAGCCTGTCGTCGCTGATCGAGACCGACGACCTGTACACGCGGATGCGCATCGTCGAGGAGGTGTGGGCCTATGGCCTGGACGAGATCCCCGACCCCTTCACCGATCCGACGGTCCCGATCGAGGACACGCTGCGCGCGATCTCGCCGGAGGCGGCCGAACGGCTGGTGCCCAGGGTGGTGCACGGCAAGCCGCGGCCGTTCGACCCGATGAACGGCGGCACCAACGCCATCGTGGTCGTGGACGAGCGCGGCATGATCGCGCACGGCACGCACTCCTCCAGCTCCACGGCGTTCGGCGTCGGGCTGATGACGGACGGGGTGATCATGCCGCGGCCGATCACGTTGTTCGCCGATCCGTGGGTGAAGATCCCGGTGGGCTGGGGCACCTCACTGCTGGCCATGCGCGACGGCAAGCCCGCGTACGTGGCCGGGTCGCCGGCGATCTCGGCGGTGCAGAACGTGTACCAGAACTCCGTGAACGTCCTGGAGCGGGGCATGACGGCACTCGAATCGGTGAACCAGCCCATGTTCGGCGCGTCCGTGTATCCCAGCAGGCGGCCGATCGTGGAGTCCTCCTTCGGCGACGTCGTCCTCACGGAGGTGCAACGGCGCGGCGTCGGCATCACCCGCGTCTCGCCGTGGGAGCTGGAGATGGGCAGCTGCCAGGCCATCGCGTTCGGTGACGACGGCACCCTGCACGGCGTCGCCGACCCCCGCCGGCTGGGCAGCGCCGCCGGGTACTAGCGGACAGCGCGGGCACGCCGGCCGGTGGGCGTGCCCGCTTCCGCCGGTGTGGTCATGACGCGATATTGACGGATCTCCTCGTCAAGGGCGCGTCAATTTCGCTTGCCGCGCCTTTTCCGGTCCTGAATAGTGAGGTCGGTACAGAGTCGGGTTTGTGGAGGGAAGGGGCATGATGCGCAGATCAAGCGCCATTCCCGGTCCCGCCCGATGTCGCGTTCCCTAGTCAGGGAATGACCCGGCCTCCCGATGCGGGCCAAAGAAGGCAACGGGTGAGAAATCAAAAGCCGGCGCGGGCATGCCGCATTCTCGCTCGTCTTTCTCGGGAGGCCTTCAGCGATCCGGAGAAGAAGGTCGATGACCATACCTCAGTCCATCGCGCTCGACACCAGCAGAAAAGAACTGCTCCTGCTGGCCGCGCGCACCCTCACCGATCCACGGGCCCACGAGCCGGGCGACCGGCTCGCCCTTCTCGCCGGCGCGCTCGCCGCCGACGAGGACTGGATGCGTTCGTTCCTCTTCTGGAGCGGCAAGCAGCACCGGCTGCGCGCGTTCACCCTGGCCGTGACCACGGAGTTCGTCGTCGCCCGCCTGGCGGCGAAGCTGTGCACGGCCGCCGACGCCAGGCGACTCGTCGACGCCGCGCTCGTCCGCGCCGACGAGCCGGGCATCCTGCTCGCCTACGCGCTGCGCCGCCTGGGCCGGACCATTCCCAAGCCGATCAAGGACGGCGTGGCCAAGGCCGCCGAGCGGCTCTACGACGAGCACGCGCTCGCCGTCCACGACACCGGGGACGCCGCGATGCGGTTCGCCGAGGTGATCGGCCAGACCCACCCCAAGCCGGTGGGCAAGGCCCGGAACGCCGTCTTCCAGTACGCGAGCCAGCGCCTCAAGCGCGAGAACCCGGTGCCCGAGCCGCTGGCTGAACTGCGGGCCAGAGCGGAACTGCTGGCCGTACCCGCCGCCCGGCGCGCCCGCATGCTGGACCGGCTCGACGCCGCCGACATGTTCGCCGCGGCCGATGACCTGGCCACAGGTCGCCGCCTGGCTGGACGGGGCCATGACCGGCAAGGCGTGGGCGGCCGTGGCGCGCTCGATGAGCCAGTCGCAACGCCTTGCCCACCTGCGCGACTTCGACGCGGCCGGGCTCGATTCCGAGGCCGCCGACTGGGTCTGCGCCGACCTGGCCGAAGGGACCAGGACGACCGCGATGCCCTTGGAGATCATGGATGCCTATCGCATGGTGCCGTCGTCTCGCTGGTCGTGGGCGCTGGAGCGGGCGCTCGAACGTGCGCTGGCGCAGGTGCCGGTCCTGCGTGGCAGGACGCTGATCCTGGTGGACCGCGGCGCGTCGATGGCGTCGCAGGCCGATGGCGGCGCCGCCTTCGCCGCGGCGCTGGCCCTGCGCTCGCCTTCCGCGGAACTGGTGGAGTTCGGGCCGCGGGTCGCCCCGGTCGAGGTGGGCAGGTCGGTGCCGGAGACCGTGGCCGCCTTCAGCACTCCCGGCGGGGCGCAGACGGTGGCGCAGGCCGTACGGGAGCGGATGGACGGGCACGACCGGGTGATCGTCCTGACCCACCCCGGCGCCGCGGCGCAGGCGGCGGAGGCCGTCGCGATGCCCGGTCACGAGCACGTGATCACCGAGCCCGGCGACGGCTGGTTCGCCGCCATCCCCGTGATCGAGATGGCGCGCGCCGCCACCTGGCCGTTCTGAAGGAGGAGCGCCACATGTCCAAGCGATCCCGCAAGAAGAACGGCCGCCGCAAGAAGAAGGCCAACCACGGCAAGAAGCCCTGTAATCGCTGATGAGGAACGGCTCCGGCACCGCCGTGCCGGAGCCGTGTGAGATGACGGAGTTGAGCACATCCATGACGACACGTGCACTCACCGGCGTGGACACGGCCAGGAAGGAGCTGTTCCTTCTCGTCGCGCGGGCCTTCGCCGACGGCGGTGCCGCCGTTCACGACGACCGATTCGGCGCGCTGGCCGCCCGGCTGGCCGTCGCCGACGAACCGTGGCTGCGCGGGTTGATCCGCTGGATGGCCCGCCATGACGCCACCCGGCGGCTGCGGCTGGCGGCGATCGCCGAGCTCGCCCACGCCCGTGGCAAGGGGACCAGGCAGTTCGTCGGCCAGTCGCTGCTGCGCGCCGACGAGCCCGGCGAGCTGCTCGCGTACTGGCTGCGCAGGTTCGGGCGGAGCCTTCCGCAGCCGGTCAAGCGCGGTGTGGCCGACGCCGCCGTCCGCCTCTACGACGAGCTCGCGCTGGCCACCTATGACGCTCCCGGCGCCATGCGGTTCGCGGACGTGCTCGCGCTCACCCACCCGGCCCCTACCGGCGCCGTCCAGGCCGCCGTCTTCGCGCACGCGATCAACCGCCGCAGGGGCACCGTGTCGGCGATCCCGGAGTCGCTGCCCGTCTCGCGCGCCCGCCGGGCCCTGTACTGGGTGCCCGCCGAGCGCCGCCCCCGCCTCATGGAGCAGCCGTCCGCCGCCGCCACCCTCGCCGACGCCCGGATGACCTGGCCGGCCGTCGAACGCTGGCTGCTCGGCACCATGACGGCCGCCGCCTGGTCCGCCGTCCTGCCGTCGATGTCCTACCGCGACAAGCTCGCGTCCCTGGCCGACCTCGACCGGCTCGGCGTCGCCGCCCCCGGCCTGGAGGAGGAACTCGCCGAACCCGCCTCGATCCTCGGCTCGGGCGTCACCCCGCTGGACGTGATGGCGGCGATGCGAGCCGTACCCGCCTCACGCTGGAGCCGCGCGCTGCGTCAGGCCGCCGAGCTGTCCCTGGCCAACGTGCCCGCGCTCCCCGGCAGGACGCTGGTGCTGACCGACCGCGGCGACCTGATGTCCTGGCCGGGCGCGCGGCTCAGCCGCGCCGACGCCGCCGCGGTCTTCGGCGCGGCGCTGGCGCTGCGTGCCGCGTCGGTGACGCTCCTGGACTCCGGTACGGCACTCGCCGTCCGCCCCAGGGAACCGCTGATGGACGTCCTCGGCCGCTTCGGCCCCGGAGGCGGCCCGGCCGGAGCGCTGCCGTCCCGGCTGGACGGTTACGACCGGGTCGTCATCCTCACCAGCCCCCACGCGGCGCCAGAGAGCGCCGACGCGGTCACGACGCCCGGCCAGGAACACGTGATCACGCAGGTCAGCTCCGGATGGTTCGCCGCGATCGCGCACGTGGAAGCGGCCAGGACCGGGTCCTGGCCCTTCGCGTGCGTCACTTCAGCACCCTGATGCTGGTCGGGATCGGCTGCTGCAGCCAGCCCTCCGTCTCGCCCTGGGCCTTGCTGAAGAAGAACGGCTGCTTGGCCACGGCGATCGGGACGATGTCGGCGTCCCGCAGGAGGGCTTGCTCGGCCTCGTTCCAGAGCTTGCAGCCCGCGGCGCCGGTGGTGCCGGCGGCCTTGGCGGCCAGCTTGACGAAGTCGGGGTTGTCGATGCCGGTGAAGTTCTGGCCCTTGGGCGGGGTGGCGCCGGAGGCCCACGGCAGGATGTGGGTGGGCAGGTCGAACCTGAGGCCGGCCCAGTAGGCGTCGAAGTCGCCGGTCTCGAACATGGCCCTGGTGGCGGCGGCCAGGTCGTCGGAGGTCAGCTTCACGGTGACGCCGACCGCCTGCCAGCGCTTGGACACCAACTCCGCGGCGGCCACGCTGCCCTCGCCCTCGCTGGGGCTGTAGTGCAGGTCGACGACGAGCTTCTTGCCGTCCTTGGCGCGGGTGCCGCCGGCGCCCTTGACCCAGCCGGCCTGGTCGAGCAGGGCGGCGGCCCGTACGGGGTCGGTGGCGGGCAGGTGGCCGGTGACGTTGTCGGCGGCGCACGGCTGGGTCTGGCCGGCGACCAGGCCGGGGGCCCGCGTGCCCGTACCCGAGGTGACGACGTTCACCAGCTCGTCCAGGTCGAGCGCGGCGGTCAGGGCGCGGCGGACGAGCGGGTCGGCGCCGGGGCGGCCGTCGCGCTGGTTGTACCAGAGCTCCCCGAGCATGGCCGTGAGGTCGAAACGCTCCAGCTTGCGGGCCAGCAGCCGCTCGCGGTCGGGGCCGGCGATGTTGGCCAGGTTGACCTGCCCGGCCAGCAGCAGGTTGGCGCGGGTGGTCTCGTTCGGCACGACCTTGAACACGATCGTGGCGGGGCTGCCGGGGGCGTTGTTGGCGGCGCCGTCCGGGCCCCAGGTGTAGCCGTCGCGGCGGGTGAAGGTGTAGGTGTCGCCGCGGACGACCTTGCTGAGCACGAAGGGCCCGCTGCCCACCGTCGTGTTCTCCAGGAGCTTGGGGTCGTCCAGGCCCTTGTCGCAGACGATGGGCACGCGGCCCAGCGTCTCCACCAGGAGGGCGAAGGGCTCCTTCATCGTCACCGTCACCGTGCCCGCGGCCTCGTCGGCACGCACGTCGTACGGCGCGGCCGGCACCAGCAGCCCGGACAGGGGCGACGGCTTCTTGAGGTGGCCGAGTGCCTTGGCCACGGTGCCCGCGGTGAGCGGGGAGCCGTCGGAGCAGATGATGCCCTTCCTGAGGGTGAAGGTGGCGGTCCTGGCGTCGGCCTTCCAGGTGGCCGCCAGCCCCGACACGGTCTCGCCCCGCGGGGTGACGTTGATGAGCGAGTCGTAGGTGAGGCTCGTCATCTCGCCGTGCGGGAGCAGGTTGCGGTAGGGGTCGAGGATGCCCGGGTCGGCGGGGATGGCGAAGGTGAAGGTGCCGTCCTTGACGTACTCGGCGGGGCCCGCGGCCGGTCGCGGCGCGGCGGCGCAGCCCGAGGCCAGCGCGGCGGCGGCCGCGGCGGCGACGAGAGCGATGACGGGGGTGCGGGTCTCAGCCACGGCGCACGACCGGCAGCACGACGCAGGACGCGAGCTCCGCCTCGTGGAAGACGCGCTGGTCGGCGATGACGACCTTGTCGTCGTCGAAGGGGTTGTCCGCGCCGGAGTTGGTGTTGCGGTCGTAGCGGCTGAACCCCGAGCTGCTCACCTCCACGCGGATGCGGTGTCCCGGCAGGAAGCGGACCCCGCAGGCGTCCATGGTGAACTCGAACAGGGTGGGCTCGCCGGGTTCGAGCAGTTTCGGCTCCTCGAACGACTCGCGGAAACGCGCCCGCAGCGCGCCGCGGCACAGGAAGCGCGCGGTGCCGTCCGGCCGCACGTCCGACAGGCGCACGTGCCAGTCCGTGTCGAGCGCCGACGAGGAGGCCCACAGCCGGCAGGTGACCCAGCCGACGACGTCGAGCGGCTCGGTCAGCGGCTCGCTGGTGTAGCAGAGCAGGTCCGCGCGCCGCTGCGCGGGACGCTCGTCGACCGGGCCCTCGTGCATGTTCCAGACGCGCGTGCCCTGGTCGAGGGGGTCGTAGCGGTAGGCGTCGGAAGGTTCGGCGCCCGGCGGGTCGATCGACAGGACGCCGTCGCCGTCCAGCGAGTTGGCGCGGCCCCGCGAATGGAAGTAGAACGGCACCTCCTCGGTGCCGCGCAGCGGCCATTCGTCCTCCGCCCACCACTCGTTCGCGCCGGTGACGAAGACGTGCACGGGCTTTTCCGCTTCGATACCGTTTCCGATCCCCTTCAGCCACCGGTCGAAGAAGCGGATGACATAGTCGTTGAGCGCGACGACGGCGTGCTCGCCGAAGTCGGCGCCGCTGAGTTCGCGCCACATGTTCACCATGTGCGGCCAGGGTCCGATGATCAGCTTCTGTTTGTCCGCGGCGCGGCCGGTCCGCATGGCCTCGAAGTTCAGGGGCGCGCCGGGGAAGTTCATGTCCCACCAGCCGGTGATGTTCAGCACCGCGAGGTCGGCGTCCGGGTGGTGGTCGTAGGAGCGCCGCTTCCAGTACGCGTCGAGTACCGGATGCCGCAGCATCTCATCCAGCCACCGCGAACCGGCCCCGGCCTGTTCCGCCAGCGACGTCAGCGGCAGCGCGTCGAAGTACGGCTGGTGCTCGGTCAGCATGCTCATGGGGTTGAGCCGCTGGTAGGAGCGGACGCCCATGTCGACCATCCACTCGGTGATGCCGAGCATCAGGCACCCGCCGAAGATCGGCTCGTTGCGCCACGGTGAGGCGGGCGGCGAGCAGTACGGCACGATCGCCTTCAGGCTCGGCGGCCGGCGCGAGGCGGCGAACCACTGGGTCTGCCCGGCGTAGGAGCCGCCGAGCATCCCGACGTTGCCGTCGCACCAGTCCTGCGCGGCGATCCACTCGATCACGTCGTGGCCGTCGTCGGCCTCGTGGAAGTGCGGCTCGAACACGCCGTCGGAGTTGAACCGCCCGCGGCAGTCGTTGAACGCCGTGATGTAGCCCCGCTCCACCAGCCCCCGGTAGATCTCGCCGTCCCGTCCCGCCACCTTGTCGTACGGCGTGCGCTGCAGGACCACCGGCAGCGGACCGGGAAGGTCGGGCCGGACCAGGTCCAGCGCCAGCTCCACCCCGTCGCGCATGGGCACCCGCAACCCGTGGATCACGCGCGAGCTTTTCGACACCACCGGCGAGGTCTCACCGCGCGGCGGCTCACCGGGCTGCGGCCTTTCCGCCGGGCGCACTTCTGTCATGACATTTCTCCTCGCGTCGAGGCAGGGCCGGAATTCACTGGCGACGGTACGGCAGCCGCGAACGCCCCCTTTTGAACGCCAGTAGAAAACTGGCCACGCCGCTTTGGACAGATGTCGCGCCGCCACCCCTTTCGTATGCGCATCCCAAAACCGGCCCGTTATTCGTACCGGCGTATGGACAACGCGCCCGGTGCATTCACCTAGCCTGCCGATGCCAGCGCATTGACCCGGAATAGGGGAAACATGTTCGCGCACGAAGAAGTCGTCATCCGGGCCGGCGTCCGCACCGGCCTGCCGATCATCATCGCCGTGCATTCCACCGTCCTCGGCCCGGCCGGCGGCGGCTGCCGGGTGCGTCACTACGCCGACTGGCGCGACGGCCTGACCGACGCGCTGCGGTTGTCGCAGGCGATGACGGACAAATGCGCGATCGCCGGGCTGGACACCGGAGGCGGCAAGACCGTGGTCGCCCTGCCCGAGGGATACACCTTCACCCCGGAACGCCGCCGCGACATGTTGCACGACGTCGCCGACGTCGTCCACTCCCTGCGGGGCCGGTACGCGACCGCCCCGGACGTGGGCACCGGCCCGCAGGACCTGGCGGTCATCAAGGAACGGACCCCGCACGTCTTCTGCACCCCCACGGAGCTGGGCGGCAGCGGCGACTCCTCTCCCGCCACGGCCACCGGCGTGATGGCCGCGCTGGCCGCCGTCTGCGCCCGCCTGGACAAGGGCGCCGTGCTCAAGACCGCACCGCTGAAGGGGCGGCGGGTGGGCGTGCTGGGGCTCGGTCACGTGGGGTCGCACCTGGTAAGGCGCCTGGCAGCGGAGGGCGCGGACATCCTCGCCGCCGACGTCGACCGGGCCAAGAAGGGCCTGGCCACGGAGGTGGGCGCAACCTGGCTCACCCCGGACGAGCTGGTCGGGGCCGAGCTCGACATCCTCGTCCCGGCCGCGATGGGCGGCCTGCTGACGGAGGAACTGGTGCCCCGGCTCAGGTGCGCCGCCGTCGCCGGACCGGCCAACAACCAGATCACCACCCCCGAGGTCGCCCGGCTCCTGCACGAGCGCGGCATCCTCTGGGCCCCCGACGACATCGTCAGCGCCGGAGGCGCGATCTACGCCCACGCCGTCGAGCTGCGCCACCTGCCCGCCGAGGAGGCCAACGCCCGCGTGGCCGAGATCGCCGAGCGCCTAGGCGACGTGCTCGACCTCGCCGAACAGGACGGCGTCAGCCCGTACTTCACCGTGCGCGAGATCGCCCGCATCCGTCTGGGCCGATGACCATGGCCCCGCCACACGACGAGCACAAGCCACACGACGAGCACAAGCCGCACGACGAGTACGCGCTGGACGACAAGTACGCGCGGGCCGGCGGCCGGGTCCTCATGACGGGAGTTCAGGCGCTGGTACGGCTCACGCTGGAGCAACGCCGCCTGGACGAGGAGCGCGGGCTGGACACCCGGATCTTCGTCAGCGGCTACCGGGGCTCCCCGCTGGGCGGGGTCGACATGGAGATGGAACGGGCGGCGCCGTTCCTCGAACCGGCGGGTGTGGTCTTCCGCTCCGGCCTGAACGAGGAGCTGGCGGCGACCGCCGTGGCGGGCACGCAACTGCTGGAGCGGGCGCCGGGGCGGCGGCACGAGGCGGTCACCGGATTCTGGTACGGCAAGAACCCGGGCCTGGACCGGGCCGCCGACGCCGTACGGCATGGCATGGTGTCCGGCACGGCCCCGCTGGGCGGGGTCGTGGCGTGGATCGGCGACGACCCGGCGTGCAAGTCCTCGTCGTTGCCGAGTTCGTGCGAGCAGATGTGCCAGAGCCTGTCGATGCCCCTGCTGGTGCCGGGTTCGGTGGAGGAGGTGATCGAGCTCGGGCTGCACGCCGTGGCGATGTCGCGGGCCAGCGGGCTGTGGGTCGGGCTGAAGATGCTCGCCGACGTCGCGGACGGCTCGGCCACCGTGGAACTGGCGGGGCGGGGCGAGGGCGTCCCGCCGCCGGACCGCGGGCGGGCCGGGTCGTCCGGGCTGGGTGGCGCCGTGCTGGACGCCGAGCACGACATGCGCACCCGCCGCCTGGACCTGGCGCTCGCCTACAGCCGGACGGCGGGGCTGAACCGCGTCACCTCCGACGCCGACGGCGCGACCCTGGGCATCGTCGCGCCCGGCGGCGCCCACGCGGTCGTGCTCCGCGCGCTGGCGGATCTCGGCCCGTCGGCCCCGAGGCTCCGGCTGATCAGATTGTCGATGCCGTTCCCCGTCTCCGACGAGGAACTGGTGGAGCTGACCGCCGGCCTGGAGCGCGTGCTGGTCGTGGAGGACAAGGTCAGCTTCGTGGAGTCGCGGCTGAAGGAGGCGCTCTACCGCCGCCCGGACGCGCCCGAGGTGCTCGGCCGCTCCCTGCTGACCGCCCGGGGCACGCTCGGCGCCGAAGACGTCGTACGGGCGCTGGCGACGCTGACCGGCGAGCCGCCGCGGCCCGAGCCGATCGTCCGGCGCGCGCTGCCCCTGGTCGCGGCCAGAGCGCCGTTCTTCTGCTCGGGCTGCCCGCACAACACCTCCACCCGCACCGACGACGCCACCCTGGTGGGCGTGGGCATCGGCTGCCACGCCATGGTCGCGCTCGACGGCAAGGGCCGGGGCACCCAGCTGGGCATCACGCAGATGGGCGGCGAGGGCGCACAGTGGTTCGGCATCGCCCCCTTCACCGACGACCGCCATTTCGTGCAGAACCTGGGCGACGGCACCTTCCACCACTCGGGCTCGCTGGCCATCCGGGCGGCGGTGGACGCGGGCGTCACCATGACCTACAAGCTGCTCTACAACGACGCGGTCGCGATGACCGGCGGCCAGCGGGCCGAGGGCCGGCTTGACGTGCCGACGCTGACCCGGTGGCTGGCCGACGAGGGGATCAGGAAGGTCGTCATCACCACGGCCGACCCGGCGAGCTACCGCGGCGTACGCCTGGATCCGATCGCGACGGTCCGCCATCGCGACGAGTTCGCCGAGGCCGAGCGGAGCCTCGCCGCGCTCGACGGGGTGACGGTGCTGATCCACGACGACCGGTGCGCCGCGGAGGAACGGCGGCTGCGCAAACGCGGCAAGCTGCCCACCCCCAAGGAGAAGGTCGTCGTCAACGAACGGGTCTGCGAAGGCTGCGGCGACTGCGCCGAGAAGTCGACCTGCCTGTCGGTGCACCCCGTCGACACCCCGTTCGGCGGCAAGACCCGCATCCACCAGGGCTCCTGCAACTCCGATCTCAGCTGCCTCAAGGGCGACTGCCCCTCGTTCCTGCTGGTGACGCCGGGGAGCAGGCGCAAGAAGGAACCCCCGGCCCTGGGCGTGGACCTCCCCGACCCGCTGCTCCGCTTCCCCGACGTCCTGATCCGGATGCCCGGCATCGGCGGCACCGGCGTGGTGACGGTCTCGCAGATCCTCCAGACCGCCGCCCGCCTGGACGGCCGGCACGCGGCGGGCGTGGAGCAGACCGGCCTGGCGCAGAAGGGCGGGCCCGTGGTCAGCGATCTGCGGATCTCCGCGCGGCCCGTGACCGGCTCGGTCAAGGCGGCCCAGGGCAGCGCCGACGTCCTGCTCGCCCTCGACCTGATCGGCGCCGCCGCGGACAGTAACCTGGCCACCGCGCGGCCCGGCCACACGATCGCCGTGGTCAACACGACGCTGGTGCCGACGCTCGGCATGGTCACCCACCGGACCGCCCTGCCCACCTCCCCCGCGGACGCGCTGGAGCGCATAGAGTCCGTGACCGCCGCGCGCGACAACCTGTACCTGGACGCGCAGGGGCTGGCCGAGACGCTGTTCGGCGACCACATGCCGGCCAACATGGTGCTGGTCGGCGCAGCCTTCCAGTACGGCTGCCTGCCGCTGAGCGCGGAGGCGATCGAGCGGGCCGTCCGGCTCAACGGCGCCGCCGTGGACAAGAACCTCGCCGCCTTCCGCTGGGGGCGCGCCGCCGTGGCCGACCCCGCCGCGGTCCTGGCCGTGGCCGAGCCCGCTTCCGCAGAGGAGCCCGCGGGCATGGCCCTGTGGACCGCCGACCTCACCGCCTACCAGAGCCCGCTCTACGCCCGCCGCTTCGCCGGCGCGGTCGGCGAGGTCGAGGCGGCCGTGGCCGGGCGCGTGGACGAGGAGACCGGCCGCACGATCACCGCGGCCTACGCCAGGAGCCTGCACCGGCTGATGGCCTACAAGGACGAGTACGAGGTCGCCCGCCTCCACCTGGACCCCGCCGAGCAAGCCCGGCGCGCCGCGGAGTTCGGGCCGGACGCGAAGGTCGCGGTCCTGCTGCACCCGCCGGTGCTGCGGGCGCTGGGCATGAAGCGCAAGATACGGCTCCGCCGTACAGCGCGGCCGCTGTTCCTGCTGCTCAGGGCGGCCAGACGGCTGCGCGGCACGCCCTTCGACCCGTTCGGGTACGCGCGGGTCCGCCGGGTGGAACGGGAACTGGTCGCCGAGTTCCAGGAGCTCATGCGGGCCGCGCTCGACCGGCTCACCCCGGAGACGGCCGGGCGGGTGGCCGCCATCGCCGCGCTGCCGGAACTCATCCGCGGCTACGAGGACATCAAGCTCGCCCGGGTCGCGGAGTTCCGCGACCGGGCCGATCAGGAGCTCGCCGGGCTGGAAAGGGTCGCCAGTGCTCCATGACCGAGGCGGGCCGATGAGCGGCCTGGCCGTACGCGACCTCCATGATCTGACGGACCTTCGGGACGTCGCTGCGATGTTCAACCGCATCTGGCGGCCGCCGGCCGGCGTCGACGCGGTCGGCCTGGAGTGGCTCCGGGCCCTGTCGCACGCCGGGAACTACGTGGCCGGGGCCTACGCGGGCGGGCGGATCGTCGGGGCCTCAGTCGGCTTCCTGTCCGCGCCGGCCGGCCTGGCGCTGCACTCCCACCTCACCGGCGCCGACAAGGGCCACGGGATCGGCTTCGCGCTGAAGCTGCACCAGCGTGAGTGGGCGCTGGCCAGGGGGCTCGACCGGATCACGTGGACGTTCGATCCGCTGGTCCGCCGCAACGCCCACTTCAACGTGGCCAAGCTCGGCGCCAGCCCGGAGGAGTACCTGCCGTCCTTCTACGGTGCCATGACCGATGCCATCAACGGCGACGACGACTCCGACCGGGTGCTCACGACGTGGCGGCTGGCCGAGCCGGGGGTGGTGGCCGCGGCAGGGCGGCAGCCGTACCGGAGGGAGATTCCCTGGGACGCGGCGGTCGGGCTGGGTGAGGCGGACGGGCGGCCGGTGCCGGGGCGCACGGACGCGGCGACGGTGCTCGTCGCGGTGCCGCAGGACATCGAAGGGCTGCGCCGCGCCGATCCGGCCGCGGCCAGGTCGTGGCGGCTGGCGATGCGCGAGGTGCTGGGCGGCCTGCTGGCCGGGGGCGGACGGGTGACCGGATTCCACCGGCGTTCCTTCTACGTCGTCGAGAGAGACGGGCCTACATGAAGATCTCCATCTGGAGCATGGCGTCGAGCCGCGCCCGATGGTCGTTCAGGTCGATCCCGCTGATCTCGACCGCGCGCCGCAGGCGGTACCTGAAGGTGTTGGAGTGGACCCCCATCGCCGCCGCCGCGCCGATGACGTCGCCGAACGCCTCCAGGTAGGCGCGCAGCGTGCCCGCCAGGTCGCTGCCGTGGCCGGCGTCGTGGGCGAGCAGCAGCCGGTACGGCCCGCCGGGCTCCTGCCGTTCGGCGGCGGCCAGGTCGGCGAGCCGCAGCAGGAGCGACTCGAACTGGACCTGCCGGTAGGCGGCCACCGTGCCGCTCGCCCGGCCCGAACGCAGGACGCGCAGCGCCCGGTCGGCGTCCGCGCGGGCCGCGGCCACCTCGCTCAGGTCCGCCGTCGGCGAGCTCACCCCGATGGTGGCGGTGAAGCGGTGGCCGACCCGGTCGAGGAAGGACTCCGCCACGCGGACGGCGCGTTGCTCGGCGTCGCCCGGCGCGCGCACGGGCAGGACGGCGTAGGTCACCCGGCCGATGAGCGCGGCGGCCGAGCCCGGGTGGACGGCGCTCAGATGCAACGCCAGCGTGTCGCTGAAGCGCTGCCGCTCGCTCTCCTGCTTGACCGGGTCCGCTTCGACGGAAACGGGGTTCTCCGGGCGCGGGTGGTCCTCCGGGCTCGGCCAGCCGCGCGGCCAGGACGCACAACCGCCCTCCGGAGACGCCCAGCCGCTCCGCCGCCCCGGCGGCGTCCTGCCCGCCCGCCAGCACCGCGGACAGCAGGTCGGCGCGCAGCCGCCGCCGGGTGTCGGCGCCGGCCCTGGCGCGGAGCATCTGCATCGCGACGATCTTCGAGGCGTCGGTCAGCGCCCGCTTGCGGGCCGGGCTCAGCTCCTCGCGGGTCACGGCCCAGATGGTGCCGAGGATCTCGTCGCCGGACCGGACCGCGATGGCCGTGCGGAAGATGTCCTCGTGGTGGAGGTAGAGCGGCTCCAGGCTCTTGTAGATGTCGCGGTAGGTGCCGAGTTCGTCCATCAGCCGCCGCAGCCGCTCGGGCGTCTGGCGGCCGAGGATGGTCTCGACGCGGCTGGGATCGGCCTTGTCCTGGCGTTCGGAGTAGGCCACCACCCGCGAGGAGCGATCCTCGATCGTGATCGGCGCGTCCACCAGCGCGCAGACCGCGTTGGCCAGGGCGAACAGGTCGTCGGGCACGTCGTCGGCCGCGGGCGTCTGTCCGCCGGCGAGCATCGCGCGCATCAGCGCCGCCACCTGGGTCCACGACGCGCTTCTGTCCAGGCCCAGCAGCGTCGTCCCGGTCCGCGCCGCTGTGGCACGGACCTCGTCGTCGACCGTGACCGGATGTTTCACCACGAGCGCCACGGACCGCCCCGCCGCCAGCAGGTCGCTGATCCGGCGCGGGCCGGCCACGCCGACCCCGAGCAGCAACCCGCCGGGCGGGACCGGCTGCCCGTCCGCCGGGTCGTGGATGAACACGCCGGTGACCTCGGCGTCCAGGTCGCCGGACGGCACCGCCACGTCGAGGACCGAACTGCCCAGGTCCTCCAGGATCCGCCGCACGTTGATCGGCGGCCGGCTCGTCATCCGCTCACGATAATGGACGCCCGCTCGCGCTGACATCGGCCCGTCCACGTGTATCAGCAACTTGTCAGCGTGCCCGAGCAGGGTGCACCCCATGATCAACGATGCGTACACCGTGCCGGCGCTGCCGGCCGCCCGCACCCCCGGCTGCCCCTTCGACCCGCCGCGGGAGCTGTCGCGGGCCCGCGACCACGGCCCCGTCAGCCGCCTGCCCTTCCCCGGCGGGCACGACGGCTGGCTCGTCACCGGCCACGAGCAGGCCCGCTCCGTCCTGGGCGACCCCCGGTTCAGCTCCCGTCAGGAACTCATGCGCTCCCCGCTCGTCGACCTGGGCGACGGCCCGGTGCCCCCGGCGCCGCCCGGCATGTTCATCATGATGGACCCGCCGCGGCACAGCCGGTACCGCAAGCTGCTGGCGGGCAAGTTCACCGTCCGCCGGATGCGGCTGCTCACCGAACGCGTCGAGCGGGTCACCGCGGAACGGCTCGACGCGATGGCCGCCGCCGGTCCGCCGGCCGACCTGGTCAGCGCGTTCGCCCAGCCGATTCCGGCGATCATGATCTGCGAGCTGCTGGGGGTGCCCGCCACCGACCGGCCCTTCTTCCAGGAGCATGTCGCGACCATGTTCGACGAGGACGCCCCGGACGAGGAGCGCTACGCGAGCCACGCCGCGGTCCACGGCTACATCGCCACCCTCGTCGCCGCCAAGCGCGAGGCCCCGACCGATGACGTGCTCAGCGACCTGACCGGCACCGGCCTGTCGGAGGCGGAACTCATCGGCGCCGCGGGACTGCTGCTGGCGGCGGGCATGGACACGACCTCGAACATGCTCTCGCTGGGCACCTACGCCCTGCTGAGCAACCCCGGCCAGGTGGCCCTGCTGCGCGAGGACCCCGACCGGTCCGTCGAGGAACTGCTGCGCTACCTCAGCGTCGTGCACGTCCGGCCACGGGTGGCCCTTGAGGACGTCGAGCTGGCCGGCCACACCATCAAGGCCGGCGACCAGGTGATCCTGTCGCTCAGCACCGCCAACCGCGACCCCGGGCGCTTCGAGCGTCCCGGAGTCCTCGACGCCGGGCGCTCGGCCGGCGGCCACCTGGCCTTCGGCCACGGGGTGCACCAGTGCCTCGGCCAGCAACTCGCCCGCGTCGAACTGCGCACCGCCTACCCGGCGCTGTTCGGCCGGTTCCCGTCGCTGCGCCTGGCCGTACCGGCCGGGGACATCGCGATCCGCCCGGAGTCCGGGGACGTCATCGGGGTGAAGAGCCTGCCGGTCACCTGGGACGCCTGAGCCCCACCTACCGTGCACGTCGTATGCGAGTTGCGCACACCGATCCGAATGCGTACAGTGTGCACAGCGAGTGTACGACGTGCGCCTAAGGACTGATCATGCCTGTCTTCGAAACCCCAGAACCGATCCTCGCCGTCATCGCCCTGGCAGCCGGCGACGTCCGGATCACCGCCACCGGGCGGAGCGACACCAGCGTGGAGGTACGGCCGAGCGACGCGGCCAACGACGAGGACGTCAGCGCCGCCGGATCGTGCGAGATCGAGTTCCTCGCCGGCCGGCTCACGATCAGGACGCCGCGCCAGGACGCGCTGGCCGGACGCTCCGGATCGGTCGAGGTCACCGTCGAGCTGCCGGAGGCCTCCGGCCTGGAGGCCGACGTGGCCGCCGGGGGAGTGCGCTGCGCGGGGCGGCTCGGCGAGACCCGCGTCACCGCCTCGCACGGCGAGATCGACCTCGACCGGACCGGCCGCCTGGAGGCCGGCTCCGGCTCCGGGGCGATCCGGGTCGGCGCCGTCGACGGCCAGGCCCTGATCAAGACGCTGAGCGGGAACGTGCACCTGGGCGAGGTCTCCGGCGACCTGCGCGCCGGCACAGCGCACGGGGACATCGTCGTCGAGCGGGCCCTGTCCGGCGTCCAGGCCAAGACCGCGCACGGCGACATCCGCATCGGCGAAGTGGTCCGCGGGCTCATCTCCGTCTCCACGGGCCTGGGCGAGGTCGAGGTCGGCGTACGCGCGGGCACCGTGGCCCGGCTGAACATCGGCTCCACCTATGGCCGCGTCCGCAACCTGCTCCAGCCCGGGGCCGCCCCCGGACCCGCCGAAGACCACGTCGAGGTCAGCGCCTCGACCACCCACGGCGACGTCCTCATCCACCACTCCTGACCTCGAAAGGAATCCACCATGACCGAGCCGTTGAGCACCCTGCCCCTGGTACGGCCCGCCGGCCGCCCCTTCGACCCGCCCGCGGAGCTCGCGCCGCTGCGCGCGGAGCAGCCACTGCGGCCGCTGATCTTCCCCGACGGACACGAGGGCTGGCTGGCCCTCGGCTACGACGAGGTCCGCGCCATCGTGTCCGACCCGCGCTTCAGCTCCCGCTACGAGCTGATCCACTACGCGCTGGCCGACGCCGGCCAGATGCCGCCCGCCCCGCCCGGCGACCTGGTCGGGGTGGACGCGCCGCAGCACACCCGCTACCGCAAGCCGCTGGCGGGCAAGTTCACCGTGCACCGCATGCGGCTGCTGGCCGAGCGCGCCGAGGAGGTCACCAAGGAGCACCTGGAGGCCATGGCGGCGGCCGGCTCGCAAGCCGATCTGATCGAGGCCTTCGCCCGGCCGGTGCCCGCGGTGATGATCTGCGAGCTGCTCGGCGTGCCGTACGCCGACCGGCAGGAGTTCCAGCAGATGGCCGCCACCATCGGCGGGCTGGACGCCACCCCGGAAGAGCAGTACGCCGCCTATGCCCAGATGGGCGAGTACATCGCCACGCTGGTCCAGGCCAAGCGCGCCGCTCCCACCGACGACCTGCTCAGCGACCTGACCGGCAGCGACCTGACGGACGAGGAGCTGGCCGGCATCGGCGCGTTCCTGCTCGGCGCCGGGCTCGACACCACCACCAACATGATCGCGCTGGGCACCTACACCCTGCTGCGGCACCCGGAGCAGCTCGCGCTGCTGCGCGACGACCCGGAGCTGGCCGGCAACGCGGTGGAGGAGCTGATGCGGTTCCTGACCATCACCCACACCGGAGCGCGCGCGGCCTTGGAGGACGTCGAGCTGAGCGGGCAGACGATCAAGGCCGGGCAGACCGTCGCGCTGGCGGTGCAGGCCGCCAACC
Source organism: Nonomuraea sp. NPDC059007 (assembly GCF_042740555.1). Lineage (NCBI taxonomy): Bacteria > Bacillati > Actinomycetota > Actinomycetes > Streptosporangiales > Streptosporangiaceae > Nonomuraea > Nonomuraea sp. NPDC059007. Next base: position 21,551 of record NZ_JBHYJD010000008.1, on the reverse strand, counting down.
GCGACCCCAAGAGGTTCCCCGACCCGGACGTGCTCGACCTGCGCCGCGACGCCGCCGGCCACATCGGCTTCGGCCACGGCATCCATCAGTGCCTGGGCCAGCAACTGGCCCGTGTCGAGATGCGCGCCGCCTTCCCCGCGCTGCTCGGCCGCTTCCCCGGGCTGCGGCTGGCCGTACCCGCCGACCAGGTGCCGATGCGCGACGGCATGGACATCTACGGCGTGCACCGGCTGCCGGTCGCATGGTGAGCGTCCCGCGACCCGCGGAAAGTCCATGACCATGACCGTGGCCGAACCCGCCCTCAGCTGGGAGAACATCGTCACCGCGCACTCCGCGCGCGTGCACCGGCTGGCCTACCGGCTGACGGGCGACCCGCACGACGCCGAGGACCTCACCCAGGACGTCTTCTGCAAGGTCTTCCGCTCCCTGCACACCTACCGGCCGGGCACTTTCGAGGGCTGGCTGCACCGCATCACCACCAACCTCTTCCTCGACGGGGTACGGCGGCGCGCCCGCGCCCCCGTGCACCCGCTCAGCGAGGAGTCGGCCAACCGGCTGCCCGCCCGCGACTCCACCCCCGAGCAGCTTCTCGACGAGCGGCGGTTCGAGCCCGACATCGAGGCCGCCCTGCTCGCCCTCACCCCGGTGAACCGGGCCGCGGTCGTGCTGAGCGACGTCGAGGGCCTGCCGTACGAGCAGGTCGCGGAGGTGCTCGGGATCAAGACCGGAACCGTCCGCAGCCGCATCCACCGCGGCCGCGCCCAGCTCAAGCAATACCTGAACCACAGAGCCTGTGAAAGGACATGACATGCACACCTTCGACACCCCCGGCCCCATCCACGCCCTCGTCGAGTTCGGCGCCGGCGAGGTCCGCATCGACGCGGGGCCGTACGAGGAGACCACGGTCGAGGTGACCCCCGCCGACCCCGCGCGCTCCGCCGACGTGGATCTGGCCGGGCAGACCGAGGTCGCCTACGCCGACGGACACCTGACCGTGCGGTCGCCCCGCCAGGCCTCGCGCCGCTGGTCCACCAAGACGCCGCCGTCGGTGGTGGTGGCCATCCGGCTGCCGGCCGAGTCCGAGCTGAACGCCGACGCCTTCTACGGCGCCATCCGTGCCACCGGAAGCCTCGGCGACGTCGAGGCGCACACCTCGCACGGCGACATCTCCCTGGAGGAGACGGCCGGCGTGCGCGCCCGCAGCGAGCACGGCTCCATCACCATCACGCGGCCCGTCGGCGTGGTGGACATCGCCACCGACGGCGCCGTCCGCGTCGGCGAGGCCGGCGCCGGCCTCACGATCGAGGCGGGCAGCGGCGACATCGACATCGACCGGGTGCACGCCGACGTCAAGGCCACCTCGGCCCACGGCGGCATCCGCATCGGACGGCTGGCCTCGGGCAAGGCCGTACTGGAGACCGGTTACGGCGCCGTCTCCGTCGGCGTGGCCCGCACCACCGCCGCCGACGTGGACGTCAACTCCCGGCACGGCGAGGTCCGCGACACCCTCGAGTCCGGCCGCGCCCCCGTGCACACCGACGCCAAGGCGGACATCTACGCCCGCACCACCTACGGCGACATCAATGTCCACCGCGCCTGACCTGCCGAGGAATGCGACCATGACCAGTTCCGCCATCACCGTCTCCGGGCTGCGCAAGTCCTACGGCTCCCACCGCGTGCTCGACGGCATCGACCTGACCATCCCGCAAGGATCGATCTTCTCCCTGCTCGGGCCGAACGGCGCCGGCAAGACGACGACCGTGCAGATCCTGTCCACGCTCATCAAGGCCGACGCCGGGCAGGTCACCGTGGCCGGCAACGACCTGGCCAAGCAGCCGGACGCCGTACGCGCCGCCATCGGCGTCACCGGCCAGTTCTCCGCCGTCGACGGGCTGCTGACCGGCGAGGAGAACCTTCTCCTCATGGCCGACCTGCACCTGCTCGGCCGCTCCAAGGGCCGCAAGACCGCCCGCGAGCTGCTGGAGCGCTTCGACCTCACCGGCGCGGCCCGCAAACGGGCCACCACCTACTCCGGCGGCATGCGGCGCCGCCTCGACCTGGCCATGACCCTGGTGGGCAACCCGAGTGTCATCTTCCTCGACGAGCCGACCACCGGCCTCGACCCGCGCAGCCGCCGTTCGATGTGGGCGATCGTGCGCGAACTCGTCGACGGCGGCGTCACCATCTTCCTCACCACCCAGTACCTGGAGGAAGCCGACCAGCTCGCCGACCGCATCGCCATGCTCAACGGCGGCCGCATCGTCGCGGAAGGCAGCGCGGAGGAGCTCAAGCGGCTGGTTCCCGGCGGGCACATCAGCCTGAAGTTCGCCGACTCGGCCAGCTACGAGCTCGCCCTGCGCGGTGTCGGCCCGATCTCCCGCAACGACGAGGCCCTCACCCTGCTCGTCCCCAACAGCGGCGGCACCACCACCCTGCGCGGCCTGATCGACTGGCTCGACGGCAACGCCATCAAGGTGGAGGAGCTGTCGGTGCACACCCCCGACCTCGACGACGTCTTCCTCGCCCTCACGGAGTCCCGATGAAACGCGCCCTGACCGACTCGGCGACCATGCTCCGCCGCCAGCTGCGCCACATCTGGCGCTATCCGGCCCTGACGCTGACCGCGGCGGGCGTCCCGGTGATCTTCCTGCTGTTGTTCGTGTACGTCTTCGGCGGCACCATGGGCGCCGGCATAGACGTCGGCACCGGCGACCCCCGCACCGCCTACGCCAACTACCTCGCCCCCGGCATCATCCTGATGACCATCGTCAGCGGCGCCCAGGGCACCGCGATCTCGGTGGCCACCGACATGACCGAGGGCATCGTGGCCCGCTTCAAGACCATGGCCATCGCCCGCGTCTCCGTCCTGACCGGCCACGTGCTCGGCGCCCTCATCCAGAACCTGATCGCCATCGTCCTGGTCATCGCCGTCGCCCTGCTGGTCGGCTTCCGCCCGAGCGCCGGCCCGGTCGAATGGCTCGGCGTCTTCGGCGTCCTGACCATGATCGGCTTCGCGGTCACCTGGCTGTCGGCCGCCCTCGGCATGGTCACCGACGACGTGGCCGCCGCCAGCAACCTGCCCATGCCCCTGCTGATCCTGCCCTTCCTCGGCAGCGGCTTCGTCCCCACCGAATCCATGCCCGGCGCCCTGCGCTGGTTCGCCGAGAACCAGCCCTTCACCCCCGTCATCGAGACCCTGCGCGGCCTGCTCACCGGCGCCCCGATCGGCGACAGCCTCACCCGCTCCATCGCCTGGAGCGCCGTCATCGCCCTGCTCGGCTACCTGTGGGCCAAGAAGCTCTACAACCGCGACCCCGGAAAGTGAGATCCGCCGGCAGACCCAGAACAAGGAGACGCACCATGCATCAGTCCGCCTCGGAGCGGGGGCCGGCGTGACCGCCTCCGCCACCCTGCCGGCTCCCCTCAGCACGACCGCCCGATCCCTGGCGCCGGATCTGGCACGCGGCATCATGCTGCTGGGCATCGCCCTGGCCCACGCCCCGCAGTTCCTGCTCGACTGGACGCGCGGATCCGCCGCGCTCAACACGATCGCCCACTTCTTCACCACCCTCGTCACCGACAACCAGGCCCGCGGGATGTTCGTCTTCCTGTTCGGCTACGGCCTCGGGCAACTGGCCCAGCGTCAGTACGCGCGCGGCGCCGAATGGCCGTCCGTGCGCGCCCTGCTCCGCCGGCGCAGCCTCTGGCTCATCGTCATCGGGCTGGCGCACGCGGTCGTCCTGGTGCCGTTCGACGTCATCGCGGTCTACGGCGTGACGATGCTCTTCCTCGCCTTCCTCGTCCGCGCCCGGGACGCCGTGCTGTGGCGGCTGGGCCTGCTGACCCTGATCCCGGGGGCGCTCTTCCTCACCTGGCAGAGCGTGCAGGTCTACACCACGGCCGCGGAAGGCTCGCCGTTCACCATCGCGAAGTACATGGAACCGACGTTCGTCGAGCACCTGCTCACCAACGCCATCGCCTGGCCGGGCAGAACCCTGGTGTCCATCCTCTTCGCGATCCCCGGCATGGCATGGGGACTCCTGGCCGCACGCAAGAAGATCCTCGACGAGCCCGGGCAGCACGTGGCTCTCCTGAAGCGCATCGCCCTGCTGTGCGTCGGCGCCGCGCTCGTCGGACGGCTCCCGGCGGCGTTCCTGGCCGTCGGCACCTGGCCCGACGTCGCGACGCCCGTCGTCTGGGTGACGTACGCCGCGCACAGCTTCACCGGCTACATCGGCGGCATCGGCGCGGCCGCGGCCATCGGGCTGGCCGCCGTCCGCATCGGCCGGAGTCACGGCCGCCTCACCACCGCCCTGGCCGCCCTCGGGCAACGTTCGATGACGTTCTACCTCGCGCAGTCGGTGATCTGGGTGGCCCTCTTCTACCCGTTCACCCTGGGCCTGCGCGACGACCTCAGCTTCGCCGCCAGCCTCGCCGTCGCCGTCGCCATCTGGGCGGCCTCGCTGCCCGCGGCGGCCTGGATGCACCGCAAGGGCTACCGGGGCCCGTTCGAGTCGCTCGTGCGCCGCATGTCGTACCGGTAGCCCGGCCGCGGGGATGCCCGGGACCGGCCCCCAACCCGGACGTCCTGGTCTGCGACGAGCCCGTCTCCGCCCTGGACGTCTCGATCCAGGCCCGGATCCTCGACCTCCTGGCCACCCTCCGCCGGGACCACGGCGAGGTGTTTTCACCGCACCCGCGCAGCCGTACACCAAAGCGCTGCCGGCGGCGGTTCCCAGCTTCCCCCGGTACGCGCCCCGGTGAGCCCGGCTACCCGAAACGTTCGGCGACCAGGGCGGCGTTGGACTCGGCCAGCCCCAGTGCCGCCTTGCGCAACGGCAGGTCGTCGCGGGTGACCGCGGCGACCAGGTCCCGCATGACCACGTCGATCTTGGCGAAGGCGGCCTCGGCCGTCGGCTCGATGTCGCCGAACAGCACCCACCACCACCAGGCATTGGTCATCACGTTGGCCAGGAAGTCCGGCACCACGGGTACGCCACGGCCCAGCAGGACCGACTCGGCCTCCGGCAGCGTGGGCAGGTTGGCCCCCTCGACCACGAGCCGGGCCAGGACGCGGGTGGCCTGCTCGGGCCCGATCACGTACGACATGGCCGCGGGCACCAGCAGGTCGGCCGGTACGTCGAGCCACTCCTCGCGCGCGCCGATGTGGTCGCCGGGACGCAGCGCGGCACGGTCCACGACGCCGTGGGTGTCGCGGGCGGCGAGCATGCGTTCGACGTCGAGGCCGGCCGGGCCGCGCATGAGCCCGTCCCGGTCGGCGACGCCGACCACGGCCACCCCGGCCCGCGCGAGGTAACGCGCCGCCGCACCGCCGATCGAGCCGAAGCCCTGCACCACCGCCGTCTCCACCCGGATGCCGCGCGCCCCGGCCACCTCCAGGGCGGCCCTGGCCACGCCGTACCCGCCGACCAGGTCCGGCAGCGCCACCCCGTCGACGGTCACCGCCATCGCGGCCCGCAGCCGCTCGCGCGCCCGGCCGGGCTCGTCGAGCAGCGCGAACGCCGCCTCGACCGTGGAGGCCAGGCCGAGGGAGGCGGCGATCCCGTCGAGGGTGTCCTGGCGCAGGCCGAAGTCCTCGCCGGTGTTCCACTGGGCGCGCACCACGGGCAGGACCGCGGTGAAGAAGCGCTTCAGCACCGCGTGGGCCTGCGGGTCCAGCGGGTCGACGTCGATGCCGCCCTTGGCGCCGCCCAGCGGGATATACCGGTCGCCCGGCCGGTAGACGAGCGCCTCCTTGAGCGACATGCCGCGCGCCAGCCCGCGTACCTCCTCCAGCGTGCAGCCCTCGCGCAGCCGCAGCCCGCCGCTGGCCACGCCGCGCACGAGACTGTCGATGACGACGTAGCCGCGCCGCCCGCTGACGGGGTCGGTCCAGGTGATCTCCAGCAGGCTCATGGGGACTCCCTCACGTGGATGAGCGTGGGCCGGTCGGCGCTGAGCGCCTCCCTGAGCGCCGAGGTCAGCGTCGTCTCGTCGTCGGCGCGCAGGCCGCGGGCGCCTAGCGCGCGGGCGAGCAGCGGGAAATCGGGGGAGGGCAGGTCCACGGCCTGCCGGGGGTCGTCGCGGGCGGCCATCTCGGCGCGGATCTCGCCGTAGCCGCCGTTGTCGACGACCACGACCGGCAGCGCCAGCCCGAGCTGCGCGGCGGCGGCCAGCTCGGCCACGGTGAACATCACGCCGCCGTCGCCCATCAGCGCCGCCACGGCCCGTCCCGGCGAGGCCAGCGCGGCGCCGATGGCGGCGGGCAGCCCGTAGCCGAGCGTGCCGTACCCGGTGGGGTAGAGGAAACGCGCGCGCAGCCCGGTCAGCGCGCCGTAGTAGCAGACCATGGCGCTGTCCCCGGCCACGACCGCCTCGGGGCCGAGCCCGGAGTTCAGCGCGCGCACGATCCACTCCCACCGCGCGCCCTCCGCACGCGCCTGCCCGTCCTTGAGCGCGCGCCAGCGCGCGACCTCCTCTCGCGGTACGGCCACGCCGTCCCCGAGCAGGTGGACCAGCCGGTCGAGCGTGGCCGGGGCGTCCCCGGCCAGCGCGACGTCCGGCACGGCGTTCGTCACGATCTGGGCCGGATCCACGTCCACCCGGACCACCGCCCCGGTGAACTCCAGCGGCCCGTTCCACAGGTCCGACGGCGCCAGCTCGCACCCGGCCACCAGCACCACGTCGGCCCAAGCGGCGAGTTCGCGCACCGCGGGCAGGTGCAGCCCCGCCCCGAGCGCCAGCGGATGGTCCTCGGCCAGGACACCCTTGCCGTTGGCGCTGGTCACGACCGGCGCCCCCAGCCGCTCGGCGAGCTCGCGCACCGCCGCGCCCCGCGCGCCGCCGCCCGCGATCACCAGCGGCCTCGCGGCGCCCGCGAGCAGCCGCGCCGCCTGCGACAACTCGGCCGCACCGGGTACCCGCACGGGCGGCAGGACCGGCGCCACGTCCGCGACCACCGCGCGCCTGTCCAGGAGGTCCAGCGGGATCTCCAGGTGCACCGGGCGCGGCCGTCCCCCGGTCATCGCCGCGAACGCCGAGGCCACCGCGGCCGGGATCGCCGCCACGCCGCCCACGCGATGGCTGTAGGCGGCCACCGAGTCCAGGGCGCGGCTCTGGTCACGGGTCTCGTGCAGGTACCCGCAGCCCGCCACGTGCCCGGACGGCATGCCTGGCGACAGCAGCAGCACGGGCACCGAGTCGGAGTAGGCCTGCCCGATCGCCGCCGCCGCGTTGAGCGTGGCCGGTCCCGAGGTCACCAGGACCACCCCGGGCCGCCCACTCACCCGCGCGTACCCGTCGGCGGCGTACCCGGCCCCCTGCTCATGCCTGGTCAGCACGTGCCGTACCCCGTAGGCGGGCAGGTGCCGGTAGATCTCCAGGTTGTGGGTGCCCGGGATGCCGAACACGGTGTCCACCCCGTGCGCGGCCAGCGCCCTGACCACGGCCTCGCCACCCGAAATGCCGGAAATAGCTGGCATGGTGGTCATCGGGTCACCACCAGCGCGTCCACCGCGAGCACGCCGTCCGGTCCGGCGCGCAGCGGGTTGATCTCGCACTCGGCGACGTGCTCCTGCTCGGCGATCACCCGCGACACCGCGACGACGGCCCGCGCCGCCGCCACCTCGTCCACCGGGGGCGCGCCGCGCCAGCCGCGCAGCAGCGGGTAGGCCCGCAGCCCGCGCAGCATCGCCAGCGCCTGCTCCTCGTCCACCGGCGCCAGCGCGAGCACGACATCCTCATACAACTCGCTCAACGTCCCCCCTGCCCCGGCCATGACCACCGGCCCGAAGGAGGGGTCGCGCCGCCCGCCCGCGATCAGCTCGACGACCCCGGCACGCGTGTCCATCTCCTCCAGCACGTACTCGCCCGCGCCCAGCCTCTCGCGCATCCCGGCCAGCGCCTCGGCCACCTCGCCGGGACCGCGCAGGCCCACGGCCACGCCGCCGGACTCGGTCTTGTGCGCGAGCCAACCGGCCTTCAGCACGTACGGCCCCGCCGCCACCCCGGGCGGTTCCCCGGAGACCGCGACCGCCCGCGGGTACGGCACGCCGTACCACTCGAACAACGCCCGCGCCCCGAGATAGCCGGGCGCGACGGCCCGCGGCGCGGCGGCGACGGCGACCGGAACCGCGACGGGGCGCGAGGCCAGGTCGGTGGCCAGCCCCAGCGAGGCCACCGCCTGGTCGATGGTCGCGTAGGTCGGCACGTTGTGCTCGCGCAGCGCGCGGACGGCGGCCGAGTCGCGGCACATGCTGTGCACCACCACCGTGCGCCCGTGCTCGCGCACCAGCGAGCCGAGCGTGTCGACCACGGCCAGCTCGCGCCCGAGAAGCGACGGCGCGTCCGCCCCGTAGGAGCCGAAATAGCCGGTGAGCACCACGCTGTCCACCTCCCCGCTGTCCAGCAGCACTCCGACCAGCTTCGCGTAGGTGGACAGGTCGCGCTCACCCGCCCCCGCCAGGTCGATCGGGTTGCGTACGGCCGCGCCCGGCGGCAGCAGCGCGGCCACGCGGAGGGCGGCGGCGCCGAGGGCGGGCACCGCGAGCCCGGCCGCGCTGAGCAGGTCGGCGGCCAGCGCGCCCTGCCCGCCGCTGTCGCCGACGACGGCCACCCGCCGCCCGACCGGCGCGGGCGCGTCGAGCAGAAGCTGGGCCAGGTCGACCGCCTGCGCGGGCGTGCGGGTCAGGATGGCGCCCGCGGCCCGGCAGGCGGCCTCGACCACGGCGGTCCCGGCGGTGAGCGAGCCGGTGTGCGAGCGCGCCGCCGCGCGCCCGGCGTCGCTGGCTCCGACGGTCAGCACGATCACCGGCTTGCCCGCCGAGCGCAGCGCGGCCAGCGTGCGCACCAGGGCCCGCCCGTCGCCGAAGCTCTCCAGGTAGACCACGACCACCCGGGTGGCCGCGTGCCCGGCCAGGTCGTCCAGGACCTCGACCGCGGTGACGTCGGCCTGGTTGCCGACCGACACGAACCGCGACACCCCGATGCCCGCCTCCCCGGCCAGCCCGGCCAGCTCCAGGCCGAGCTGCCCCGACTGCGAGACGATGCCGAGCGCCCCCGGCGAGAACGTGCCCCAGGCCAGCTCCAGCGCGGCGGACGCGTCGTAGATGCCCAGGCAGTTGGGGCCGATGAGGCGCGCCCCCGCCCGCCGTACCCGCTCGGCCAGCTCCGCCTCCTCGGCGGGCGGCAGACCGGCGGTGATGCCGACGAACCCCTTCACGCCCAGCTCCAGCGCCTCGTCCACGAGCGCGGGCAGCGCCGCGGCGGGCGTGCACAGCACGGCCAGCTCGGGCGGCTCGGCCAGCGCGCGCAGCCCGGGTACGGCCCGCACCCCGTCCACCACCGCGCCCGACCGGCTGACCAGGTGCACCTTGCGCCGGTGTGAGCCGCGCAGCGCGCCTCTGGCCAGCCAGTAGCCCCACTTGGCCGGGTCGGCGGAGGCGCCGACGACGGCGACGGAGGCCGGATCGGAGAAGACCCTCATCGGGCCAGCGACCGGGAGATGATGAGCCGCTGGATGTCGGAGGTGCCTTCCTCGATCTCCTCCAGCTTGGCGTCGCGCATCCACTTCTCCAGCAGGAACTCGCGCGAGTACCCCCAGCCGCCGTGGGTCTGCAGGGCGGCCCAGGTGCACCACATGGCGTTCTCCGAGGCGGTCAGCTTGGCGATGGCCGCCTCCTCGGCGCACGGCCGGCCGCTGTCGTGCACGCGGGCGGCCCGCCAGGTGAGCAGCCGGGAGGCGTCGGTCTTGGCCGCCATGTCGGCCAGCCGGAAGGCGACCGCCTGGTGCCGGATGATCGGCACGCCGAACTGCTCGCGCTCCTTCGCGTAGTCGAGCGCGGCGTCCAGCGCCGCCCGCGACAGGCCGGTGCAGGCCGCCGCGATCAGGATCCGGGAGGCGTCGAAGGTGCGCATCAGGCCGTAGAAGCCCTGGCCCTCCTCGCCGAGGCGGTGCTCGGCCGGAACGCGCACGCCGTCCAGGAACACCTCGGCGCTGACGATCGCGCGCTGGCCCATCTTGGGCAGCGCGCGGCCGACACGCAGGCCCGGCGTGTCACGCTCCACCACGAACGCGCTCACGCCGCGCGAGCGCGAACCCGGCGCCACCGTGGCGAACACGACGATCCAGCGGGCGTAGGGCGCGTTCGAGATCCACGTCTTCTGCCCGGTCAGCACGTAATCGGACCCGTCGCGCTCGGCCCTGGTCGTCAGCGCGGCGGCGTCGGAGCCCACGCCCGGCTCGGTCACCGCCAGCGCGGTCATGGGCGGGTCGCCGCCGGTCAGCGGGCGCAGCCAGCGTTGCTTCTGCTCGGGCGTGCCGAGCGTCCCGACCGGGCCGGCGAAGAAGCCGTTGGAGGTCAGCAGGTTGCCGATGCCGATGTCGCCGTAGCACAGCTCCTCGGTGACCAGAGCCTGGGTGACGAGGTCGGTGACGCCGCCCCCGCCGTACTCCTCGGGCAGCATGAACGAGGTCAGCCCCAGCTTGGCCGCCTTCTCCCACAGGTCCAGCGGCGACTCGTGGTCGGCATCGTCGACCTCGCGGGCTCTCGGCCGGATCTCGCGCAGCGCGAAGTCGCGGGCCAGCGCCACGAAGTCGCGCTGCTCGCCGGTCAGCTCGAAGCCGTCAGTGATGGCACGCATGGCTCTCCTATGCGGGGACGTTGACGCTGTCGTGCTCGCTCCAGTGCGCGACGACCTCGTCGCCTGGGCGCGGCGGCTCATTCGGCCGTACGGCGGTGCGGGCGACCAGGCGCTGCCCGCCGGGCCGTTCGACCTCGATGCGCAGCCCGCCGCCCACGTAGATCACCTCGCGGACCACGGCCCGCAGGCCGGGGCCGTCCGGCGGGCCGATCCGCAGGTGCTGCGGGCGCACGAGCAAGAGCCCGCCGTCCTCGTCCAGCAGGTTGGACTCGCCCAGGAACTCGGCCACGTACCGGGAGGCGGGTCTCTCGTACAGTTCCTGCGGCGTGCCGACCTGCACGATCCGGCCCTCGCGCAGCAGCGCGACCCGGTCGGACATGGTCAGCGCCTCCTCCTGGTCGTGGGTGACGAAGACGAAGGTGATGCCGAGCTCGCGGTGCAGCCGTTTGATCTCCAGCTGGAGCTGCTCGCGCAGGCGCTTGTCCAGCGCGCCGAGCGGCTCGTCCATGAGCAGCACCCGGGGCCGGAAGACGATCGCGCGGGCCAGCGCCACCCGCTGCTGCTGGCCGCCGGACAGCTGGGAGGGGCGCCGCTCGCCGAGCGCGCCCAGCTCGACCACCTCCAGCGCGTCGCGCACCCGGCGGCGCAGCTCCGCGCCCCTGACCTTGCGCCGGCGCAGCGGGAAGGCGACGTTCTCGAAGACGTTCATGTGCGGGAACAGCGCGTAGTGCTGGAAGACCATGCCGAGCTCGCGCCGGTGCGGCGGCACGCCGGTGATGTCGGCGCCGTCCACGAGCACGCTGCCCGAGGTCGGCTCGGTGAACCCGGCGACCACGTTGAGCAGCGTCGACTTGCCCGACCCGCTACTGCCCAGCAACGTCATGAACTCGCCCGCCGCCACGTGCAGCGACACCTCGCCCAGCGCGAGCGAGCCCGGGTAGCGCTTGGTCACGGCCCGCACGTCCACGGCGCCTGTCATGACTTCCTCCGTCTCAAGAGCCCGGCGGTGGCGAACACGGCCAGCGTCACCAGCAGCAACATGGTCGAGACCGCCGCCACCGTCGGGTCGATCTGCACGCGCACGCCCGACCACATCTGCACCGGCAGCGTCGTCAGGTCGGGCCCCGACAGGAACACCCCGGTCACCACCTCGTCGAAGGAGGTGACGAAGGCGAAGACCGCGCCGCCGGCCAGCCCCGGCGCGATGAGCGGCAGCGTCACCCTGGCGAAGGTGCTGACCGGCCCCGCGCCCAGGCTCATCGCCGCCTGCTCCAGCCGCCGGTCGAAGGAGACCAGCGACGAGGACACCGTGATCACCACGTACGGCACCGCCAGCGCCGTGTGCACGAGCACGAAACCGAGCGTGGTCTGGGTCAGCCCCAGCTCCAGGAAGGTCGCGTACACCGCCAGCCCGACGATCACGTACGGCACCAGCACCGGCGCCATCACCAGCCCGGAGACCAGCGCCCGCAGCCGGTAACGGCCCCGGACCATGCCGAGCGCGGCAGCCGTACCCAGGACCAGGGAGAGCAACGTCACCAGGACGGCCACGCGCAGGCTCGCCAGCGCGCTGTCCAGCCAGACCGGGTCGGTGAAGAAGTTCTCGTACCAGCGTCCCGACCACTCCTTGGGCGGGAACTCCAGGAAGGAGCTGGCCGAGAACGAGGTCGGGATCACGATGAAGACCGGCAGCACCAGGTAGACGGCGGTGAGCGCGGCCAGCACCCACAGCGCGGCCCGGCCGGGCCTCACGAGCCGCTGCCGATCATCTTGCGCAGGTCGACGAGCCGCGAGGCGACCAGCAGCAGCGTGCCGGTCACCAGCAGCAGGATGACGGCCAGCGCGGAGGCGAACCCCCAGCGCAGCACGCCGGAAAGCTGCTGCACGATCAGCTCGCCGATCATCACGTCCTTGGGCCCGCCGAGCAGCGCGGGCGTGACGTAGAAGCCGAGCGTCGAGACGAACACCAGCAGCAGCGCGGCGGCCACGCCCGGCAGCGCGAGCGGCGCGTACACCCGCCAGAACGCGAAGACCGGCGTGGCGCCGAGCCCTTCGGCGGCCCGCAGCAGGCGGCGGTCGATGCCGCGCATCGTCGCGTACATCGGCAGCACCGCGAACGGCAGCATCACCTGGACCATGCCGATCGTGATGCCGGCGAGGTTGCGCAGCAGCGGCACCGGCTCGCCGGGGATGAGCGCGTTGACCACGCCGGTGTCGCGCAGCAGCAGCACCCACGCGAACGTGCGCACCAGCAGGCTGGTCCAGAACGGCACCAGCACCGCCGCCATCAGCACGCCCCGCCAGAACGGCCGCGCCACCGTCATCAGGTACGCGTACGGGAAGCCGAGCAGCAACGTCACCAGCGTAACCAGCCCGGCGGTGACGAAGGTGTTGCCCAGCACGTCCAGGTAGACCGGCGAGCCGAAGAACGCGGCGTAGTTGCCGAGGCCGGGCGCAGGATCGGTGAGGCTGCGCGCCAGCACCGAGGCGAGCGGATAGACGAAGACGATCAGCAGGAACGCCGCCAGCGGCAGGACCAGCGCTCCCCACCCGTCCCCGAGCCTGCGCGTCACCTGGCCATCCACTCGTTGAACCGCTCGGTGACCTTGTCGTAGTTGGCGGCCCAGTAGGTGTAGTCGATGATCGCCGCCCGCTTCTTCTCGTTCGCCGGGTCGGTCGGCAGCTCCTTGCGCACCTCGGGATCGACCAGCGGCAGCGCCTTGTCGTTGACCGGCGCGTACGCGGACTGGTTGGCGTACTGGGCCTGGCCCTTGGTGTCGGCCAGGAAGTGGTTGAGCCATTCCATCGCCAGGTCGGCGCGCGGGTATCCGGCGGGGATGACGAGCTGGTCGTAGGACAGGAAGTGCTCGTTCCACTCGTTGGCGACCGGCTGGCCGTCCTTGGCGGCGGCGAAGATCCGGCCGTTCCACGCCTGGATGAGCGGGGTCTCGCCGCTGGAGATGAGCTGTTGCTGCTGCTCGCCGGTCTCGTAGAAGACGATGTCCTTCTTGATGGTGTCGAGCTTGCGGAAGGCGCGGTCGATGTCGAGCGGGTAGAGCTTGTCCTTCGGGACGCCGTCGGCCAGGAGCGCGGCCTCGAAGACGGCGCCGGTGGCGTACTTCCAGAAGCCGCGCTTGCCGGGGAACTTCGCGGTGTCGAAGAACTCGGCCCAGGTCTTCGGGTGGTTGGCGGCGGTGAAGGTCTTGGTGTTGTAGGCGATGGTGAAGGCGTACTCCAGCACGGGGGCGGCGCAGTCGCCGACCAGCTCCGGCTTGACCATCGAGGTGTCGACCTTGGCCTTGTCGAGCTTGACCGCCCAGCCGTTCTGGCAGGCGGTGACGGCGAAGTTGGGTTCGACCTCGACCGCGCCCCAGCTGACCTTCTTCGACTCCACCTGCGCGCGGAACTTCGCGTAGTCGGTGGGGGAGTCCTGCTTGACCGTGACGCCCTTGCTCTTGGCCCACGGCTCGATCCACGCGGCGACGGACTTCTTCTGGTCGTCGCCTCCCCACATGACGACCGTGAGCTCCTTGGCGGACGCGCCGCCCGCACCGCCACCGCACGCGGTGAGCGCCAGCAGGCCGGCCACCGCGGCCACCATAGTCCGACGCGACATGCCGCCTCCATAATTGACTGGCGAGCCAGTTATTAATGGAGCACTGTGGCGCACGTCACCCGGGATGTCAACGGGTCAGGACTCCAGATCGCGCAGGAACGCGTCGCAGACCTCGCTCATGCGCGCCACCGTCATGCTCCGCGAGCCCACCAGAACCTGGATCGCCAGGCCGTCGATCATGCCGATGAGCTGGTTGGCCAGCTCGACCGCGTCACCCGCGTGCAGCATCCCCTGGGCCTGGCCGTCCCGGATCACCGCGGCCACGATGCGCCGCCACTCGCCGTAGACCCGCTCGTTGAGATCCTGGAGCTCCGGCTCGCGCAGGGCCTCGCTCCAGAGCTCCATCCAGACCCGCCACGCCTGCACGGTCTCCGGACTGTCGGGCAGATACGAGCGTACGAACGCCCGGAGCCGCGCCTTCGGATCCTCGCCGCTGTCGAAGATCGGGCGGCGGCGTTCGATCGAGCGGGTGAAGTTGTCGTCGAAGGCGGCGTGCACCACCTCGCGCTTGTTGGCGAAGTAGTAGTGCACGGTGCCGTTGCTCGTGCCGGCCCGTTCGGCCACGTCGGAGACGCGCAGCGCCCGCAGGCCCACCTCGGCGAGGACCTCGCAGGTGGCCCGCAGGATCTGGGCGCGGCGCTCGGCCTCGACGCTGGGACGTGGCATGGGCATCTCCTGGGGACGTTACGGCGATCACCCGCACCTTAGCCGTTGGGGTGCCTCCGCAAAGATAACTGGCCTACCAACCAGTTATTCCCACGCTGTCGTCACCCCAAGGCCTGCCACACCATACGCAACCCCGGCTCCCGCCAACCCGGCCCAGATCCTGGGCAGGCCACGGAGCCCCGCCCCGGAGCTTCGCGCCCCGCGCCCCGCGCCCCGCGCTTCGCGCCCCGCGTCCCGCGCTTCGCGCCCCGCGCCCCGCGTCCCGCGCTTCGCGCCCCGCGCCCCGCGCTTCGCGCCCGCGCCCCGCGCTTCGTGCCCCGCGCTTCGTGCCCCGCGCTTCGCGCCCCGCGCTTCGTGCCCCGCGCCCCGCGCCTCGTGCCCCGTGCCTCGCGCTACGCGTCTCCGGTCTCGCGTGAGCCGGGTGGTCGGGGGCGCCGCGTGTGTGGGCATGGTGACGTTCGGGTGCCGGGCTGTGGTGCCCGAGGCTGGCGGGCCGGGTCAGGGCCGGGTCAGGGGCGGGGGATGGCGACGGCGTTGTACGGCGTGTCGGGAGCCGGCGGGGTGGTGAAGCGGGCGTTGGGCAGATACAGGCGGGACCCGAAGGCGGCCACCGTCGTCGGCACGTCGAACAGGGCGCTGGTCACCCGCCGGACCACACGGCCCTCGGTCCCCGCCGCGTTCAGCCGCAGGACGGCCACGGTGTTGATGCGGTTCTGCACCGCGTACAGGGTCCGGCCGCGCAGCAGCAGCCCGTCGCCCTGCGGCAGCGACTCGCCGTGCAGGTCGATCCGGGAGGTGGTGCCGGAGCCGTCCACGCGGAACAGGCCGCCGGTGTTCGACTGCACGACGATCAGGCCCCGGCCGTCGGGGGTCGCGGCGATGCCGTTGGCGTTGATGCCGGTGCCGTACACCAGATCTCCCGTGAGCGGGACCCGCACCACGTCGGCGGGCAGCCGTCCGCCGCGCAGGGGCAGCTTGTAGAGCACGGGGTTGGCGGAGTCGGTGAACCACGCGGCGTCGCGGGTGAGGATGACGTCGTTGACGAACCCGGCGCCGGTGGCCAGCCGGTAGGAGGCCAGGACCCGGCCGGTGCGGGTGTCGATGACGCGGGCGTCCCCGGCCGTGCCGCCCGCCACGAACAGGCGTCCGCGCCCGTCGATCTTCATCCCGACGGACGGGGTGCCGGGACCCTCGCTGATGATCGCGCCGCGCCCGGTACGCAGGTCGGCCCGGTAGATGGAACCGTTCGCCAGCGAGCCGAAGTAGGCGAGCGGGCCGGAGCCGATGGCGATGCCCTCGGGCCGGAAGCCGTTGGGCAGTGGGATCGACTCGGGTAACTCCCGGTCGGTGGCCGCTCCGGCGGGGCCGCCGGTGGCGACGGCCAGGACGAGCGTGGTGACAATCGCGCAAAGGAGCCTGATGGTTGGCAGCATCTGATGCCCTCTTTCCAATCGTCTCGGGACCCACGCTAGATCGCCGGGCGCCGTGCGCAAGTGCCGGGAGGTGGTGAGGAACGCATCCTCGGCGGGTGAAGGCCTTCAACGTCTTCCCCTCCCCTTCAGTGGACCGGCGCCGGTGGCGATGTGCGGTGACGACCAGCGGGCGTTGCGCGTCGTCGGCGACCTGGTTCGTGATGCCGGCGGGGTCCCGGCGGTGCTGGGGCCGCTGGATCGCGCCCGCCAGCTTGAGGAGGTCGCGGGTTTCGTCATCGGGCTGGCCGTCGCCGGCACCGACCCCGGCTCCGCCATCCCACGCCTCCCCACCTCGAGCCACCATCCCGGACGCAAGCCGTTCACCAGACGCGAAGTTCTTTCGCCATGTGTGGATTTGTACGCGGATGTCGCCCCCGATCCTTCCTAAGTTTTGCGTTGCCGGACAACACCGGCGCCACCACTGATGGGAGTCAGGAATCATGCGTAAGCTTCTCGCCACCACCGCCATCGCCGGTTCGATCGCCGCCGGTCTGGCCATCGCGCCCGCCGCCAACGCGCAGAGCGCCACCACCGCCGCACAGAGCCAGTCGGGCATCGTGGTCTGGAAGAAGTTGTTCTCCAGCGACGGCAAGGCCTACACCCGCGGCGTCGTCCAGAAGACCGGCCCCGGCGCATGGCGGATCAGCTGGAAGGGCTTCGACAAGGTCGGCGGCAAGAAGGGCTACGCCTGGTTCCGCTACCAGAAGAACGGCCAGTGGAAGAGCCGCGTCACCGCGTGGGACGGCGTCACCGGCACCCGCCAGTTCGAGCTGCGCGGCATCAAGAAGCTGTTCACCTACACCTGCTGGGCGGGCAAGTTCGACAACTGCGGCAAGAAGCTCTGGCTCGTCAAGTAAGTCAATCCACGCCACCGCCACGGCCGCGACCGGGCGGCAGGCGTGCGCGTCCCGCATCGGGACGCGCCTCGACCAGTTCCATCCGAAGATCCCGGAACGCTCCCAAGCGACGTGCCCCTTTTGATATCGCGATCTCTTCTCTAGCGTCGGCATATCCGCTGGCACATCACCCGGAAGGGATCACCGATGTCGCACCCCCCAACCGCCGAGGCGGCCTTACCCCCCGACACCGGCCTGGCCCGCGAGGACTACGCCCTTGAGCGCGTCCCCGCGTCGGCCCGCTACGGCTGGATGACCATCGCCGTCCAGCGCTTCGGCCTGCTCAGCGCACTGTCGCAGTTCCTGCTGGGCGCCACCCTCGGTCTCGGCATGACGTTCTGGCAGGCCGTGCTCGCCGTCACCCTGGGCGCCGCCATCCTGGAACTGGTCGCGATCGCGCTCGGCGTCGCCGGGATGCGCGAGGGCCTGTCGACCAGCCTGCTGGCGCGCTGGGCCGGTTTCGGCAGGTACGGCTCCGGCCTGGTCGGCCTGGTCATCGCCACCGCGCTGCTCGGCTGGTTCGGCGTCCAGACCGCCGTGCTGGCCAGGGGCGTCTCCGGCCTGCTCGGCGGCTCACCGGCCTGGATCTGGGCGATCGCCGGCGGCCTGGCCATCACCGCGATCGTCGTGCACGGCTTCGCCGGCATGGCCTGGACCGCGTGGATCACCGTCCCGGCGTTCCTGGCGCTGGCCGGCTGGGCCATCGCGGTCGAACTGGCCCAGCGCCCGCTCGGCGAGCTCATCGCCTCCAGCCCGGCGGGCCCGGCGATGAGCCTGGCCCAGGGCGCGACCCTGGTCGCGGGCGGGTTCATCGTCGGCGCGGTCATCTCGCCGGACATGTGCCGCTTCAACCGCAACGCCGCCGACGTCGTCAAGCAGACCGTCCTCGGCATCTCCCTGGGCGAGTACGTGCTCGCGCTCGTCGGCGTCCTGCTGGCCCACGCGCTGCGTACCGGCGACGTCGTCACCATCGTCACCACCACCTCCGGGACGGTCGGCGTCCTCGTGCTGATCACCGCGACGGCGAAGGTCAACGACTGGAACCTGTACGCCGCCAGCCTGGGCGTCACCAACACCCTCTACACCGCGTTCGGCCTCAAGGCCGGGCGGGCCGCGGTCACCGTCGGGCTCGGCGTGGTCGGCACCGCGCTGGCCGCCCTCGGCATGGCCGACCACCTGGTCGGCTTCCTCATCCTGCTCGGCGTGGCGATCCCGCCGATCGCCGGGATCATGGTGGCCGAGTACTACGTCGTCCGCACGTGGCGGGCCGTCCTGGACACCTCCCGCGAGCAGGGCGCCCTGCCCGCGCGCTCGCCCGGCTGGGCGCCGGCGGCGCTGGCCGTCTGGGTGGCCGCCGCGCTCATCGGCCACTACGTCACCTGGGGCATCCCGGCGCTCAACGCGCTGCTGGCCGCCTTCGTCCTGTACGCCCTGGCCGGCAAGGCAGGGCTGACCGGCTCCAACCGGGCATCCGCCGCATGAGCGCGGCGCCGTACCCCGGCCTTCCCACAGACAGGAGCACCGCACCGTGCGCATAGGCATCGACGTGGGCGGCACCCACACCGACGCCGTCCTCCTCGACCCGGCCATGAACGTCGTGGCCACGATCAAGACGGCGACGACCGCCGACGTGACCCGCGGCGTCGTCACGGCGCTGACCGACCTGCTGGACAGCCACAACCTCGACCGCGGCCAGGTCACCGCCGTCATGATCGGCACCACCCACTTCACCAACGCGCTCGTCACCCGCCGCCGCCTGGCCCGCACCGGCGTCGTACGGCTCGCGCTGCCCGCGACCGCCGCGCTGCCGCCCACCTCCGACTGGCCGGCCGAGCTGATCGCGGCCATCCGCCCGAGCGTGCACATGTGTCACGGCGGGCACGAGGTCGACGGCCGTCCCATCTCGCCGTTGAAGCCCGACGAGCTCAAGCGGGCCGCCGCAGACCTGGCCGCCCGCGACATCACCACGGTGGCGATCAGCTCGGTCTTCTCGCCCGTCACCGCCGAGGCGGAATTGACCGCCGCCGACATCCTGCGCGCCGAACTGCCGCACCTGCGGGTGAGCCTGTCCCACCAGATCGGCCGCATCCGGCTGCTCGAACGGGAGTCGGCCACGATCGTCAACGCCTGCCTGCTCGACCTGGCCGACGAGATCGTCGACGCCTTCACCGGCGCGCTCACCGCCGTCGGGGTGCGCGCCCCGCTGTTCCTGTCGCAGAACGACGGCACCCTCATGGACGCCGAGTACACGCGCAGATACCCCGTCAGAACCTTCGCCAGCGGCCCCACCAACAGCATGCGCGGCGCCGCCTTCCTGGCCGACGTCACCGACGCCGCCGTGGTCGACATCGGCGGCACCACCGCCGACGTCGGCGTGCTGACCGGCGGCTACCCGCGCCAGGCCAGCACCGATGTGGACATCGCGGGCGTACGCACCAACTTCCGCATGCCCGACGTCATCTCCGTCGGCCTGGGCGGCGGCAGCCGCGTCACCCTCGATCCCGGCCTGCGGATCGGCCCCGACTCGGTCGGCTACCGGCTCACCGAGCAGGCCCTGGTCTTCGGCGGCGACACCCTCACCGCCACCGACCTGGCCGTCGCCGCCGGCCTGGCCGAACTCGGAGACCCGGCGCTCGTCAGCCGCCTGGACCGGGATCTGGTCCGGCGCGGAGTGGCGTGGATGGCCGATCGGGTGGCGGGTCTCGTCGACCGGATGCGCCTGAGCGCCGAGCCGCTGCCCGTCGTCATCGTCGGCGGCGGCAGCATCCTCATGCCGCCCGGCCTGCCCGGCGTCCCGGAGGTACGCATCCCCGAGCATTATGGCGTCGCCAACGCCATCGGCGCCGCCATCGGCCAGATCGGCGGCGAGGTCGACCGCCTGTTCCTCACCGGCCCACAACTCACCCGCGCCGACGTCCTCGGCCAGGCGCGCGCCGAGGCGATCGACCTGGCCGTCTCGGCGGGTGCCGCACCCGCGAGCGTCCAGGTCGTGCACGTGGACGAGATCCACGTCAACTACCTGCCCGGCAACGCCGTGCGCGTCATCGTCCGCGCCGTCGGCGACCTCGACCTCGGCCGCACCCCGAAGGAGGCGCCCCAGTGGGCTACGACCTGACCCCGCAGGGTTTGCACGACCTGGCGGAAGGCGCCGCCGTCCTGGGCACCGGCGGCGGTGGAGACCCCTACATCGGGCGCCTGCTGGTGGAGAAGGAGATGGCGGCGGGCCGCACCGTGCACATCATCGGCGCCGACGAGCTGCCCGACGGCGCGCTCGTGCTGCCGTCGTCGATGATGGGCGCTCCGACGGTGTTCGTGGAAAAGCTCCCGTCCGGCGACGGCAACGCGGCCGCGTTCCGCGCCCTGGAAAGGCATCTCGGGCGTACGGCTCACGCCGTCATGCCGACCGAGTGCGGCGGCCTGAACAGCATGATCCCGCTCATGCTCGCCGCCCAGCTCGGCCTGCCCGTGGTCGACGCCGACGGCATGGGACGGGCCTTCCCCGAGCTCCAGATGCAGACCTTCGGCGTGCTGGGCGTGTCCGGCTCGCCCATGGCCATCGCCTCCGACCACGGCGACACCGCCATCATCACCGCCGGTGACAACAAGCGCATGGAACAGCTCGCCCGCGCGCTGACCATCCAGATGGGCGGCGCCTCCTACATCAGCGACTACCCGATGGACACGGCCGAGGTCCGGCGTACCTCCGTCCACGGCACGCTGACGCTCTGCCGCCGCATCGGCGAGACGTTGCGCGAGGCCCGCGCCACCCACGCCGACCCCTTCGACGCCCTCACCAAGATGCTCGCCGGCACGATCTACAGCCTCGGCACGGTCCTGTTCCACGGCAAGGTCGTCGACGTCGAACGCCGCACCGTGGACGGCTTCGCCCGCGGCACGGCCAGGCTGGAGGCGACCGGCGACCCCGGCGACGTCCTGGAGATCACCTTCCAGAACGAGCACCTCGTCGCCCGCCGCAACGGCACGATGGTCGCCATCGTCCCCGACCTCATCTGCACGCTCAACACCGAGTCGGGCGCGCCCATCCCCACCGAGTCCCTCGCCTACGGCCAGCGCCTGACCGTCTACGGCATCTCCACCCCGCCGATCATGCGCAGCCCGGAAGCCCTGGCCTGCTTCGGCCCCGCGGGCTTCGGCCTGCCCGACCCGTACGTCCCGCTGGAAGATCTGTGACCAGCCGCCGGAGCCGTCTTCTTCATCCAGGGTGCCGCGATGGCCAACATCATGCCGCCCGCGACGACC
>NZ_JBHYJD010000007.1:293669-386480 GCF_042740555.1 Nonomuraea sp. NPDC059007 | reverse complement strand
GCCCCGCACGGGGGCCGGGCGTCCGGCGTCTCCGAACGGAGCTGATTTCAGTCCGCCGGGGCGATCTGCGGCTGCGCGGCGGTCCCGCCGGAGAGTTCGCGCCCGTGGTTGAGCGTGTAGTCGAGCTGCATGGCCAGGCGCGGGAGGTTCGCCGGCGGCAGATACGCTTCGGCCCCGGCGTCGAGCAGCCGCCGGACCGGACCGTGGTACTGGACTCCGAGCTCGTCGTCCTCGATCTCGGTGACGATGATGCGAGCCTTCGTGAACATCCCCCGCAGCGCCCCGATGAGCTGCGGGCTGCCCGGTGGCGCCAGAAGCACGTCGGCCGTCAACGGGGCCGCCTTCATGTCGAGGACGACGTAGTCCGGGCCGAGCTGGGTGGACAGCGCCACCCGGGCCGCGGCCGACAGTTCCATCGCGGTGGCCACGACGGTCACGCCGTCGTAGTCGGCCGGCACCTGCTCGGTGACCTCGTCGGGCGCCCCGCGGTCGACGACGGCGCCCTCGACCACGTCGATCGTGCCGGCGATCGTCGCGATCGGCGCGCCGTCGCGCGTGACGACCAGGTTCTCGCCGGGCGGGAGGTGGTCGAGGAGAGCCACGACGTCCTCGGGAAGCCGGGTCACGTCGATGCTCCGCCGGGAACGTGCGGCGCGCTTGCGGCTCACCATGCCGAAGACACACTCACGGCGGCGGGGTTCGGCCGGATCATCACATGAACCACTCCAGATGCTTGTGATCTCGTTTGACGCCCGGACCTGATCGATGGTTCGAGAATTCGGAAGAGTTCAGGCGGGCTTGTGCCGCTGGTAGTGGCGGGCCACGCGGGCGCGGTTGCCGCAGCGGGCCGTCGAGCACCAGCGGCGGCGCGGGTGCGCGGGGACGAACAACATCACGCAGTCATGTCCCTCGCACTGCCGGATACGGCCGGCGTCGGGCCCGGCGAGCAGGTCGGCGGCGGCTTCGGCGAGCTGGGCCACCAGGCGTTCGCCGGGAGTGCCGGAGCGCCGGGGGAGCGCGGCGACGGCCCCGTCGCGCCAGGAGAGCTCGCGGTAGGCGGGCGCCATTCGCTGCGCCTGGGTGAGGGCGCGCAGGACCTCATCGGGCGGGGCGGTTCCGGCGCGCAGGTGCGAGACGGCGACGGCCACCAGTTCGCGCAGCTCGCGTACCTGGGCGACGTCGCGCTCGGCGACCGGCTCGTCCCGCAGCCTTCCCCGCTGGAGAACCAGCCAGTGGCGCAGGTCGGCGGGGGTGGCGAGGAGGTCCCCGACGCTCGGCCTGGTGTTGACGAGGTCGAGGGCCAGATGTTCGCCGGTCAGCGGATCCGTCATGTCACTAATTCTATATCTGCGGGTTGACGCATTAGATCGCGACACGCTAGAACTAATGCATCTTCTTTAGAGAAAGGCATTAGTCAGCATGTATACCGACGTCGAAGGCGTGCGCGTCTTCTACCGCGAGTCCGTCCCCGCCACGCCCGACGCGCCCGTGCTCCTGCTGCTGCACGGCTTCCCGTCCGGCTCGCACCAGTTCCGGCAGCTGATCGCCGAACTGGGCGACCGGTACCGGCTGATCGCCCCCGACTACCCGGGTTTCGGCCACACCGAGGCGCCCGAGGACTTCACCTACTCCTTCGACCGGCTCGCCGACATCACCGAGGGGTTCGTGCGCGAGCTCGGCCTCACCCGCTTCACCATGTACGTCTTCGACTTCGGCGCCCCGATCGGCTTCCGCCTCGCGCTGCGGCACCCCGAGTGGATCGCAGGTCTCGTGATCCAGAACGGCAACGCCTACGAGGAGGGCCTGTCGGCGGGAGCCCGCGACTTCGTCGCCCTGCGGCCGGAGACGCCCGGCGCCGAGGAGACGATCCGCGGCCTGCTCACCCTGGAAGGCACCCGCGGTCAGTACGAGTCGGGCACCCGGCACCCCGAGCGCCTCTCGCCCGACGGCTGGACCCTCGACCAGCACTTCCTGGACCTGCCCGGCCGCAAGGAGGCCCAGATCGCGCTGGCCTTCGACTACCACTCCAACGTCGGGCAGTACGACAGGTGGCAGGCGTGGCTGCGTGAGCACACCCCGCCCGCCCTGATCGTGTGGGGTCGCAACGACCCGTTCTTCCCCGAGCCCGGCGCCCGCGCCTACCTGCGCGACCTGCCCGGCGCCGAGCTCCACGTCTTTGACACCGGGCACTTCGCCCTGGAGGAGGACCTGCCGGAGATCGCCCCGCTCATCGCCCGGTTTCTGGACCGGGTGTGAGCAGTACGGCCCGCAGGATGCCCTCCCACTCCTCCCGGCCGGGCGGCGTGTCGGTCAGCAACGCCTGCATCAGCACGCCGTCGATCGTGCCGGCGAGGACGCGCAGCCGTACCGGATCGTCGGTGTGGCGGCGGCCGAAGCGCTCGACGGCGGCCAGCCAGCGCCGGGTGGGCTCGCGCAGCTCGGGGCGGCGGGCGGCCAGGAGGTAGAGCTCGTACTCGGCGAGCAGGTGGGCGGGGGCGGCGACGACCTGGCACATCAGCTCGGCCAGGGCCCGCAGGCCCTCCTCGGGGTCGTCCACGTCGGCCAGGCGGCGCATGCGCTCGGCGTCCTCGTCCATGCAGGAGGTCAGCGCGGCGGTGAGCAGGTCGTCGATGGCCTTGAAGTAGTAGGCGGCGGCGGTGGCGGGCTGGCCGGCCTCCTTGGCGACGGTGCGGTGGCTGACGCCGGCCACGCCGTCGCGGGCGACCACCCGGATCGTCGCCTCGATCAGTTCCCGCTTGCGCTGCTCGCCCTTGATGCGGCGCCCGTCAGTGAGCGGCTCGTTCACCTTCCGCCTCCTTTCCTGCCGGGGTACGGGCGGCCAGGACGGCCAGCGCCAGCGCGACCGCTCCCGCCGCGACGGCGACGCCGAACCCGCTCGTCGGGCCATACTGGTCGACCAGCGCGCCCGCGAGCGCCGCGCCCAGCGCGATGCCCGCGCTCAGCCCGGTGATCGCCCAGGTCATCCCCTCGGTGAGCGACGAGGCGGGAACGGCGCGCTCCACGAGCCTCATCACCACGATCATCGTAGGGGCGAAGAACAGCCCGGCGGCGAACACCGCCGCGGCCAGCGCCGCCACCCCGCCCGCGAACAGCAGCGGCACCGTGGTCAGCGCGGTCCCGGTCACGCTGACGAGCAGCAGCCGGGGCAGCGGCACCGCGAGCCGCAGCGCCCCGAACACCAGCCCGGACAGCGCCGACCCGCCCGCGTAGGCGGCCAGGACGAACCCGGCGCTCGCCGGTGCGCCCGCCAGGGCGGCGAAGGCCACGCTGACCACGTCGACCGTGCCCGCGATCACGCCACCCGCCGCCAGGAGCAGCGCCAGCAGCCGTACCGCCGGGATCCGGATGGCCGAGCGGCTCGGGCCGGCGGCGGCGTCGTACCTCTGGACGGGCGGCTCGGTACGCCGTTGCGGCACCAGCAGCAGGACCCCGGCCACCAGCAGCACGCCCGCCACCAGCGGGCCCGCCTCGGGGAACAACGCCGTGGACAGCGCCACCGACAGCGCCGGGCCGACGACGAAGGTCAGCTCGTCCACCACCGACTCCAGCGAGAAGGCCGCGTGCAGGTGGGGGGAGCCGCGGTGCGCGTGGGTCCAGCGGGCGCGGACCATCGCGGCCAGGTTGGGCAGCGTCCCCGCCAGCGCGGCGAAGACGAACAACGTCCAGGCGGGCGCGCCGGAGCGGGCGCACAGCAGCAGGGCGGCGAGCCCGGCGACGCTGAGCCCGGCCGCGGGCAGCAGCACCCGCCCCTGCCCCAGCCGGTCCACCAGCCGCGACACCTGCGGCCCCGCGAGGGCGGTGGACAGCGTGAAGGTCGCGGCCACGGCTCCGGCGAGCGCGTAGCCGCCCCGCATCTGGGACAACATCGTCAGCACTCCGATACCGGTCATCGAGATGGGCATGCGCCCCACGAATCCGGCGAGGGAGAAGGCCACGGCGCCGGGCGTCCTGAACAACGCCGCATAGGGGTTGGCCATGGGAGAAGCCTCCGCAAACAAATTGAACGAGTGTTAGATTTTTTCACTGTACGGCATGCCGCAAACCAACGCGCCGCGCCCCCAACCAGGACGCGGCGCGTTAAGAAGTGAAAAATCAGGACTCGCGGTAGTAGGGGTCAGCCACCACACCCTCGCCCAGCTCATCGGAGAACGTGTACACCTCACGCCCGGACACGAACACCCGCAGCGCCCTGCTCATGACGTCCAGCGGATCCCCCGACCAGATCACCACATCGCCGTCGAGCCCCGGCGCCAGCGCCCCGACCCGGTCGTCCAGCCCCATGATCTTGGCCGGGTTCACCGTGATGGACCGAAGCGCCGTCTCCCGGTCGAGCCCTTCCTTCACGGCCAGCGTCGCCTGGTGCACCAGGAAGTGGATCGGCACCACGGGATGGTCGGTCGTGATGGCCAGCTCGACGCCCGCCCTGGCCAGAATGCCGGGGTTGCGCAACGACCGCTGCCGCAGCTCCACCTTCGTCCGGCTGGTGAACAGCGGCCCGATGATCACCGGAATCCGCCGCTCGGCGAGCACGTCGGCCAGCAGATGCCCCTCGGTGGCGTGGTTGACGATCACCCGGTAGCCGAACTCGTCCGCCAGCCGCAGGGCGGTCGCGATGTCGTCGGCCCGATGGGTGTGCTGGCACCACGGCAGCTCCCCATCCAGCACCCTGACCAGCACCTCCATCGTGCCGTCCCGGTCGAACGGCTTGCCCTCGTCGGCCGCAGCCGCCCGCTTGGCCCGGTAGTCCTGGGCCTTCATGAACGCGTCGCGGATCACCGCGGCCACGCCCTGGCGGGTCGAGGGCAGCTTCTTCTGGTCGCCGTACACCCGCTTGGGGTTCTCGCCGAGCGCGCTCTTCACGCTGACCGGCTCGCGCAGGAGCATCTCCTCCACGCTCCTGCCCCAGCACTTGAGCGCCACGGTCTGCCCGCCGATGGGGTTGGCGGAGCCCGGCTTGATCACCGCGGTGGTGACGCCGCCGGACAGCGCGTCGCCGAAGCCGAGGTCGGCCGGGTTGATCGCGTCGAGCGCGCGCAGGCGGGCGCCGTTCGGGTCGGTCATCTCGTTGGTGTCCTGGCCGGCCCAGCCGTCGGCCTCCTCGTGGACGCCCATGTGCCCGTGGGCCTCGACGAAGCCGGGCAGCACCCAGGCGCCGCCCGCGTCCACGATCTCGACGCCGTCCGGCACGGCCACGTCCGCGCCGACGGCGGTGATCTTCCCGTCCTGGATGAGAATGGTGCCGTTCTCGACAGGCGCGCCCGTCACGGGCACGACATAACCCCCGGTAATCGCAACGTTCATGAAGGGCAACCTAGTGGGTACGTCGCTGGATATGGTCATCAACCTGTACGAACGCTGGCTCCTGGAGATGTGGAACGGCGACTTCGAACTCGCCCGGGAACTCGTCACGGACGACTTCGCCGGCCACTGGCCCGGCATGGACGTACGGGGCCCCGACGAGCTGATCGAGGTGCTGAAGCAGGGGCACGAACCTTTCACCGGCGTGAAGGTCACCCTCGACGTGGGCCCGATCGTCACCGGCGACCTCGTGGCCGCCCGCTGGACGTTCAGCGGCGACCATCAGGGCAGGCCGGTCGCCTTCAGCGGCCACGACATCCTGCGGGCAGAAGGCGGCCGCTTCGCCGAGTACTGGGTCATGTCCGACGTGAAGGGACTGGAAGCTCAGCTCGGTTGAGCGCCCGGCGGCCGTTGTAGGCCACCACGGCGACCACGACCAGGATCAGCGCCAGATCGATCGCGGCCGACCAGCGCATGCCCGCGGCGTAACCTCCCGGTCCCGACGCCGCCGCGAAGAACACCGCGCCGATCACCGCGACCCCGCCGGAGCCGGCGAACTGCTGGGCCGTCGTCAGGAAGCCCGAGGCGATGCCCGCCTGACCCGGCTCCACCTCGACCAGCGCGGTGCCGATGAGCTGCGGCAGCACCAGCCCGTTGCCGGTGCCGACCACCATGAGCGCCGCGATGGTCCACGGCACCCCTTCCACGAAGAGCATCCCGGTCAGCCCGGCCGCGGTGACACAGCCGCCGATCACGACGACCCGCGGGCCGTACCGGCGGACCAGGCGGCTGCCGAGCAGCGAGGTGATCGAGAACATCAGCCCCATCGGCGCGAACGCCAGCCCCGCCTGGAACGCGTCCAGCCCGAACCCGCCCTGCAGCAGCAGCGTCAGCGTGAACATGAACGACACGAAATAGGCGGTGAAAGCGGTGACCGCGCCGACCCCGGCGACGTAGGAGCGCACCTTCAGCAACGCCAGGTCCAGCACGGGCTGACCGCCGCGCGCCGCCAGGACGCGCTGCCACCGCCCGGTCAGCGCCAGCACCGGTACGGCGCCGGCCATGCACACCCACGCCCACACCGGCCAGCCCAGGCTGTGCCCGAGCCCGAGCGGCACCAGCAGCAACGCAAGCCCGATCGCCAGCCCGGCGGCGCCGCGCAGGTCCAGCCGCGCGTACGTCCCCGAGTCGGCCTTCGGCAGCAGGCGGGCCGCCAGGATGACCGTGACCACGCCGATCGGCAGGTTGAGCAGGAAGACGATCCGCCATCCCAGGCCCAGGACGTCGACGGTGAGCAGCAGCCCGCCGAGCACCTGCCCGGCGATCGCGCCGACGCCGCCCGCGAGGCCGTACCAGCCGACGGCCTTGGGGCGCTCGCGCGGCTCGAAGATCACCGGGATCATCGCCAGCACCTGCGGCACCATGATCGCGCCGGCCAGTCCTTGCAGGAGCCGGGCGGCGATGAGCTGGGCCGGGTCGAGCGCCAGCCCGCACAGGACCGAGGCGAGGGTGAACGCGGTCATCCCGGCGACGAACATCCTGCGGTAGCCGTAGCGGTCGCCCAGCCGCCCGCCGGTGATCATCCCGGCGGCGAACGTGAACGCGTAGCCGCCCACGATCAGCTCAAGCTGCGCCTGGCTCGCGCCCAGCTCCCGCTCGAAGGCCGGCGCGGCCACGTTGACCACGAAGAAGTCGAACTGCGCCATGAACCAGGCCACGAGCAGCACGGCGAGCATCCGTCCACGTCTCACGACCCCCACGGTAGAACCTCAACCTCAGCTGAGATCAAGGCGGACCGCCCGTTCCTCCTGATGGAGGCGTTCGAGGTGGTAGGCGTCGCCGGTCTCCTCGATCAGGGCGGCGGCCTCGGTCAGGTGGGCGTGGGCCTTGGACGGGTCGCCGAGCCGCCGGTAGGCCGTGGCCAGGGCCATCAGGCAGGCGATCGTGCACTTCTTGCTGTTGAGCGCCACGGCCAGCGCGTGGGTGCGCGTCAGCCGTTCCAGCGCCTCCTCGAAGTCGTACAGGTCCAGGTAGAGCTCGGCCAGCTCGCGGCCCGTGGAAAGGACCTGGAAGTCGTCGCCCGCCTCGACGGCCAGGTCGAACGCCCGCGTCAGCAGGTCCCGCGCCTCGGCCGACCGGCCCAGGCCGCGGTAGGCGGAGCCGGCGATGAACAGCGCGAAGCGCTCCCCGACGGCGAACCCCTCCCGGCGGGCGAGGGCCAGCTGGGTCAGGGCGGAGTCGAGCGCCTGCGCGAACAGGCCGCCGGTGTGCTGGGTGGAGGCCATGTTGCCCAGGGCGCGCTGCTCGCAGAACGGGTCCGCCAGCCGCCTGGCCAGGTCGAGCTGCCGCTCGTAGTGCCAGATGGCCTCGGGGGTCCGGTGGTGGCAGTTGGCCGCGTGCCCCAGGTGGTTGTGGCACTCCAGGATCAGCCGGTCCTGGCCCAGCCGCCGCGACACGGCCAGGGCCCGCTCGTTGAGCCGCCGCATGTCGGCCATGGCGCACGCGTCGATCTGGTGCCACAGGAGCGCGAACGTCACGGCGACGCCCAGCGCGGCGATCTCGTCGTCGGGCTCGCCCATCGCCTGCCACGCCGCCGCGACCAGGTTGGGATCCTCGGCGACGAGCCACGCGCACGCCTCGTCCCGGCCGGCGAAGGGCTGCGGCGCGGCGGTGACCGGCGGGCCGGCGGGCTGCACCCGGTGCGGGTCGCGCAGGACCGTGGCCGCGCGGGCGGTGGCGGCGTAGAAGCCCAGGGCTCTGCGCAGCGGTTCGCGGCGCTGTGGCGGGGCGATCTCGCGGGCGAACAGCCGTACGAGGTCGTGCAGGTGGTAGCGGCCGGACCGCAGGCGGTCGATCAGATGCGCCGCGGCCAGCCGGTTCAGCGCCCGCTCGGCGACCGCGACGTCCGTCCCCATGAGCGCCGCCACCACCCGCGGCGACCACTCGGCCACGTCGAGCAGCCCCAGGGCGGCGAGGGCGGCGGCAGCCTGCCGGTCGCGCTCGTGCTCGCTGCCGGCCAGCGCGCTCCAGCTGCCCATCAGGCTGGAGCGCACCGCGATGTCGCCCGCCTGCAGCTCCTCCAGCCGGGAGTGCTCGTCCTCCAGCAGGGCCACGTGCCGGGCCAGGCCCGCGTGCGGGTCGTCCAGCAGCCGCGCCGCCGCGACCCGGATCGCCAGTGGCAGCCCGCCGCACAGCTCGACCAGCCGCCGGCCCGCCCGCGGCTCGGCCCGTACCCGATCACCGCCCACCAGCTCGGCCAGCATGGCCGCGCCCTCCGGCTCCGGCAGCGTCGCCAGGCCGACCTGCGCGCAGTCGTCGACGCAGGAGAAGGACTCCCTGCTGGTCAGCAGTACGGCGTTGCCCTCCGGCACCGACAGCAGCGGCCGTACCTGGGCCGGGTCCTTGGCGTCGTCGAGCACGACGAGCAGGCGCCGGCCGTTCAGGCGGCTGTGCCACAGGGCGATGGCCTCGTCCAGATCGACCGGTACGTCCTCGGCCGCCACGCCCAGCGCCCGTAAGAACCGGCCCAGCGCCTCCAGCGGGCTCACCTCCTGAACCCCGGGCGTGGCGCCGCGCAGGTTCGTGAACAGCCGGCCGTCGGGGAAACGGGTGTGCAGCAGGTGGGCCACGTGGACGGCGAGCGCGGACTTGCCCGCCCCCGCCACGCCGGTGACGGCCACCACGGACGCCTGCGACGTGCCGGGAGGCGGCGCCAGCAGCGAGCACAGCGCCGCCGTCTCGGCCTCGCGGCCCACGAAGGCGCGCAGGTCGCGCGGCAACTGCTGCGGCGCGCGGCGGTCACGGACCTGCCCCGGCCCCTCACGGACCTGCCCCAGGCCTTCACGGACCTGCTCAAGCCCCTCAAGGGCCTCGCGCAATCCCTGCCCGGGACGCACGCCCAGCTCCTCGGCCAGGTTGTGGCGCGCCCGCTCGAAGGATCTGACCGCCTCCGCCCGGCGCCCGCTGCCGGCCTGGGCCCGGATCAGCAGCTCCCACAGCCGCTCGCGCAGCGGATGGGCGTGGGCCACCTGTTCGAGACCGTCCAGCGCGTCGGCGTCGCGGCCCGCGTCGAGCAGCAGCGCGGCCCTCTCCTCGACGGCGGTCAGCCGGAGCTCCTCCAGCCGCTGCCCCTCGGTCTCCGCGAACGGTCCCGGCAGGCCGAACAGCGCGGGACCGCGCCACAGCCCGAGCGCCTCGTCCAGATGGGCCAGCGCCCGGTCCGCCGGTAAGGCGCGGGCCCGCTCCAGGCGGTCGGCGAAGACCAGGGAGTCGACGCACGAGGGGTCCAGGGCCAGCAGGTAACCGCCGCGCACACCTCTCAGCAGCCCGGCCGGGGCGCGCGGGGACCGTTCGGGCTCCAGTGCCCGCCGTAGACCGGCGATGTAGGTGTGGACGTTCTGTACCGCGCTGCGCGGGGCGCTCTCGCCCCACACCCCGTCGACCAGCCCCTCCACCGTGACCGGCGCGCCCGCGTGCGCGGCCAGCATCGCCAGCACGGCCTGCCTGCGCGGCGGCCCGAGCTCGACGGCGCGCGAGCCGTCCCGCGCGTCCACCGATCCGAGCAGCCGGATGAAGATGCCTTCCGCCACCCCTCCAGCATCCCCGATGTCAGTCCGCCAGTCGCGCGGGAAACCCGCCGGTGGCGATCGGGCCCCAGGAGTCGATGGTGATCCGGATCAGCGACTTGTCCTGGTGGCGCATGGCCTCGCGGTACTCCTGCCAGTCCGGGTGCTCGCCGGCGACGCACCGGAAGTACTCCACCAGCGCGTCCTCGGCGGCCGGCATGTCCAAGACCTCGGCGCGGCCGTCGACCTGCACGTACGGGCCGTTCCAGTCGTCGGACAGCACGCAGATCGACACCTGCTCCTCGCGCCGGGCGTTGTGCGCCTTGGCCCGGTCCGGGTAGGTGGACACGACGATCCGCCCGGACTCGTCCACGCCGCAGGCGACCGGGGAGAGCTGGGGGCGGCCGGACGCGCGGGTCGTGGACAGCAGCCCGTGGTGGCGCGGGCGCAGAAACTCCAGCAGCTCGGGCAGGTCGACGCGGGTCGCGGTGGCGATCGTGCGGGGCATGGGTCGCGGGCCTTTCGTCGATGCTGTCGGTTCTTTTGCGGTTGGTTCTGTGTGGTTGGCGCGACCTTAGCGCGTCTGCCGTTCGGTGGCCGGTTGTGGGCGATCGCGGCGGTCTGTACGGTCGCCGCCGTGGGCATCCACACCACGCTGAGGAGGAAGTGATGGTAACCGTCGCCCGAGAGGGAGCCGACCTGGCCGGTGCGGTGAGCGGCAGGGAGGGCGGGCCGCTCGCGGTCCACGTCCACGGCGCCATGTCCAGCCGGGCCGGTGAGCGGAGGCACGGGCTGTTCGCGTGGGAGCCGGTGGAGGAGGTGGCCAGGCTGGTTCGCTATGACGCCCGGGGCCACGGGGAGTCGACCGGCCGGGCCGTACCCGGGGACTATGTCTTCACGAACCTGGCCGACGACCTGCTCGCGGTGATCGACCATGTGGACGCCGGGCCGGTGACCGGGATGGGCGCCTCGATGGGCACGGCCACCGTGCTGCACGCCGCGCTGAAGCGGCCGGAGGCCTTCGAGCGGCTCGTGCTGATCATCCCGCCGACCGCGTGGGAGACCAGGAAGGCGGTGGCCGCCCATTACCTGGAGGCGGCCGAGGCGCTGGAGACCCGGGGGCCGAAGGGGTTCGCCGAGCTGATGGCCGGTGGCGAGCCGCCCGCGATCTTCGCCGAGGGGCCCGCGTTCCCGCTGCCGGACGTCTCCTGGGATCTGCTGCCCTCGGTCATGCGCGGTCTGGCCGCCTCCGACCTGCCCGCGCCGGCGGAGCTGTCCGCGCTGACGCACCCGGCGCTGATCCTGGCCTGGGACACCGACGACGGCCATCCGCTGTCCACGGCCGAGGCGCTCGCCCGCCTGCTCCCGGCCGCGACCCTGCACGTCTCGGACACCGTGGCCGGCATCCGCACCTGGTCCGCGCGTATCGCGGCCTTTCTCACGGCGCGTAGCTGAGGATGTGCTCGCGCAGGAGGCCCGGGGCCCGGGGGTCGCCCGCGCGGAAGGCGTCCACGAGCGGCTGGTGGTCGGCGGCGTTCTCGTGGAGTTCGGCGCGGAACACCCGGATCGACAGGTGTGTCCACACCTCCAGGCCCAGGCCGTCCCACACCGACAGCAACAACGCGTTGCCAGAGGCGGCGACGATCTCCCGGTGGAAGGCGATCCCGGCCGACACCTGACCCGACAGCGAGCCGGTCGCCGCGGCCGCTTCGAGCCGGGCCGTGTGGGCCTCCAGCGCCTCCACCGCGGGGGCGCCCAGGCGGGCCGCGGTCTCTTCGAGCCCGGCCCGCACCTGGTAGACCTCGCGCAGGTCGGCCCGGGTGACGGGGCGTACGCGCGCGCCCTTGTTGGGTGAGGACTCGATCAGGCGCAGCGACTCCAGCTCGCGCAGCGCCTCGCGGACCGGAGCCTGGCTGACGCCGAGGTCGGCGGCCACGCGGCGTTCGACGATGCGCTCGCCGGGGGCCCAGCGGCCGGTGATCAGGCCGTCCAGCAACTGCTGACGGATGTCGTCGCGGAGCGGGGATCGCACTACGGGTTTCACACCCAAGATTACATCGCGAATCCAGTCACCCGAACACCCAATGATCGATCATTGGGTGTTTAATGGTAGGTATGGAGAAAGATCTGGATCCTCAGGAGACCGCCGAGTGGCTGGAGTCGCTCGACGCGGTCAGGCGGGCTGCCGGTCCCGAACGGGCCGACTACCTGCTGCGGAGGCTGGCCACGTCCTCCCGTTACGTGAACACCGTGCCCACGGCCGAGGAACCGCCCTACCCGGGTGACCTGGAGCTGGAGGAGCGCATCGCGGCCTACGACCGCTGGAACGCCGCGGCCATGGTCAGCAGGGGCAGCAAGCTGGGCCTGGGCGGGCACATGGCCACGTACGCCTCCGCGGCCTGGCTGTACGAGATCGGGTTCAACCATTTCTTCCACGGCGCCGACGACCAGGTGTACTTCCAGGGCCACGCCTCCCCGGGCATCTACGCCCGCGCCTTCCTCGAAGGCCGCCTGAGCGAGAAGCAGCTTGACGCCTTCCGGCGCGAGACCCTCGGCGGGCTGCCCTCCTATCCGCACCCGCGCGCCCTGCCGGACTTCTGGCAGTTCCCGACCGTCTCCATGGGCCTGGGCCCGCTCAACGCGGTCTACCAGGCCAGGTTCAACCGCTATCTCCATAACCGCGGCATCAAGGACACGAGCAACAGCCACGTCTGGGCCTTCCTCGGCGACGGCGAGATGGACGAGCCCGAGTCCACGGCGGCGCTCACCCTGGCCGCCCGCGAAGGGCTCGACAACCTCACCTTCGTGATCAACTGCAACCTGCAGCGCCTCGACGGCCCGGTACGCAGCAACACCCGCATCGTGCAGGAGCTGGAGAGCGTCTTCCGCGGCGCCGGGTGGCACGTGGTCAAGGCGTTGTGGGGCCGGGAGTGGGACGGCCTGCTCCACGACGACGAGCTGGTCGCCCGGCTGGGGGAGATCCCCGACGGCCAGTTCCAGACGTTCGCCGCCTCCGACGGCGCCTACATCCGCGAGCACCTGTTCCACGGCCTGCGCACGAGCGCGAGCGAGGAGGAACTGCGGCGGATCGTCGGCGGTTCCCGGGCCGGGCACGAGCCGCGCAAGGTGTACGCCGCCTACGAGCGGGCCACCTCCCTCAAGGGCGCGCCGACCGTCATCCTGGTGCAGACGGTCAAGGGCTGGACGCTCGGCGCCGGGGTCGAGGCCCGCAACGCCAACCACCAGATGAAGAAGCTCAGCCTGGCGGAGTTCCGGGAGATGGGCGAGCGGCTGGGCCTGCCGGTCCCGCCGCTGGAGGGCGAGTT
This sequence comes from Nonomuraea sp. NPDC059007, assembly GCF_042740555.1. Lineage (NCBI taxonomy): Bacteria > Bacillati > Actinomycetota > Actinomycetes > Streptosporangiales > Streptosporangiaceae > Nonomuraea > Nonomuraea sp. NPDC059007. Next base: position 373,270 of record NZ_JBHYJD010000007.1, on the reverse strand, counting down.
CCCGCCGTTCCTCCACCCGGGCCCAGGCTCGCCCGAGGTCAGGTACGCGCTGGAGCGCCGCGAGGCACTCGGCGGCCCCATCCCCAAGCGCGCGTACATCCAGAAAAATCTTGAACTGCCGGGCGACAAGCCGTTCCAAGCCCTGGCCAAGGGGTCCACGCAGCCGGTGGCCACCACGATGGCCTTCGTCCGCCTGGTCAAGGACCTGATGAGGGAACCGGAGACCGGCCGCCGCTGGGTGCCCATCGTGCCCGACGAGGCCAGGACGTTCGGCATGGAGTCGCTCTTCCCCACCGCGAAGATCTACTCCCCGCTCGGCCAGCGCTACGACTCCGTCGACCGGGAGCTCCTGCTGGCCTACAAGGAGTCGGAGCAGGGCCAGATCCTCATCGAGGGCATCACCGAGGCCGGCTCGATGGCCTCCCTCACCGCCGCCGCCACCAGCTACGCCACCCACGGCGAGCCGATGATCCCGTTCTACATCTTCTACTCGATGTTCGGATGGCAGCGGACCGGCGACCAGATGTGGGCGCTGGCCGACCAGCTCGGCCGGGGCTTCCTGGTCGGGGCGACGGCGGGCCGTACCACGATGACCGGGGAGGGGCTCCAGCACGCCGACGGCCACTCGCACCTGCTGGCCTCGGCCAACCCGGCCGCGCTGTCCTACGACCCGGCCTTCGCCTACGAGGTGGGTGTGATCGTGCGCGACGGCCTGCGCCGCATGTACGGCCCCGCCCCCGAGAACGTCTTCTACTACCTCACCGTCTACAACGAGCCGCTGCCGCAGCCCGCCATGCCGGAGGGCGTCGAGGAAGGCATCGTCAAGGGCATCTACCGGTACTCGGCCGGCGGCGGGCAGGCGCACATCCTGGCCAGCGGTACCGCCGTGCACTGGGCGCTGGCCGCGCAGAAGATGCTCGACGAGGAGTACGGCGTGGGCGCCGACGTCTGGTCGGTCACCTCCTGGAGCGAGCTGCGCAGGGAGGCGATGGCCACGGACGGCGTGCCGTACCTGAAGCAGGCCCTTGCCGGGACGGACGGGCCGGTGATCGCGGTGAGTGACTGGATGCGGGCGGTGCCCGACCAGATCGCGCCGTGGATCGAGCGCCCCTGGACCTCGCTGGGCACCGACGGCTTCGGCCTGTCCGACACCCGCGAGGCGGTGCGCGAGCACTTCGGCGTGGACCCGCGCTCCATCGCCGACGCCGTCCTGAAAGCGATCGAGTAAAGATTCAAGCGGCTGTCAAGCGGACGTTGACAGGACGGGGGCACAGTGAGGCATGGCTGTCGACCTCCGTCCCCCCGCCCTGGCGCCGCGGCCGAGCCTGCGGCTGCTGCTCGGCCTGGGGGTGTCCAGCGCGCTGGCCGCGCTCGTGCTCACCGTCCTGCTGCTCAGCGGCGGCCCCGTCGGCTGGGGCCTGTCGATGCTGCTCGCGCTGGCGCCGCTGCCGATCCTGCTGTCGGCGGTCCTCGGGCTTGACCGGCTGGAGCCCGAGCCCCGGCTGTACCTGGGCTTCGCCTTCGCGTGGGGCGCGGGCGTGGCGATCGTGCTCGGGATCGCGCTCACGATGGCGGGCCAGGCGGTCGTCGCCGGGCTCGGCTACAGCGCGGGCGTCACCGACGACGTGGGCACGGTCGTGCTCGCGCCGGTGATCGAGGAGGCCCTGAAGGGCGCCGCGCTGCTGGCGCTGCTGCGCAGGCGGCGCGAGATCGACGGGCTGACCGACGGCATCATCTACGCGGGCATGGCCGGGCTCGGCTTCGCCGCCGTGGAGAACGTCGGCTACTACCTGGGCTCGTTCGGGCAGGGCGGGGTCGACGGGGCCGTGGCGACGTTCGTGCTGCGCGGGGTGATCTCGCCGCTGGGGCATCCGGTCTACACCTCGCTGATCGGCATCGGGGTGGCGTACGCGGCGGTGCGCCGCCGGTACTGGGCGATCCCGCTGGGGTACCTGGGCGCGGTGTCGTTGCACATGCTCTGGAACGGCAGCGCCACCACCGGCTCCCTGCCCTTCTTCGGCCTCGCCTACCTCGTGATCATGGCGGTGCTCGTCGTGCTGATCCTGGTCACGGTACGCGAGCGGCGGGCGCTGCTGGCCAGGATGGGCGACGTGCTGCCCCGCTACCAGGGCACCGGCCTGCTCAGCCCGCAGGATCTCGGCATGCTGACCACGCTGAAGGCGCGCAAGCACGCGCGGGCATGGGCGAAGAAGGCGGGGCTGGGCCGGGCGATGTCCGACTACCAGCAGGCGGCCACCGAACTGACCATGCTGCACGTGCGCGCCGAACGCGAGCGCATGGACCTGGAGTCCTTCGCCGCCGAGCGCGACGCCCTCCTGGACGTGATGGCGCGGGCCCGCCGATGGTAGACCCCGTTGCCCGCTTCGCCGGCGGATGGTCAAGAATGGGCCAATGACCTGGATGGAGATCGAATCAGCCGAAGAACTCCGTGAACTGCTGGGCGAGGTGATGCCGCGAGCGGCGACCAAGGACCGCCCCAAACTGCACGAGCTCGACCGGGCGTGGCTGGCGGCCTCGCCGTTCTGCCTGATCGCGACCTCGAGCGACGACGGCACCTGCGACGTGTCCCCGAAGGGGGATCCGGCGGGCTTCACCCATGTGATCGACGACTCCACGATCGCCATCCCCGACCGGCCCGGCAACCGCCGCGCCGACGGCTTCGTCAACATCCTGCGCAACCCGCACGTCGGGCTGATCTACCTGATCCCGGGCAGAAACGAGACCCTGCGCATCAACGGCAGGGCGCGCCTGATCCGCGAGGCGCCGTTCTTCGACGAGATGATCGTCAAGGGCCACCGGCCCCACCTGGCGCTCGTGGTCGAGATCGAGCAGATCTTCCACCACTGCGCCAAGGCGTTCATGCGCTCGTCTCTGTGGAAGCCCGAGTCGTGGAGCCCCGACGAGCTGCCCTCGCACGCCCGGATCGTCAAGGACGTCCAGACGGTGACCGAGAGCGTCGAGCAGCTGGAGGCGTACTACAGCAAGGGTTACGCCGACAAGCTCTACAAGGTGTGATCACGCGGCGGGCGTCGGCCCGCCGGGGAAAAGGATCACATTACGGCCGCTGTAGGCACGAAGGTCGACGACCTTGGGGTCGGCGACCACGGGCCCGCGGCGGCCGCCCGAACGGATGTCGCGGACCTTGTGCCTGGCGATACGCGGCGGCACCACCATTAGCCTCTTCATCCTCAAGCCCCCCGGCGTGATGTTTCTGTTACCTATGTTATCTACAGAACCACCCGTAAGTTGGTCGTAAGGACCACAATCAGTAAGGAAGTCGTCGCCCCGACGGGGTGCGCAGGTCCAGCTCAGGGCGTTTCTTGGTCGATGGCTTGATCTTCCTGACGCGTCGCATGGTCTGCCCCCTCTCGCTTCCACGGTCACCCGGCCCGGTTGCCGCCGGGTTGGCAGGCAGTTGCAACCTAACCGCCGCCCGCTGCCACCCACAACGCATTTCTCCTGGACTTCCGTTACGCAACCGGGTGGTGACCGGGAAACGGTCTTGGAACTGGGCGGGCATCTTCATCTGCATGAACACCAGAACGATCATCACGGCCGCCCTCGCCGCCGGTGCGCTCGGCGCTCTCGTCCTCTTCCCTGGTACGGCTTCCGCCGCCAAGGAGAAGTGCGCCTTCGACCCGAACCGGGTCGAGTACTCCGACAATTCCAAGGTCGCCAAGCGGCAGCACCGTACCTACTGCAAGCACGACCTCATCGGCCGCGACGGGGACCTGACCGCCAAGGGCCGCGCCTGGAACGACCTCAGGACCGGCGCGACCCCGCCGGCCAGGACTGAGGAGCAGGCCGGCACGCAGCTCTACCGCTACCACAAGCTCGGCCTCTGGAACCCCGACAAGGTCGAATACGCGGGCGGCGCGGCCCGCGCGCTCAAGCAGTTCAAGAACTGGCACTCCAGGGAGTACCTCGACGTCAACGGCGGCTGGAACAAGCGGGGCAAGGCCCGGTTCCGCTGATCCATCCGGCAGGCGCGCGCCGGTAGATCTCCTCTACCGGCGCGTGCGCGTACGGTCACGCCGGGAGCCGGGGGTGGCGCCGAAAAGCAGGTGTTTTCCGGATATGTGATCCCTACCGTGGAAAGCGGAGGGAGGATCATGACACGGCTGGCCTTTGGCGTGGTGACCCACCCGGGCCTGCTGGTCCGGGTGCTCGACCCCGCGCGCCCACGGCAGGGCGCGGCGGTCGTCGTGGGGCCCGGGGGGCGGGACCCGGCTCCCGCGCTGGCGCAACTGCGGCGGCTGGTGGCCGCCGGTGGCGAGGACGCCGCCGGGGCGGGGGTGGACCTGGGTGGCGGGTTCCGTTCCGCGCGGCTGGCCGGGGCCGCCGGTGACCGCAGGGACGCGGTCCTCGCCGCGCTGCGCGTGCTCGGGCCCGAGCGGGCGCACCTGCTCGGGGAGCGCGCGGGGGTCCTGGTGGCGCTGTTCGGTCCCGCCGCCACCAAGCCGGTCGGCGCCGCGGCAGCCGCGGCCGTCGCCGAGGGCCGCTGGGACGCGCTCACCCTGGCCTCGGCGGCCAGCGACATCCTGGGGCCCGAGCAACTGGAAACCCTGCTGGGCGCGTGCTCCGGGCCCGACGGGATCGCCGGGCGGGAACGGGCGTCGCGGCTGGCCGTACATCTGGGACAGATCTTCGCGGACGTGCCGCGGCCCCGCAGGACGGCGCCGCTCATGGACCTGTGGGAGCGGGTCGCCGCGCACCACGCGGCCATCGAGCGGCGGGCGGCCAGGCTGGCGGCGCACGGCAAGGTCGACCGGGAGGACGAGCTGCGCGAGCTCTACCGGCGGGGCGCCGACGAGCTGATTCTGCGCCGCCTCGCGATGACCGTCGGCTCGAAGCCGTCGCTGGCCGACGCCGCACGCTGGACGCCCGGCCCCACCGACTGGGCAGTCATGCTGCAGACGGCGCTGGAGGACGCGATGGCCGCGACCGTCCTGCTGCGTACCGCGGTGGCCGTGGCCGATCTCGGGACCCGGGCGGGCCTGGCGAGCATGACCGCGCAGCTGAACGCGGCCGCCGGAACGGCGAAGGGCTCGCGCCGCCTGTCCGGGCAGGCGGGGCTGCCGCCTCGGCCCGGCTTCTACGTCCGCGACCTGGCCAGGCGGCCCGACCGCCCCGACCTGGCCCACCAGCGGCTGGCCAGGGCCCGCGACTACGGCGTCGTCGTGCTGGACGCGGTCGAGGACCTGCTGGTCGACATCCCCGAGCACCTTGACCAGGACCTGAGGCACTGGACCGGCCGCGACCTGGGCGACTGGCGCGCCGCGGTACCCCTGAGCCGGGCCCGCTCTCCGCGCACCTGGGCCCAGCCGGTCCTGTGCGGCGGCGCCGAGCCGCTGGCCGCCCGGTCCGAGCGGGACGGCGGGTCCGAGGTGGTGGGCGACCTGCTCTGGCTGGCCGACCTGGCCGACGCCCTCGCCGCCGCGCACGGCCACGACGCCGCCGAGATCGCGCACGGGCCGATCGTCCCCCATGTCGACTGGGACCCCGAGCCCGCCGCGCCCGCGCCGCTGGTGCCCCGGGTGGAGTCCGCCGCGCTGGCCCTGGCGGGCGCGGCGCGGCTCGTGTCGCTGGGCGGGCGGGTCTCGCGCTGCCGTACCTGGGCGGAGCTGGTCGACGGGCTGCTCGCCGGTACGGCTGTCGCCGAGGCCCTGACCGGCGTCTTCCCGCTGCCCGATGAACTGGCCCGGCTGGAGGGCGCCCGGGTGCCCGGCACCACGGTCACGGTCCGCTGGGCGCGCGACCCGCGGGCCCCCGCCGAGTGGGCCGCCTACATGGGCAACTGCATCGCCGGGCCGTACTACCTGGAGGAGGCGTCGGCGGGACGCGCCGTGCTGGCCGCGCTCATCGACGGCGACGGGCAGATCACGGCCAACCTGGAGATCAAGCCCGAACGGCACGGGTGGCGCGTGGGGGAGATCCGGGCCAGGTTCAACGCCGACCCGGAGGCGGAGCTGGAGCGCCGGGTACGGGCGTGGGCAGGGCGGCTGCCGGTGCCGTCGGCACGACTGCCGGAGCGTTCGCCCCGGCCGGTCAAAGGGCCCGGACGGCGGCCCGGACGGTTGTTCCGCGAGGTCGGGGAGCCCCTGACGGCCCTGGCCGAGCGGGCTCTCGCCGATGCGCTGCCCGCGTTGTCCACGCTCGTCAAGGGTTTCGTGCTCAGTGCGGACACCGAGGCCGGGCTGGTGGCTCTGCGGCGGGCCGGCCGGGAGGAGACGGCGCGGGCGTGCGGCGGCGCGCTGGACACGTTCGGCGCCGCCGGGCTCTGGGCGCTGACCGGCGTCCGGCCGATGAGCACCGCGATCGGCGGGCTGGAGCCCGCGCTGGCCGCCCGGGTGGCGCCGCTGGCCAGGGACGAGCCGGTGCCGGGTTCGCTGCGGAAGCTGGCCAGGCACGAGGCGATCGCGCGGGCCAGGACGGCCGAGCTGGTGACGGTCCGGCTGCGGCGGGCGCTGGGCGAGCTGGCCGGCGCCGGTGACCCGCGGCTGGCTCGCGCGATGGCCCGCCGTCCCGGAACCGGAGTGCTGTGCGCGCTGACCACGGCCGTCACCTCCTGGGGACCTTCCGACGGCCTGGCGGCGGTGGCGCGCCCGGCGGCCGTGGAGATCCCCGGATACCCCGCCTCCAGCCTGGCCGACGAGGACGGCCCCTGGCACGGCGCCCGCCCCGGCGCCCTGGAGCTCGGCGCCGACCTCGACGCCTTCTGGGACCGGATCGCCACCCACGGCCTGCTCGCCCCCGCCGCCTGGCTGGGAAGGGGCGGCTGGCCCGTCCTGTGGCAACGCGCGTGCGAGGGCGAAAGCGGCCGGGCCGCGGTGTGGCAGCATCGGTAGGCGTGCCGCTCATCCTGGTCTGCGCTGTGTGGGGGGTGTTCTGGGGCTCGTGGGCGGCGTTGCTGCCGGCGATCAAGGAACAGCTCGCGATCTCCACGGCCGACCTCGGGCTCGCGCTGAGCGGGGTCCCGGTGGGCGCGATCCCCGCGATGGCCCTGGCCGGACGCCTGGCCAGAGGCAGGGAGCGCGCCGGGCTCACCACCGCCACGGCACTGTTCGGGCTGAGCATCCTGGCGCTCGCCTGGGCCGTCAGCGGCTCGCCGTACCTGCTGGCGGGGGCGTTGGTGCTGCTCGGGGCGGCCAGCGGCGCGCTGGACGTCACGCTGAACCTCGCCACCGGGCGGGCGGAGCGGCAGAGCGGGCGCAGGCTGTTCCAGCCGGTGTACGCCGCCTTCCCGCCGGCCGTCATCGTGGCCGCCCCCGCCACCGGCCTGGCCAGGGAGCTCGGCGCCGGCCCGGGACCCGTGCTCGCCGCCGTCGCGGTGGTGGTGCTCGGCGCGGCGTTCGCGCCGCTGTCCCTTCCTCCGGGCCCGCCCGCCGGTACGGCGAGCCGCGCCACCACCGCGTGGCGCCGGGCGGCACTCCTGGGCGCCCTGGCCGCCTGCGTGCTGATCATCGAGAACGCGGTCGAGCAGTGGTCCGCCCTGCTCCTGGAGGACCACCTGGGCGCCACCGCCCTGCTGTCCGGTTCCGCCCCCGCCGTCTACATGGCCGCCCTGACCGTGGGACGCCTGCTGGCCCAGGCCTGGCCGAGGCTCGGCACCCGTGCGCTGCTTGCCGTCGCCGGTCTGGGCGGCGGCGCGGGCATCGTCCTGGCCGCTCTCGCGACCTCGCCCGCCTGGGCGCTGGCCGGCTTCGCGCTGACCGGCCTGGCGCTCGGCCCACCGGTCCCGGCCCTGCTGAGCCGCGCGGCGGCCGACGACCCGGGCGGCTCGCTGGTGGCGGCGATCTCCACGATCTCCTACGCGGGCTTCGTGGCCAGCCCGCTCCTGGTCGGCGCCCTGTCCGCGGCCGCCGGCCTGCCGGTGGCGCTGGCTTCGCTGGCCCTGCTCGCCGTTCCCCTGCTGGTGGCCGCTGCCCGGCGGTGAAGAATATGGGGCGCCGTTGGGGAAGAGGCGAGGGAGAAGGGGGTATTTCCGCCACGCATCGATCAACGAGAGGAGCACGGCCATGGCTGCCTGCGAGACCTGCGGCAACGACTACGACATGAGCTTCGAGGTGCACGCGCAGGGCGCGGTGCACACCTTCGACTCCTTCCAGTGCGCGATCCAGGCGATGGCGCCCATCTGCGAGCACTGCGGCGCGCGCGTCATCGGCCACGGCGTCCAGGTGGAGCGCGCCTGGTACTGCTGCGCCCACTGCGCCCGCCAGGAAGGCGCCACCGGCATCGTCGACCGCGCAGACGCCTACGTTTAGGCGCCTACGTCCAAGCGGCGGCGTCGCGGCTAGTCGTCCAGGTAGCGCAGGATGGCCAGCACGCGGCGGTTGTAGTCGGCGTGCTGCGGCAGCTCCAGCTTGTCGAAGATCGCGTTGACGTGCTTCTCCACCGTGCTGAGCGAGACGTGCAGCCGCTCGGCGACCGCCGTGTTGGCCAGGCCCTGCGCCAGGTGCTCCAGGACCTGGCGCTCGCGCGCGCTCAGCCGGGCCAGCGGGTCGGCGTGGGAGGTGCGGGCCAGCAACTGCCTGACCACCTCGGGGTCCAGGACGGTCCCGCCCGCCCGCACCCGCTCCAGCGCGTCCAGGAACTCCCCGACCTCGGAGACCCGGTCCTTCAGCAGGTAGCCGACGCCGGTGCCGGACAGCAGCCGGGCCGCGTAGGTCTTCTCCACGTACTGCGACAGGACCAGCACGCCGACCTCGGGCCGGCGCGAACGGATCTCCAGCGCCGCCCGCAGGCCCTCGTCGGTGTGGGTGGGCGGCATCCGCACGTCCACCACCGCCACCTCCGGCCGATGCTCCTCGACCGCCGCCAGCAGGGCCCCGGCGTCGCCGACGGCCGCCGCCACCTCGTGACCGGCGTCCTCCAGCAGCCTGATCAGTCCCTCGCGCAGCAGGACCGCGTCGTCGGCCAGGATCAGCCGCACGGCAGCACCGCCCGCACGGTCGTCCCGTCCGCGCCGCTGACCACCTCGAAGCTGCCGTCGAGCGCCCGCACCCGCCTGGCCAGCCCGGACAGGCCGCCGCCCGCCGGGTCGGCGCCGCCCCCGCCGTCGTCGGAGACCGTCATCACCACCATCGCCTCACCTTCCTCGCGCAGATCGACCAGGATGTCACGGGCGTGCGCGTGCTTGACGGCGTTGGTGATGGCCTCGCGGGCCACGAAGTACAGGGCGGTCTCCACCTCGGAGACGGGGCGGGCGCGCAGGCCGTACCGGACGGTGACGGGGACGCCCGCGCGCTCGGCGACTCCGTCGAGCGCGGCCCTCAGCCCGAGCTCGTCGAGCGCGGTCGGGTAGACGCGCCAGGCCACGCTGCGCAGCTCGTCGAGGAGCCTGCGCGACTCGGCGTAGGCCTGGTCGACGAGTTCCGGCGCGCCGGCGGGGCTGTGGCGGGCGCGGCCGAGCAGCATGGCCAGCGCCACGCCGTGCTGCTGCACGCCGTCGTGCAGGTCCCGCTCGATCCTGCGCCGCTCGTCGTCGACGGCGCGCACGATGCCGAGCCTGGTGTCGGTGAGCTCGGCGATGCGCCGCCGCATCAGCTCCTCCGGTCCAGGCCCGAGGAAGAGTACGGCCAGCCGCCGCTCCGCCCACGCGACCAGCTCCACCGCGCCGGCGGTCAGCGCGAGCACGACCAGCCCGCCGCTCAGCCCGATCGTCCAGCTCAGCGTCTCCAGGTGCAGGCCGGGGAAGGACAGCGAGACGACGTCGGAGCTGCCGGTGATCAGCGACCAGGCCGAGCCGGCCAGGAACAGCCCGGCGACGAAGACCAGCGCGAACACCGCGTATCCGCCGGTGACGCCGAGCAGCGACCGCAGCGCGAGGTAGGGGTAGGAGGGCGGCCGCGGGACGCCGTCCAGGCCGAGCCAGGCCAGCCGCCGGTGTTCGAGCCGCATGACCGCCGGGCCCCACCGCCGCCTGGCGGGCCAGGCGGCGGCCAGCAGAACGAGTTCGAGCAGGCCGGACAGCAGCCCGGCGAGCACGCCGGCCAGCCTCTTTCCGATGACTCCCGCCACGGCTGCGCAGTCTAGGCGTCGCGCCGGCGTAGGACGACGTACCCGGCGGCCAGGGCCGCCGCCGTCCACACGAGCAGCCACGCCAGCCCCTCACCCGGCGCGTACGGCATCGGGCCGCCCGTCATGTTCTCCACGCTCTCCATGAACGCCAGCCCCGCGAACATCGGCAGCCGCATCGAGGCGTCGATCAGCGCCGGCGCGCCGGTCATCATGATCAGCAGCGGCAGCCCCATCATCAGCAGGAACACCACGGTCAGCGTCCCCGCCGCGCTGCGCAGCGCCGCACCGGCGCCGACGGTCAGCACGCCCACCAGCGCGCAGAACGCCCCCAGCCTGACCAGGTCACCCGCCGTCTCACCGGCCGCCAGCGAGACCGGCACCCCGAACGGCTCCATCCGCAGCAGCACGTACGTCAGCACCGCCCCCACGGCCCCGCTCACCACCCCGGTGACGAACATCACCGGCGCCACCACCAGCGCCTTCGCCGCCAGCAACCGCCCCCTGACCGGCGTCGCCTGCAACGCCACCCGGATCCCGCCGGAGGAGTACTCCGAGGTCACCACCAGCATCGCCAGCGCCACCAGCGCGAACTGGGCGAAGATCGCCGCGGACACGACCGGCTCCGTGGCGGCCAGCCGTTCCGTGCGCGGCTGCCCGTTGTGCGAGCCCAGCGCCGCGGCCACCGTGACCGAGGCCAGCACCATCAGCGCCGCCGCGCCCATCAGGCACCACCAGGTCGAACGGACCGACCACAGCTTGACCCACTCGGCGGAGATCGCCCGTCTCATACCCGGCTCCCGTACTCGGTGCTGTCCGCGGTCAGTTCGTGGAAGGCCTGCTCAAGCGAGGCCTCCTGGGTGCTCAGCTCGTGGAGCCTGATGCCGGCCTCGTGGGCCAGGTCGCCGATCCGCTCGGTCGTCGCGCCGGTGGCCACGAGCTGGCTCTCGCCCGTCCTGGACGCCTCGACGCCGGCGGCGCGCAGCCGTACCGCGAGATCTCCGGCGTGCGGGGAGCGGATCCGCACCGCGCCCGCCGCGACCACCTCGCTCAGCGGCGCGTCCACGATCAGCTTCCCGCGCCCGATCACCACCAGATGGTCGGCGGTCAGCTGCATCTCGCTCATCAGATGGCTGGAGACGAAGACCGTCCTGCCCTCGTCGGCCAGGCCGCGCATCAGCCGCCTGATCCAGCGCACACCGTCCGGGTCGAGCCCGTTGACCGGCTCGTCGAACATCAGCACCGCCGGGTCGCCCAGCAGCGCGGCCGCGATCCCGAGCCGCTGGCTCATCCCCAGCGACAGCGAGCCCGCGCGCCGCCCCGCCGCGCGGTCCATCCCGACGGTCTCCAGCACCTCGCCGACCCGGGACCGGCCGATGCCGTTGCTGCGGGCCAGCGCCAGCAGATGCGCCCGCGCCGAGCGCCCCGGATGCACCGCGCGCGCGTCCAGCAGCGCGCCGACCGTCCGCAGCGGGTTCTCGATCCTGTGGTACGGCCGGCCGCCCACGAGCGCCGTGCCCGCGTCCGGCCGGTCGAGTCCGAGGATCATGCGCATCGTGGTCGATTTCCCGGCGCCGTTCGGGCCCAGGAACCCGGTCACGGCGCCGGGCCGTACCTCCAGGGTGAGGTCGTCGACCGCGGTGCGCGCGCCGTAGCGCTTGGTCAGCCCGCGTAGTGTGATCATGCGTCAACGCTAGGGAAAGCCCAGGTGAGAGGCCATGGGGGCGGACCGTCGAGTCCGATGGGGGTTAACCGCCACCGAACGGCGAGTTCACCACTCCCTCCGTCGTCAGCCGCGTCAGCATGGTCTTCATCGCGTCGGCGTCGTTGAGATGCGGGAACGGCTCGTCCGGCACCTCGGCCCCCAGGAACGCGCACAGCGGCTCCCAGCCCTCGCGCACGTCGAAGACCAGCAGCCGCTCCGGCGCGATCGTGCGCCTGACGGTCTCGGTGTGCAGCTCGAAGAACTCCGTGGCCACCTCGACCGGCGGCATGTCCTGGGCCATCGCGAACTCCGGCCCGAACGCGGCCCGCCCGATCATGTCCAGCACGGGGTTCAGGCGGCGCATCGAGCCGAGGACCTCCTCGGCTCCGGGGGGCAGGCCGGTGGCGGCCAGCATCTTGGGGCCGTGGGAGACCAGCGCCTGCATGCTGGTGCGCCAGCGCGCCGGGTCGCGTACGGTCAGCACCACCTTGGCGTCCGGGTAGGCCTCGGCCTGTTCACGCCAGAAGTGGCTGGCCGGCCAGTCCATGGCCGAGCGGTAGCCCTCGAGGACGTGATCCCAGTCGAGCGCGCGCCCCTCGGCCACGGGCAGCCAGCGGTCCACGTGATCCGGGTGGGTGAGGATCTCGAACATGTGGTAGCAGGGACCGAAGCCCAGCCGTTCCAGTGCGGCCTTCATCGAAGAGGTTCCCGTGCGCGGGAAGCCCGCGCCGATCACGTTCAGCATGTCGCCGTCTCCTCTGCCGGAAGATGTGCCTCTGATCATCGATACGTGCCGGACGAATAGCTGTCTACGAATACATGACTAACTGGAGAATTCTCCCGTTAGGACCTGTTGTCACGGACGAGCCGTTGGCCAAGATCGCTGCGAGGGCGGTGGAACCCGCACCGCTCCCGATCGAAGGGCCATGATGAAGAACCTCCTCAAGACCGCTGTGGTGGGCGTCACCGTTGCTGCGGCCAGCTTCGCTCTCGCCCAGCCCGCGCTGGCCAACTCCTTCTCCAGGAACGTGGGCGACGGCACCGTCAGCTACAACGACGGCACCGACAGCCTCTGCGTCGCGGCGTTCAACACCGAGGGCGCCCGCTGGGTGAAGGTCAAGCTCGTCCCGCTGTCCCGCCCCGGGCCCTCGCCGACGATCACCGACAACAACAACTACTACGGCCACCCGGGCAGCACCTGCGGCAGCCTGGCCACGGCCTACGAGGACACCCGCTACCGCGCCGACATCACCTCCTACTGGGGCGAGCGCGGCACCACCGTCACCCACAGCTCGACCACGTTCTACAGCTGATCGCCGGTTCCCCGGCCCGTGCCGCCGCGCGGGCCGGGGAAACCGCCGGCTTGGGGCTGGTGACCGGCGCGGAGGGGAACCGTACTGTGGGTCGTGTGACCGACTTTGACGTGCTTGTCATAGGTTCCGGGCCTGGCGGGCAGAAGGCGGCCATCGCGGCCGCCAAGCTGGAGAAGCGGGTTGCCGTCGTAGAGCGGCGCAACATGATCGGCGGCGTGTGCATCAACACCGGCACGATCCCCTCCAAGACACTGCGCGAGGCGGTGCTCTACCTCACCGGACTCAACCAGCGCGAGATGTACGGCCAGTCCTACCGGGTCAAGGACGATGTCACGGTCGCGGACCTGGGCATCAGGACCCAGCACGTGATCGGCCGCGAGGTCGACGTGATCCGCAGCCAGCTCTCCCGCAACCACGTCGCGGTGCTGACGGGCTCGGCGCGGTTCGTGGACCCCTACACCGTGGACGTCATCGACGAGCAGGGGCGTGACGTCAAGGTCAGCGCCGCGAAGATCATCATCGCCACGGGCACCCGCCCCGCGCGCCCCGAGTCCGTGGAGTTCGACGAAGAGACGATCATCGACTCCGACGGCATCCTGAACCTGCCTGCCGTCCCCGACTCGCTGGTCGTGGTGGGCGCCGGGGTGATCGGCATCGAGTACGCCTCGATGTTCGCCGCCCTCGGCACCAAGGTCACCGTGGTCGAACGGCGCGAGCGCATGCTGGACTTCTGCGACCTGGAGATCGTCGAGGCGCTCAAGTACCACCTGCGCGACCTGGCCGTCACCTTCCGGTTCGGCGAGACGGTCGCCGCCGTCGAGAAGCGGCCCCGCGGGGCGATCACGCTGCTGGAGAGCGGCAAGAAGATCCCGGCCGAGACCGTCATGTACTCCGCCGGCCGCCACGGCATGACCGACGACCTGGGCCTGGACGCCGCGGGGCTGGCGGCCGACGACCGCGGGCGCATCTCGGTGGACTCCTTCTACCGCACCGCCGTACCGCACATCTACGCCGTCGGCGACGTGATCGGCTTCCCCTCGCTGGCCGCCACGTCGATGGAGCAGGGCCGCATCGCCGCCCACCACGCGTGCGGGGAGCCGCTGCGCGGGCTGTCGTCGCTGCAGCCGATCGGGATCTACACGATCCCCGAGGTCAGCTTCATCGGGCAGACCGAGGACGAGCTGACCCGCTCCCACGTCCCGTTCGAGGTGGGCATCTCCCGATACCGGGAGCTGGCCAGAGGCCAGATCATCGGCGACACGTACGGCATGCTCAAGCTCCTGATCTCGCCCGAGGACCGCTCCCTGCTGGGCGTGCACGTCTTCGGCACCGGCGCCACCGAGCTGCTGCACATCGGCCAGGCCGTCATGGGCTGCGGCGGCACCGTCGACTACCTCGTGGACGCGGTCTTCAACTATCCGACGCTGGCCGAGTCGTACAAGGTGGCCGCGCTCGACGCGGTCAACAAGCTCAGAAGGGTCGCGAAGTTCGAGCTGTGAGATAGGGAGATATCCCTACATACGCCGAGAAGAAAGGCCGCTACGCTCCTGCCGATCCATCAGACCGGGAGGGACCGATGCGGCGCTGGCTGCCCGCCTACCTCATGCTGGCGCTCGTCTGGGGCAACAGCTTCTTCTTCATCAAAGTCGCCGTCGGCGAGCTGCATCCGCTGCAGGTGTCGTTCACCCGCATGGTGATCGGCGCGGCCACGCTGCTGGCCGCGCTGGCGATCAGCCGCAAGGCGCTGCCGCGCGACCCGCGGCTCTGGGGCCACTTCCAGGTGGCCTCGGTCGTGCTGACGACGCTGCCGTTCACGCTGTTCGCCTGGGGCGAGCAGTACGTCTCCTCCGTCGTGGCCGCCATCTGGAACGCCACCACGCCCCTGTGCACGCTCGCCTTCACGCTGCTGCTGCGCGCCGAGAAGCCGACCGCGAGCCGGGTGGCGGGGCTCGGGCTCGGGTTCGCCGGGGTCATGGTGGTGCTCGGCGTCTGGCAGCCGATGGCCGGAGGGCAGCTCGGCGGCAGCCTCGCCTGCTTCGCCGCCGCGCTCTGCTACGGCGTCGGCGGCGCGTACATGGGCCGGTTCATCACCGGGCGGCGCACCGAGGCGCCCGTGGTGCTGGCCACGGGACAACTGCTCAGCGGGGCCGCGCAGCTCGGCGTGATCACCCTCGTCGCCGGGGTGCCGCTGGTGGACACCACGGTCTCGGCCGGGGTGTGGTGGAGCATGCTCGCGCTCGGCGGGCTCGGGACCGGCGTGGCCTACCTGCTGTTGTACTGGGTGCAGGGGCAGGCGGGCGTGACGACCACCTCGACGGTGACCTATCTGCTGCCGGTCGTCGCGGCGCTGTCCGGGCTGGTGATCCTGGGCGAGGCGCTGACCTGGAACCAGCCGGTCGGCGCCGTGGTCATCCTGGTGGCCATCGCGCTGACCCAGGGGGCGATCCGGCTGGGGCGAGGCGGCGCCGTACCCCTGGACGGGCCCGTGAAGACCCGCGCGGACGCCTGAGCGCTCACTCCTCCGGCGGTTTGCGCCCGCGCGCGGCGGGCGGCTTCTTGCGCCCGGCCACGAGCGTGTCGCCGGGCGCCGTCTCGTCCGGGCCCCCGTTACGGCGGCGCGGCCGGGGATGCGGCGCGGTGTCCTCGGTGGCGCCGGGCGGGTCTGCGGGCTTCTGCGGCTCCTCCTTGGCCGGGGCGGCGATCTCCGGCGCCGACGGCTCCCGCAGCGAGGCGATGACCTGGTCGGCCTCGTTGTCGGCGGCGAACTCCGAGGCCGCCTCCGACTCCCTGCGCCTGATGACCACCATGTGGTCCACGGAGATGCGCCCGGCGCCCACGACGGCCAGCAGGATCGCGGCGGCGCCCAGGGCGATGAGCTCGTTGGTGGTGACGGGGTTGAGCGGCGGCGCGATCAGGAAGACGGCCAGCGCCTCGACGAAGAGGATGAGCCCGGTGACCGGCACGGCCAGCCCGGCGATGAGCAGCGCGCCGCCGATGAGCTCGGTGAGCATGGTGACGGTGGCCCAGGCTCCGGGCGCGGGCGCGCCCTGCCTGGAGAAAGCCTCGCCCGTGGCCAGCAGCCCGACCTGCAGCTTGCTCCAGCCGTTGGCGAAGAAGAGGCCGCCCACGCCGACGCGGGCCACTAAAGCGGCTATGTCTCGCATTGCCTGTCTCACGGTTGATGCCTGCCCTGAACGGGACATCACACACCTCAATCGCGGCGAAGCAGCGTGGCCACCGCGAGGGCGGTCAGGCTGAGGAGGACCACGCTGACCACGACCGTCGTGTGCAGCGCGTTGACGAAGGCCCAGCGCGCGGCGCCGAGCAACTCGCGTCCGGCGTCGCCGCCGACCTGGTCGGCGACGTGGGCCGCGCCCGCCAGCGACTGCCTGGCCTGGTCCATGCCGCCTTCCGGCACACCGGGTACGGCCGGCAGCGCGGGAGAGTAGGCGAGGGTGGTGATGGTGCCCAGCACGGCCACGCCGAGTCCGGCGCCGAGCTCGTAGGCGGTCTCCTCGATGGCCGCCGCCCCGCCCGCCCGCGACTCGGGGCAGGCGGACATGATCGTGTCGGAGGCCGCGAGCAGCGCCACCTGCACGCCGAACCCGATGCCGACGAAGCAGAGCGCGAGCATCACGGGATGCCCCTCGACGCCCCAGGTCAGCGTGGGTGACAGGGAGAGCGCCACCAGCGCGAGGCCGCCGCTCATGGTGGCCCGCATGCCGATCCTCGGCAGGATGCGCGCGGCGGCCAGCCCGCCGGAGATCGCGGCGACGACCAGCGGCAGCATGCGTACGGCGGCCTGCAGCGGGCTGTCGCCGAGCACGAGCTGCAGGTACTGGGCCAGCATCAGCTGCAGCCCGACCAGGGCGAAGACGCCGAGCAGCACCCCGGCGACCCCGGTGGTGAACTCCCGGCGGCGAAACAGCCCGACGTCCAGCAGCGGCGCGGCCAGCCCGCTCTGCCGCCTGACGAACCACACCAGCAGCGCCACCCCCGCCGAGAAGACCAGCAGGGCGGCGCCGAACGGCATCAGGCCGCCAGAACCCGCCTCCTTGAGCCCGAAGGCCAGCGCCAGGATGCCGAACACGGACAGGGCGGCGCTGAGCGCGTCCCAGCGGCGCCCGCCGCGCTCGCGTGACTCCGGCAGCAGGCGGGTCGCGGCGGGCAGCAGCACGAGCAGGATGGGCACGTTGATGAGGAAGACCGCGCCCCACCACCAGCCGACCAGTACGCCGCCGACGAGCGGGCCGACCGCCGCGCCTCCCGCGGCCACCGCGCTCCAGACGCCCAGCGCGACGGCGCGCTCGCGCCGGTCGGTGAAGACCTGGCGGATGATCGAGAGCGTGGCCGGCATGATCATGGCCCCGCCGACGCCGAGCAGCGCGCGGGCCCCGATGAGCATGGCCGGGGTGGTCGCGGCCGAGGCCAGCGCGGAGGCCACGCCGAAGATCACGAACCCGGTCAGCACCAGCCGCTTGCGCCCGTAGCGGTCACCGAGCGTGCCGAACAGGATGAGCAGCGGCGCCACGATCAGGGAGTAGACATCGATGATCCACAGCAGCTGCACGGCCGAGGGCTCCAGCGCGGCCGTCAGCGCGGGCACCGCGATGTGGAGCACCGTGGCGTCCACGGTGATCAGCAACAGGCTCAGGCACAGCAGCACCAGCACGGCCCAGCGGTTGTCGTTTCCGACCCGCTGGGCCCGTTTGACGATGGGCGCGGCCTGGGTGACGGTCATGGAACCCCCTGCGGGCCGCCTCGGTCGCAACGGGCCCGCGTAAGCATGCGTGGCAGCTTAGGCGATGTGCGGCACTTGGCATAGCGGTATCGGATGATCCACATCTCGCCCCGACCTCTCTAGAGAGATACAGGCATATGTCCGGATCTATGAAAGCTCTACCAACCCACCGATCATGACCGTGTGGGGAAAGACGAAACGGGCGACGACCCTGATCGATCCCCGCGCGAATGGTGTGCTTTGTCGGCGGCCCGGCTGCGCGACGGCCGCCCGGAGTCCGCGCTCGAAGCCGCCCAGAAGGCCGCGGGACTCGACCCCGACGCCGAATGGGCCCACCGCCTGATCAGCCTCGCCGAGGAACGGCTCGGCCGCGACGCCGAGGCCCTCGCGCACGCCGAGCACGCCGTACGGCTTGCCCCCGGATCCTGGCCGGCCCGCCTGCGCCTGTCCGCCGCCCAGCGTCGCGCCCCCGGCGGCTGGGAGCAGGCGGTCCGCCAGGCGGAGCTGGCCCGCGCCTTCGCCCCGGAAGAGCTGACCCCGCACCTCCAGCTCGGCGACCTGGCCCTCATCCGCGGCGAGCACCGCCGGGCCAGGACCGCCTACGCCGCCGCTCTGGAGCGTGACATCGCCCACCCGCAGACCCGCGTCAACCTCGGCCTCGCCTGGCTGCGCTGGGACAGCCCCCGCGCCCACCACGACCCCGCCTGGCCGCTCGACCCGCGCGAGAGCGGCCGCGCCCGGCGGGCCCTGGAGGTGTGGTCGCGCCAGACCCGCCTGCTCCTCGCCGTGGCCACGCTGGCCATCGGCTTCGCCGCCCTGAGCCTCGACCTGGGGCCGCAGGCCCGGTTGGGCGGCGCCGCCGTCCTGGTGGCCGTGGCCGTGCTGACGGTGCGGCAGGCGCGCAGGATCGGCGTGTGGGCCCACGTGCCCGCCATGTTCGGCCGCGCGCCCTGGCTGGGCACGTCGGTGGTGTCGGCGCTGGTCGCGGTGGCCGCGTTCGCCGCCTGGCTGGTGCTGCCCGCGTTCACCTCCGCGCTCGACCCGGTCTGGGCGGGACTGACCGGCATCCTCGTGCTCGGCTGGCCCGCCCTGGCCGTCCTGCACGGGCTCGGCGGCGTCTGGCGGGGGCGGCCGCTGCGGGCGCTGGAGGAGTTCGCGCTGGCCCGCGGGGAGCGCGAGGGGCGGCGGAACACCGGGGTCGTGCTGTGGATCGTTCTCGGCCGGGTCTGGTCGGTACTGGTGCCGCTGGTCCTCGGGGCGCTCGTGCTGGAGCCCCGGGCGGCGGTGGTGGCGCTGGCGGTGCCGTACCCGTTGATGGAGGCCTATCGCAAGGCCCGCCACGGCGAGGACCGGTGGCTGCTGGCGGCGGCGCTGCTGGTCGTGGTGGCGGCGCCGGCGTGCGCGGCCGGGGGAGTGTTCGCGCTGGCCTGGGCCTGGTGGGCGGGCCTGGGCGCGCTCGGCGCGGTCGTGGCGCTCTTCGCGCTGCGCGGCGCGCGCGCCTGGTGGCGCGGCGCCCCGGGCCCGTGGCGGGCCTCCCTGATCATGTGCGAGCCGCTGCTCGGCGACGCCCCGTCGGTGACCCTTTCTCCCGAGGTACGGCAGGCCTTCGCCTATGCCAGATCCGTGGTGCTCTCCTACGCCGACCCGGCGGGCCCACGCGTCGTGGGCGCGGTCGCCTCCGTGACCAGGGCCGGCGAGCTGCGCCTGATCGCCGAACCGCAGGCCTGGGCCGCGGTCGAGGCCGACCCGAGGGTGTCGGTGTTCGCCGCCGACCCTCTGCAGCGCCGGTTCTGGGTGGAGGTACGCGGCATCGCCCTGGCCGGTTCCGACGCGCTGCGGGTGACACCGAGCCACGTTCTGGTGGGGGAGTTCCCCGGGCGGCACCAGCGCCGCTAACGCCGGGAGATGGATCTGCTGCGCACCCCCGAAGCGCGCTTCGCCGAGGTGGACGGCATCCGCATGGCCTGGTACGAGACGGACCCGCCGCCTCCTGCTGGACGAGCTCGGCCTGACCGGCATCCCCTGGTCGGCCAGGACTGGGCGGGCTGATCGGGCTGCGCGTCGTCGCCGAGCACCCGGAGCGCTTCGCCAGGATCGTCGCCGCCAACACGGGCTTGCCGACCGGTGACATTCCCATGCCCGAGGTCCGGCACCGTTTCAAGGACGCCGTCACGACCGCGCCCCTGCTCGACATCGCCAGATTCGTCCAGTCCGGGTGCGCAAGCGAGCTTTCGCCGGCCGTCCGGGACGCCTACGACGCGCCCTTCCCCGGCGAGAGCTACAAGTCCGGTCCGCGCGCCATGCCCGGCTTGGTCCCCGACACGCCCGAAGATCCGGCCGCGCCCGCCAACCGCGCTGCCTGGCAGATCCTCACCACGCTCGGCCTGCCGTTCCTCGTCGCCTTCTCCGACGGCGACCCCATCACCGGCGGCATGGCGCCCATCCTGAAGCGGACCATGGCCGGGGCCGCCGGGCTGGAGCATCCCGTGATCGCCGGGGCCGGCCACTACCTCCAGGAGGACGCGGGGGCGGAGCTGGGCCGGCGCATCGCCGCATTCGTCACCGCCACCTGGCGTGTCAGGTGCGCCCAATCGTCGGTCCGGTGCGGTATAACCGGGGTCGGACCGGGGAGGCGTGATGCGGGAGTCCGACAGGACCCGGCCGGCGGGCAGAGCCGCCGCACGGGATCTGTTCGAGCAGGTGAGGTTGCGATATTTCCAGCTTCCCCCGGCCGTGCGCCGGGTGCTCTACATCGGCGTGCTCGTCGCCGCCGTGGGCATCGCCGCGGCGCTGGGCTGGGATCTGTTCCAGACCTTCCTGGTGACGGTGGCGCTGCTGGCGTTCACGGCTCTGACCTTGCGCTTCCCACGCGCCGCCGCCACCGCGCTGGTGGCGGTGGGCTGGCTGGCGTTGCTGCCGGTCTACTCGACGATGGTGTTCGAGCCGCGCTCGGCCGCGCCCATGCTCCTCATGGTGCTGGTGGTGCCGGTGGTGGGCATCGCCCATCTCATCCGCTGGGTGCCGCCGTGGCTCACCACGCTCATGGCGCTCGTGCCCGCCGGTTCCCTGGCCGCCGCGCTCGCCCCGGTCTCCGAGAGCGTGGCCCTGTGGGCGGCCTACGGCGCCGCCGGCGCGGTCCTGCTCTACCGCTTCGTCGCGGCCCGCCAGGCCAAGGCCCAGCTGACCTCCGAGGAGCAGGTACGCGTAAGGGGCCGCGACGGCAGGCAGGAGGCGCAGCCGGAGCGCGGCGCCCCGCAGAAGCCGATCTCGGTCGAGGAGGCGCTCGCCGAGCTGGAGAGCATGATCGGGCTGTCGCCGGTCAAGGACCAGGTCCGTTCGATCGCCGCCTCCATCGAGGCCTCCAGGCTGCGCGCCGAGGCGGGCTACTCGGCCGAGCGGCCCACCCGCCACTTCGTCTTCGTCGGCCCGCCCGGCACCGGCAAGACCAGCGTCGCCCGCACCCTCGCCAAGATCTTCTACGCGTTCGGCCTGCTGGAGACGCCGCAGGTGGTCGAGGCGCAGCGGGCCGACCTGGTCGGCGAGTTCCTGGGCGCGACCGCGATCAAGACCAACGAGCTGGTCGACCGGGCGCTCGGCGGGGTGCTGTTCATCGACGAGGCCTACAGCCTGATCAACTCCTCCGACGGCCAGCCCGACCGCTTCGGCGCGGAGGCGGTGCAGACGCTGCTCAAGCGGGCCGAGGACGACAGGGAACGGCTGATCATCATCCTGGCCGGCTACGAGCAGGAGATGGCCGGCTTCCTGACCTCCAACCCGGGCCTGGCCAGCCGCTTCGCCACCCGCGTGCGCTTCCCCAGCTACTCGCCGGCCGAGCTGGCCGAGATCACCGAGCTGCTCCAGGGCCGCCGCGGCGACCGCATGGGGGTGGGCGCGCCCGCCGCGCTGCTCGGCCTGTTCGAGGACGTCCAGCGCCGCGGCCTGGTCGACGAGCTGGGCAACGCCCGCTTCGTACGCAGCCTGGTCGAGGCGGCCGCGCAGGCCCGCGACGTGCGCGTGGTCGGCGCCGGCGGCACCCCCACCACCGAGGACCTCGTCACCACCACCACGGCCGACCTCACCAAGGCCTTCGACGAGCTGACCGCCCGCTTCCGCGGCTACGAGGCCACGCCCACGCTGGAGGAGGCGCTCGGCGACCTCGACCGCATGGCCGGCCTGGAGCCGGTCAAGCGCCAGGTCCACGCGATCGCCGCCCAGCTCCAGGTGGCCAGGATGCGTCAGGAGCGCGGGCTGCCCACGCCGCCGCAGACCCGGCACTTCGTCTTCGCGGGTCCGCCCGGCACCGGCAAGACCACCGTGGCCCGCGTCATCGGCCGCATCTTCGCCGCGCTCGGCCTGCTGGCCAGGCCCGACGTCGTCGAAGCTCACCGCGCCGACCTGGTCGGCCAGCACCTCGGCGCCACCGCGATCAAGACCAACGAGCTGGTCGACCGGGCGCTCGGCGGGGTGCTGTTCATCGACGAGGCCTACAGCCTGGTCAACCCCGGCTACTCCGGCGGCGACGCCTTCGGCAACGAGGCCGTGCAGACGCTGCTCAAGCGGGCCGAGGACGACCGCGACCGGATCGTCATCGTGCTGGCCGGCTACCAGCGCGAGATGGACGCCTTCCTGGCCACCAACCCCGGCCTGGCCAGCCGCTTCAACCAGCGCGTGGCCTTCCCCAGCTACAGCCCGGGTGAGCTGTCGGAGATCGCCGCCCTGCTGGCCGACAAAGCCGGCGACCGCTTCGACGAGGCGGCCCTGCGCGACCTCGACGAGGTGTTCGCCTGGGTGTGCGGGGAGAAGCTCATCGACGGGCTCGGCAACGGCCGCTTCGCCCGCTCGCTGTTCGAGCGGGCCGCGCTCCGGCGCGACGTGCGCCTGGCCGCGCTGGGCGTCGACGCCAGCTCCGCCGAGCTGACCACTATCACCAGCGAGGATGTCCGGGCAGCGGTGGACGAACTATCCGGACGCTAACGTAACTCCTCTTTGACACTTGGCTGCGGCCCCTCCGTTACATGGTGTAGCACTATGACTACGGAGGGGAGGTGTGGATGGCGGGGTTCCTGGCTCGCAGGCTGCTCAACTATCTGGTGCTGGTCGCGGTGGCGTCGAGTCTCGCGTACATGCTGGCGGCCGGCGCGCTCGACCCGCGTTCCAACTACGCCGACCGCACCCCCAAGCCGCCGCCCGCCGTCGTCGACGCCCAGCTGACCGCGCTCAACCTCAACGACAAGACCCCGCTCATCCAGCGCTACGCGACCTGGGCGGCCGGGGTGCTCCACGGCGACTTCGGCAAGACCGTCACCGGCACCTCCGTCAACGAGGACCTCGCCCGGCGGGCCGGCGTCACCTTCCGGCTGGTCCTGCTCGGGCTGATCTGCGGCAGCCTGGTCGGCGTGCTGGTGGGCGCGTACGCGGCGGTCAAGCAGTACGGGTTGTTCGACCGGCTCTCGACGGGGATGTCGTTCCTCGTCCTCGCGATCCCCGTGGTCGTGCTGGCCACCATGCTCATCCTCGTCGGCACCTGGCTCAACGAGAACCTCTTCGGCGCCCAGGTCTTCCTGGTCAGCGGCGAGTACTCCGACGGCCTCGACACCGGGTTCTGGGGCGGCGTGCTCGACCGGCTGCAACACCTCATCCTGCCGACGGTCTCGCTGTCGCTCGGCCTGATCGCCACCTTCAGCCGCTACCAGCGCAACATGATGCTCGACGTGCTCGGCGCCGACTTCATCCGCACCGCCGTGGCCAAGGGGCTGAGCAGGCGCAAGGCGCTGACCAGGCACGCGCTGCGCACCGCGCTGATCCCCGTCGTCACCTACTTCGCCTTCACCTTCGGCACGCTGCTGACCGGGGCCACGTTCACCGAGAAGATCTTCGGCTGGCACGGGCTCGGCGAGCAGCTGATCAACTCGATCTTCACCAACGACGTCAACACCGTGGCCGCCATCGCCTTCCTCGCCGCCATCGCCGTCCTGGCCGCCTCGCTCGCGGCCGACGTGCTCCACGCCGCCCTCGACCCGCGGGTGAGAACGGCATGAGCCTGCAGGAGGAGGAGCTCGCCGAAGAGCTCCGGCAGCCGCCGCGCGCGCCCTCGCGGCTGCGGATGGTGGGCAGCCGCTTCTTCGGTTCCGCGCAGGGGCGGATCGGCTTCGCCGTACTGGCGCTGATGTTCCTGCTGGCCTTCGTGGGGCCGCTGTTCAGCCCGTGGACCTACACCGACAAGGACTTCACCGCCTTCCTGCAGCCGCCCTCTTCGCGGCACTGGTTCGGAACGCTCCAGACCGGCGCCGACGTCTACGCGGTCACGCTGCGCGGCATGCAGAAGTCGCTGATCGTGGGTCTGCTGGCGGCGCTGCTGTCCACGGCGCTTGCCGCGATCGTCGGCGCCTTCGCCGGCTACTTCGCCGGCTGGACCGACCGCACGCTGAGCTGGATCACCGAGCTGCTGCTCGTGCTGCCCGCCTTCCTCATCCTGGCGATCATGTCGCCGCTGTTCGGCGACGGGCAGTGGGTGCTGTTCGTGGTCATGCTGGCGCTGTTCCTCTGGATGGTCACCTCGAAGATCGTCAGGGGGATGACGATCTCGCTGAAGCACCGCGAGTACATCCAGGCCGCCCGCTTCATGGGCGTCCCGCCCGTGACGATCATCTTCCGGCACGTGATCCCCAACCTGTCGTCGCTGCTCATCGTCGACGCCACGCTCAACGTCAGCGCCGCCATCCTCACCGAGACCTCGCTGTCGTACTTCGGCTTCGGCATCCAGCCGCCCGACGTCTCCTTCGGCACGCTCATCGCCGACGGCGCCAAGACCGCCGTCTACGCGCCGTGGACGTTCTGGTTCGTGGCCGCGCTGCTGGTGGTCACCGTGCTGGCCGTCAACCTCATCGGCGACGCCCTGCGCGACGCGTTCGACCCGTCCGCCGCACGGAAGGGGCGGCGATGACCGCGGGGGAGCCGGTGCTGGAGGTGCGCGACCTGCACGTCACCTTCGGCGACGTGCGCGCCGTGCGCGGAGTCAGCTATGCCGTACGGCCCGGCGAGGTCCTCGGCATCGTCGGCGAGTCCGGCTCCGGCAAGTCCGTCACCTCCGCCGCGGTCATGGGACTGCTGCCCCCGAGCGCCACCGTCACCGGCTCGGTCCGGCTCGCGGGCCAGGAGCTCATCGGCGCGCCGGAGAAGCGGCTGACCGCCCTGCGCGGCAAGACGATCTCCATGGTCTTCCAGGACCCGCTGTCGGCCCTCACCCCCGTCTACCGCGTCGGCGACCAGATCGCCGAGGCGGTGCGCGTCCACCAGAAGGTCACCAAGGAGCAGGCCATGGTCCGGGCGGTGGAGCTGCTCGACCTGGTCGGCATCCCCAACCCGGGTCAGCGGGCGCTGGGCTTTCCCCACGAGTTCTCCGGCGGCATGCGCCAGCGGGCGGTCATCGCCATGGCCATCGCCAACGACCCCGACGTGATCATCTGCGACGAGCCGACCACCGCGCTCGACGTCACCATCCAGGCGCAGGTGCTGGAGGTGCTGAAGACGGCCCAGCGGGAGACCGGCGCCGCGATCGTCATGATCACCCACGATCTCGGGGTGGTGGCCGGGTTCGCCGACCGGGTGCTGGTGATGTACGCGGGGCGGCCGGTCGAGGTGGGGGCGGTGGACGACATCTACTACCGGATGCGCATGCCGTACACGGTGGGGCTGCTCGGTTCGATCCCGCGCGTCGACCGGGGCGGGCGGCAGCCGCTGGTGCCCATCGAGGGCGCGCCGCCCTCGCCCGCCGCGCTGCCGCCCGGGTGCCCGTTCGAGCCGCGCTGCCCGATGGCGGTCGAGGAGTGCTCGGTGGCCGAACCGGCGCTGCTCCAGGTCGGGCACGGCCACGAGGCGGCCTGCATCCGCTGGGCCGACGTCGGGGTCAGGCCGCCGGGCCGGCACGCCGCCCAGGCCGCGGCGGCCGTCCGCGGGGGGCGGGGCGCGCAGGAGGTGGTCCTGCACGTGGACGGGCTGGTCAAGCAGTATCCGCTGATGAAGGGCTCGTTGTTCAAGCGCAGGGTCGGCACCGTGCAGGCGGTGGCCGGGATCAGCTTCGACATCCGCCAGGGCGAGACGCTCGGGCTGGTCGGGGAGTCCGGCTGCGGCAAGACGACGACGCTGATGGAGATCCTGGAGCTGGTCAAGCCGCAGGACGGCCGGATCGTCGTGCTCGGCCGGGACACCGCGCGCATGGCCGCCGGCGACCGGATGGCGATCAGGCGCGACATGCAGGTCGTCTTCCAGGACCCGCTGGCCTCGCTCGACCCGCGGATGACCGTGCACGACATCCTGGCCGAGCCGCTGCGCACCCACCGGCGCGGCGACACCGGCTCGCGGGTGCGCGAGCTGCTGCGGCTGGTCGGCCTCGACGAGTCCCACGCCGCCCGCTACCCGCAGGACTTCTCCGGCGGCCAGCGCCAGCGCATCGGCATCGCCCGCGCGCTGGCGCTCGAACCCAGGCTGGTCGTCCTGGACGAGCCGGTCTCCGCGCTCGACGTCTCGATCCAGGCCGGCGTGATCAACCTGCTCGACTCGCTGAAGTCCAGGCTCGGCCTGTCCTACCTGTTCGTCGCGCACGACCTGGCCGTCGTGCGCTACATCGCCGACCGGGTGGCCGTCATGTACCTGGGCCGGATCGCCGAGATCGGCCAGGTGGACACCGTCTACGACGGGCCCATGCACCCCTACACGCAGGCGCTGCTGTCGGCGATCCCGCTGCCCGACCCGCGGCGCGAGCGCACCCGGCGCCGGATCCTGCTCGACGGCGACCTGCCCAGCCCCGCCGACCCTCCCTCCGGGTGCCGCTTCCGTACCCGCTGCCCCAAGTTCAGGACGCTCGCGGAGAGCGAGCGGTCCCGGTGCGTGGAAAGCGAGCCCGAGGTACGCGCGCTGGCCCACGACCACGGCGTGGCCTGCCACTACGCCGAGAAGCTCGAAGTCGTACAGAACCACGAGGAGTCACATCCATGAAGGCATCACGTCTCGCCCTCGCCGCCGTGCTGACCGGCTCGCTGGCTCTGGCGGGTTGCGGTGGCGGCGGCAGCGGCGGATCGGCGGGCGGCAGCGGCGCCGGACCGTCCGGCGACGGCGCCGCGGTCAAGGCGTTCGACATCAACCTTCAGCCGCGCGAGCAGGTCCGCGACGGCGGCACACTGCGCTGGGGGCTCAACGAGTTTCCCTCGCAGTGGAACCGCAACCACGTCGACGGCAACCTCCTCATGGCCTCCGTGGTCAGCAACGCCCTGCTCCCGTGGCCCTTCCGCTCGAACGAGAAGGCCGAGATCTCCGTCAACCCCGACTACCTCGTCGATGCGAAGATCACCGAGAGCGCTCCCAAGCAGGTGGTCACCTACACGCTCAACCCGAAGGCCAAGTGGTCCACCGGCGACCCGATCACGTGGGAGGACTACGCGGCCCAGTGGAAGGCGCTCAACGGCCGCGACACCGCCTTCCGGATCGTCTCGCCGACCGGTTACCAGGACATCGAGAGCGTCAGGAAGGGCAAGGACGACTACGAGGTGGTCGTCACGTTCGCCCGGCCCTTCGCCGACTGGCAGTCGCTGTTCGGGCCGCTGCTGCCGAAGTCCGCCAACGGCTCGCCCGAGGCCTTCAACACCGGCTGGCTCAACAAGATCCCGGTGACGGCGGGGCCGTTCGCGTTCAAGGCCTTCGACCAGACCGCCAAGACGATCACGATCGTCCGCGACGAGACGTGGTGGGGCGACCGGGCCAAGCTCGACCAGATCATCTACCGCGCCTCCGAGCAGGACTCCCTGATCGGCGCGTTCGGCAACGGCGAGCTCGACATCACCGACGTCGGCCCCTCCGCCCCCGACTACGCCCGCGCCAGGTCCACCTCGGGCGCCGAGGTACGCCAGGCCGCCGGCCCCGACTTCCGCCACTTCACCTTCAACGGCTCCAGCGAACCGCTCAAGGACGTCAACGTCCGGCAGGCGATCCAGCTCGGCATCAACCGGCAGGCCATCGCCCAGTCCGACCTACAGGGCCTGGACTGGCCGATCACGCTGCTGAACAACCACTTCTTCATGAACACCCAGGAGGGCTACCAGGACAACGCCGGCGAGCTCGGCGTCTACAACCCGGAGAAGGCCAAGCAGATGCTGGACGCCGCCGGGTGGAAGCTCGTGGGCAATGTCAGGCAGAAGGACGGCAAGCCGCTTGACCTGCGGTTCGTCGTGCCGACCGGGGTGCAGCTGAGCAAGTCGGAGGGCGAGCTGGCCCAGAACATGCTCGCCCAGATCGGCGTCAAGCTCACGCTGAAGGCGGTGCCGAGCGACGACTTCTTCACCAAGTACGTCATCCCCGGCAACTTCGACATCACGCCGTTCGCCTACATCGGCACGCCGTACCCCGTGTCGAGCAGCTACGGCATCTACGTGAACTCGCCCGACGGCGGCAAGACCTGGAACGCCAACTTTGGCAGGACCGGCTCGGCGGCCATCGACGCCGCCATGCAGAAGGCCGGGTCCGCGCTCGACCCCGCACAGGCGCGGACCGAGACGAACCAGGCCGACAAGCTGATCTGGCAGGAGGTCAACGTGCTGCCGCTGTATCAGCGCCCGCAGAACGTGGCGACCAAGGCCAACCTCGCCAACGCGGGCGCCCGCGGCTTCTACGACCTGCGCTACCAGGACATCGGCTTCACCAAGTGACGGTTAGCCGTAGTTGATGACGGAGGAGATGCGGTCGTTCCAGCCGAGACTGTCGAGTTCCCGCATCTCCTGGTACGGCTGGACGTGCAGCGAGGCGCCCCCCAGATCGATGTGGTCGTAGTAGGCCACGTGGCAGTCGTTGGTGCTCATGGAGCTGATCGTGTCGTTCCAGGACGGCGAGGTGGGCCAGCCGCCGCGCCGCTTGATGGCGAGGTTGGGCCAGTAGTAGCCGGCCTGCAGCCAGAACCAGTCGCCGCCGTAGTGGTGGTGCTCGAACATCTGTACCTCCCTCGCCGCCGCCTGGACACGCGGGCGCGTCTGCGCGGCCGCCCAGGCGGCGGCGCGCAGGTGCCGGCCGTCGGTGAAGGCGTGCAGGGTGGGGCCGGTGTCGTCGAGGGCGAAGGTGAGCGGCTGGCCGTTGAAGCGCGTGATGTCGGCCGGGTCGTACGCCACGCCGTCCACCACGAGGGCCATCCGCGGCGGCCGGTGCACGATGGCGGGGTCGCTCGCCGGCCCGTGCAGCGTGCTCAGGCCGCTCACCCGGCTGGGCTGGGCGGGCGGAGGCTGGGTGAGCGCGTGGCCGACGAACTCCGGCAGCGTGGTGATGCCGCGCTCGCTGAGCACCTCCAGGACGTCCTCCTCGCTGATGCCGCCAACATGGGCGGAAAAATCCAGCAATCGCTCCACCTCGCGCCGCGTCTCCGTGGTGATCGGTTCTCTGCTCACGTCGCTCTCCTTTCGGCCGCACCGTCGCGGCCAGGGACGCCATGTTCTCCGTGGCCCGCGGGGGCGGGCCAGTAGCCGCACTGTGACACCTTGACTACTTCTCGCGACTTTCAGTCAAGATGAGCGTCCAGGCGGGTCAGGTGTAGAAAGGGGCACGTGAATGTTGCGGTGACCTGGTCGCAGGTACTGGCATGGCGGCTGCGGCGCCAGCACGTGAGCGGCCCCGGTGCCGACGACCCCGTGGCGGTGGCCAGGCGCCTGTGCGGGATACAGACCCAGGTGGCCTCCTCGGCCCAGCAGGCGGTCGCGGTACGCAGCGCGCGCCCCGACCCCGGCGCCGTCGACCGGGCCCTGTGGCAGGAACGCACGCTGGCCAAGACCTGGGTGATGCGCGGCACCCTGCACCTGGTGCCGGGCGACCGGCTGCCCGACTACTGCGCCGCCCTGGCCACGCTGCGGTTCTGGGAGAAGGGCGTGTGGCAGCGCGGCCACGGCGTGAGCGCGGCCGAGATCACGGCGATCGTCGAGGCGGTCCCGAAGGCGCTGGGCGGCCGGACCCCGCTGACCCGCGAGGAACTGGTCGACGCCGTCGTGGCCGGCACCGGCGACGCCCACCTGCGCGAGGCGCTCACCTCGGGATGGGGCGCGCTGCTGAAACCCCTGAGCAGGCTGGGCGAGCTGTGCTACGGCCCGCCCCGCGACGGCAAGGTCACCTTCACCACGCCGCGCGACTGGCTGCCGTCCTGGCCCGCCGAACCGCCGCCCCAGGAAGAGGCCGGCGTCCGCGTCCTGCGCGACTACCTGGGCGCCCACGGACCGGCCTCGCCGGAGACGTTCGACAGGTGGCTGTTCGGCGGCGTCGCGAAGAAGTCGGTGCTGAAGGGCTGGTTCCGCGACCTGGCGCCCGAGCTGACCGAGATCGACGTGGACGGCGAGCCCCTGCAGGCCCTCACCGAGCACCTGGACGACCTGGCCGCCACCCGGCCGTCGGAGGAGGTCCACCTGCTGCCCGGCTTCGACCAGTACATCCTCGCCGCGCCCCGGAACCTGGCGGCACTCGTCCCGCCCGCGGTCAAGCCCAAGGTCAGCCGTGCGGCGGGCTGGATCTCGCCCGTGGTGGTCCACCAGGGCCGGGTGGCCGGGGTGTGGGAGCCCAAGGACATGAAGGTGGAACTGTTCGAGGACGTCCCCGCCGGCCCGCTCGCCGAAGCGGTGACCGGGATGCGGGCGCTGCTGGCCGAGCTGTGACACTGGAGTCATGACCCGAGACTTCGCGCAGGTCGACGTTTTCACCGACACCGCCTACCGAGGCAACCCGCTGGCCGTGGTCCTCGACGGCGACGGGCTGAGCACCGAGGACATGCGGCGCTTCGCCCACTGGACGAACCTGTCAGAGACCACGTTCGTCCTGCCGCCCACCACCCCCGAGGCCGACTACCGAGTCCGGATCTTCACCCCCACCACCGAACTGCCGTTCGCCGGCCACCCCACGCTCGGCACCTGCCACGCCTGGCTGGAGGCCGGGGGCAAGCCCGCCGGCGGGGACACGATCGTGCAGGAGTGCGGCGCGGGCCTGGTCGACGTGCGGCGCACCGCCGGCGGGCTGGCCTTCGCCGCGCCGCCGCTGCTACGCGAGGGGCCGGTGGAGGAAGAACTGATCGAACGCCTGGCCGAGACGCTCCGCATCGACCGCACCGCGATCGTGGACGCGCAGTGGGCCGACAACGGGCCCGGGTGGGTGGCGGTGCTGCTGGGCAGCGCGCGGGAGGTGCTGGAGGTGCGGCCCGGCGTCGTGGACCTGGACATCGGGGTGGCGGGGCCGTACCCGGAGGGGTCGCCGCAGGCGTTCGAGGTGCGCGCGTTCTTCCCCCTGCACGGCGCCACGGCGGAGGACCCGGTCACGGGCAGCCTGAACGCGTCCCTGGCCCGCTGGCTCCTGCGCACCGGCCGCGCCACCGCCCCCTACACGGCCTCCCAGGGCACCGCCCTCGGCCGCGCCGGCCGCGTCCACATCTCCACCGAGGCGGATGTCATCTGGGTCGGCGGCGCCTGCGTCACCTGCGTTCGTGGCGTCGTGTCTCTCTAGCTCTCTCTTTTCGTTCGGGCGCTTTCTTTTTCGTTACGGCGAGCCGCCCCCACGCCACCCGCCGTCGTCGGCGGGCGCCGATCGTGGGGGTCGCTTCTCACGTCGGACGTGGTCCCCGCCGTCACGGCCCACGCCGACCAGATCGCCCGGCCCAGGTCAGGCAGTGTTGGGGTTTGCCCGTGACCGGGTGGACCCCGTGTGCGACCAAGCCGCCGCGCCCCCTGTGGTCCGGCCCGATCCTTTCCGGTGGCCAGGTGGTCAGGTTCGGGGTTTGTGGAGGGTGAAGCGGGTGGTGGCGCCCGGGCGGAGCTGGGCGGCGGTGGAGAGGTCGGCGGCGGACAGGACGGCGATCACCGGGTAGCCGCCCGTCGGCGGGTGATCGGCCAGGAAGATGATCGGCTGGCCGCTCGGCGGCACCTGGACGGCCCCCGCCACCATGCCCTCGCTGGGCAGTTCCCCCTGCCGGGCACGCTCCAGGACGGGCCCGCTCAGCCGTACGCCGACCCGGTTGCTGTCCTGGCTCACCTGGTAGGGCCGTCCGCAGAGTTCCTTCAGCGCCTCCGGCACGAACCAGTCGTCACGCGGCCCCGGCACCACCCGCAGCACGGCCGCCCCCGGCTCGCGCAGGGGGGCCACGTCGACCGAGATCTCCGCCAGCCCGTCCGCCGGGCCGACGGGCAGGACGGTCCCGGCCCGCAGCACGGCGGGCCCGAGGCCGGACAGCGAGTCGGTGGAGCGGCTGCCGAGCACCGGCTCGACCGCGATCCCGCCCCGGACGGCCACGTACGTGCGCAGGCCACTGACGGGCATCCCGAACCGCAGTTCGCCCCCCGCCGGAACCCAGAACGGCGCCCCCATCCCCGCGCCGGCCGGCGGCGGGGCCGTCAGCGGGCAGGGCGCGCCGGTCACGGAGATCCACGCGCCCGCAGGGAACGCCAGCCGCGCGCCCCCGAACGTCAGCTCGATGCCCGCGTACCCCTCCGGGTTGCCCACCAGCCGGTTGGCCAGCCGCAGCGCGGCGGCGTCGGCGGCGCCCGAGCGCGGTACGCCCAGGTGCGCGTAGCCGGGGCGGCCGAGGTCCTGGACGGTCGCGTAAGGACCGGGCTTGATCACTTCGATCATGCGGGCTCGAACCGCACGCGCGTGCCGGGCCGGAACAGCGACGGCGGCTCGGCCCGCACGTCCCACACCCGGAGATCGGTACGCCCCAGCAACCGCCACCCGCCGGGCGAGGCACTCGGGTACACCGCCGAGTGCGGCCCGGCGATGGCCACCGAGCCCACCGGAACCGACGTGCGGGGCGTGGCCAGCCTGGACACGTGGAGCACCGGGTCGAGCCCGGTCAGGTAGGCGAACCCGGGCGCGAAGCCCAGCCACCCCACCACCAGCTCCCGCCCGCTGTGCCGCGCCACCACCTCGGCCGGTGTCAGCCCGGTCTCCCCGGCCACGTCGGCCAGGTCGGCGCCGTCGTAGACGACCGGCACCACGACGACCGGGGTCGCGTCCGCCCGGTCGCCGGACGGCGGCTCCGCCGCGGCCCGCGCCAGGTCCGCCAGCCGTTCGCGCAGCCGTAGCTGGTCGGCGCCCGGCGCGACGACGAGCACGGTCTCCGGCCCCGGCACGATCTCCACGACGGAGCCCGGCCGCTCGGCCCGCAGCAGCGCGTCCAGCCGGTGGGACACCTCCAGCGACCCGGTCTCCACGAGCAGCCCGTGCTCACCTGCCGCCCTGATCACCGCGCCACTCACCGCGCCGCCGCGGTCATGCGAACGCCTGCAGGACCACACCGGCCTCAAGCAGCCGATCGCGTACGGCCTGCGCGAGCCGTACCGCGTCAGGGGTGTCGCCGTGGACGCAGATGGAGCGGGCGCTGACCGCGACCTGGGTGCCGTCGGCGGCCAGGACGCTCTTGTCGACGGCCATGCGCACGGCGCGCGCGGAGACCGCGGCCGGGTCGTGGATCACGGCGCCGGGCTCGCGCCGGGGGACCAGCGTGCCCGCCGGCGTGTAGGCGCGGTCGGCGAAGGCCTCGGTGATCGTGGGTACGCCCTCGGCGGCGGCGAGGTCGTGGACGACGGAGCCGGGCAGCGTGAGGATCGGCAGCGTGGGGTCGTAGTCGGCCACCGCGTCGACGACCGCCGCGGCCTGGCCGGGGTCGCGGCAGATGCGGTTGTACAGGGCGCCGTGGGGCTTGACGTAGGAGACGCGGCCGCCCATCGCGCGGGCGATGCCGTCGACGGCGGCGAGCTGGTAGAGCACCTCGGCGCACAGTTCTTCCGGCTCGACCTCCATCTCCCTGCGCCCGAAGTGGGCCAGGTCGCGATAGGAGACCTGCGCGCCGATCGACACGCCCCGGTCGACGGCGGCGGCGCAGGTACGCCTGATGGTCACGGGGTCGCCGGCGTGGAAGCCGCAGGCCACGTTGGCGCTGGTCACGATGTCGAGCAGCGCCAGGTCGTCGCCGAGCCGCCAGATGCCGAATCCCTCGCCGAGATCCGCGTTGAGGTCGATCACCATGGCCCTATCTTCTACCGTGGCGCGACGAAGAGCGTCTGGGTGGCCGCGCCGACCTCGCCGTGTTCGTCGAACAGGGCCGATCGGGTGAGGCCGCGCCCGGACGGGCCGACGACGGTCTCGGCGTCCATGCAGATCCACTCGGTGGCGGGCGTGCGGAACAACGCGACCGTGAGATCCAGGTTGACGAACATGTGCGTCTCGAACGGCAGGGCGTGGCTGATCCCGTTGCCGCTGTCGGCCACGGCCAGGAGGCGTTCGAGCGGGGTCGTGGGCTCGTCTTCCACCAGGGGGACGCGCATGCGCATCCACGCCGTCGCGGGGCCGGTCTCCATGGGGGTGCCCTTGACGAAACGCCAGTCCATGGCTCTGCCGTACCCGAAACCGGTCGACAGCCACGACGGCGGGCCCGGCTCGTCCGGGACGGGTGCCGGCGGCGGCGAGGCGGCGATCTCGGGGCTGTCGCTCTCGCGGATGCGCCAGGCGGTGGCCCTGACGTACTCGCGCCCGCCGGCCCGGACGGTGGCGGCCAGGCACTGCACCCGCCTGCCGTCGCGGATGACCTCCGCGCTGACCTCCAGCTCACCGACGGGGACGGGGCCGAAGACGTCGGCGGCCAGCCGGGACAGCTCCAGCCCCGGCACCGGCGCGGTGCGGCCCAGCTCGTAGGCGATCAGGGCGGTGACCGGGCCCATGTGCTGGAAGCCCGGGTGCCAGGGACCTTGGGTGTGCTCGGTGGCGAGGTAGCGGCCGGGGCCCAGCCAGGAGTACATCGGCATGGTTCTAGATCTCGTCGGGGATGTCGGCGATGTCGTCGAGGGCCGCGGCGAGTTCCTCGGGGTCGCCGCCGATGCGCTCGGCGATCTCGATCAGCACGTGCAGCACGTCGTGGCGGTCGTGCCCCAGGTCGAGCAGGCGCTGGGCGGCCTCCCACAGTTGCGGCGGGTCGCCGTCCCACAGCCTGGTCGCGATCTCCTCGTGCCAGGCCAGGTGCTCCTCGTCGATCTCGCCCACGTGGTCGAAGCGCAGCAGCGTGCGCCGGTCGGCCTGGTCGGCGGGATCCAGCTTGTCGAGGTCGATGTCACCGTGCACGCCCTGTAGGAACGGGAAGGCGAAGACCCGCCTGGCCAGCGCCGACAGGTCGCCGTCCGGCAGCAGCCGCTCCAGCAGCGGCAGGTCCAGGCCGAAGGAGGTCGGGTCGCGGTAGGCCTCGGGGAACTTCGCCGTCGCCTCCCACACCGCGTCCTGCGTCGCGCGCAGTCCACGCTCCGGCAGTCCGGTACGGCCCGCCGCGAAACGCACCCACGCCGACAGCACGTGCGGCATCGCCTCCTGCTCGGCCCGGCTCAGCATCACCTTGCGCGGCAGCCAGTCCAGCAGGAACGTCTCGCACTTGACCGGGCTGACCCGCATCGGCCGGTTGAAGTCCCGCTCGCAGCCGTAGTCGATGATGTGGTCGGCGCAGCGCGAGGCCGCCGACGGGTCCGACAGGTGCTCGGCGGCGTCGGAGGACAGGAACTCCGCGGCCAGCATGGCCCGCCGTTCGCGGCTGTAGGGCGCCTCGATGTGCAGCGGCGCCGGGCGCTTGCGGCCGGGCGGCAGCGCCTTCAGCCGGGAGCGGGCGAAGGCGTGGTAGGCGCTGTAGCTGTCGCTGACCGGCGGCGGCGTCTTGGGCACGGTATGTGACGGTCGCGCCCGCTTCGCCGCTCGCTGGCTCGTGCCTCGCTCTCTCCCGTCGAGCTCCTGCGCTCCGCCGGTGGCCTTCATCGCCGACTCCAGCAGCGCCCGCGCCTGCTGCGGCTCGATCTCCTCGAACAGCAGCATCGGGTCGGCCTCCGCCTCGGCCCTGGCCTGGTCCAGGAGCTTCTCCACGTGGGAGGAGACCCAGGCGTCGCGTGCCATGCCGTTCATGTTGTGGTCGACGACCATGACCAGCGCGTGCCGGTCCTGGGGGCGGTCGGCGGCGGCCTCGCCCCACCTGTAGGCGAAGGTGCAGATCACGGTGTCCTGGTCGCCGTAGGCGTCGCGGGAGACGTAACAGCCGGTGGGCTTGACCGCGCCCACCCGGTCGGCCCAGCCGGGCCTGGCCACGCCGCCCTCCATCATCGCCAGCGCCGCGCCCTCGGCCTTGGCGCCCTGACGCGCGGTGCCGAGGTAGGCCAGGCAGATGAGCAACGTCAGCGAGGCGGGCGTGCCGGCCTTGGCCGCGTAGTCGACCAGCCCCTCGCCGAGCACCTGCTCGACGTCGCCGCCCTTGACGCGCTTTCCCCACCAGGCGCCGATCATGTCGGAGACCATCAGCTCCGCGTCGAGCGGCGTCCGTACGGCGAGAAGTTCGCGCGCCGCCTGCAGCATCTCCTGGAAGACTTCATCAGGATCGGTTCGATGTCGGCGCACGCCCTCACTCTCTCGCATTCCAGGCACAAACGGCGCGTTTCACGCAGCCTGGTGACCCCGATGTTATCGGGCGCTACGGGGCGGGGGCGCGGAGTTCACGATGGCGAGCAGGTGCTCGCGCGCGATGCGCTCCACGATCTGGGGAGTCGCCTCGATGCCGAGGTGCTCCGCGCAGGCGCACACATCGGCCACACATCGGTCGATCGTGTCGACAGGCACGGTGAGAAACTCTTCGGCCAGCCGATGACTAACTGGCTCTTTGAGCATGCGTGTGGCCAGAGCGAGCATAGTCGTGAGATTCCTCTGCAAGCCCGAGGGCAAACCCCCCGGAGACGGACGCGGGCGACTTGCGCTCTCATTTCATCTGTTCTCGGGCCGGTGTCAAGCCTCCAGGCCGACTGTGTTCCCTACGTTTACTAGACGTTCTCGCCTAGCTGTAGGTCCACCGATGCCGACCACCGAACGTGAGAGACCCTTTCGTGCGAAGCTGGTGCCATGCGCATCCAGCTCGCCCAGCGGACGGAGGCCGACGAGCTGCTCGGCCGCAGCCCGCTCGCCCTGCTCGTCGGCATGCTGCTTGATCAGCAGATCCCGATGGAGTGGGCGTTCACCGGCCCGCACACCATCTCGGAGCGGCTCGGGCACGACCTCACGGCCGGGGAGATCGCCTCCTACGACCCCGAGGCGTTCGCCGCGCTGCTGGCCGAGAAACCCGCCGTGCACCGCTATCCGAAGGCGATGGCCGGCCGCGTCCAGCAGCTCGCCGCCTACCTCGTGGAACGCTACGAGGGCGAGCCCGAGCGGATCTGGGCCGACGCCGCGGACGGCAAGGACTTGCTCAAGCGACTGCAAGATCTTCCGGGCTACGGCAAGCAGAAGGCACAGATTTTTCTGGCTCTGCTCGGCAAGCAGCTCGGCGTGCGGCCACCCGGCTGGCGCGAGGCGGCCGGACTTTACGGCGAGGAGGGTTCCCACAGGTCGGTGGCCGACGTCACCGACCCGGAGAGCCTGGGCAAGGTCAGGGCAACCAAGCAAGAGGCCAAAAGGGCGGCGAAGGCCAAGTAGCCTGATCTTGCTGCGTAATGTGGAGCGATTTTGACAGGATGCGTTGTCCATAGTGGAGACCCGCGGGTGGCGGGGGCTTCCGTCCGCGCACACCCATCGCCGATGATGTACAGCAGAATCCGGTCGCCCGGAGCTGCGCTACGCCGATACACAGTTATGGAGATGTGCCGCGTGGGAGACCCTGGCACGCGACGGAGGTGCCGACCATGAGCGCCGAGACCTCCGTTCCCCGTCCCCGGGAGTCGGATGTGGACATCTCAGACTCCGGCCTGTTCAAGGGCCTGCTTTCCGAGGCGGAGTTCGCCTTCGCCTTCTTCGACGTCGAAGGCCGCGTCCAGCGGGTCAACGACGTGTTCACCGACGTCGTCAGCGTGCCCGCGGACAAGCTGATCGGAAAGCCGCCGGTCGAGACGCTCACCGCCGACCTCAGCCAGCTGATCACGCATGCCGTACAGGCCGTGATCGAGAGCGACGGGCCCGTCACGGAGAGCCGGGTGCGCGTACGCTCGGCCGAGGGTGACTCGCGGCACTGGTCGCTGTCGTTCTCGCCGATCCACGACGAGGGCGGCGAGCTGCGTGCCGTCGCGCTGGTCGGGCTCGACGTGACCGAGAGCCGCCAGACCGAGGAGGAGCTGCGCCGCAGCGAGGAGCGCTACCGCTCGCTGGTCGAGGCGCAGTCGCAGCTGGTGTGGATCACCTCGCCCACGGGCGCGGTGGTCGAGGACGCGCCCCAGTGGCGCGCCATCACCGGCCAGGGCCTGGAGGAGTACTTGGGGCAGGGCTGGCTCGACGCGGTCCATCCCGACGAGCGTCAGCAGACCGAGGAGGCCTGGCGCGAGGCCCTGCGCGGGCGGACCATGTTCGAGTGGAACTATCGGGTGCGCACCCGGGCCAGCGGCTACCGGCACTTCGAGGTGCGGGCCGTACCGATCATCAGGCATGGCCGGGTGGTCGAGTGGGTCGGCGCCAACACCGACGTGACCCCGCAGCGCGAGGCCGAGGAGATGCGCGGCAGGCTGACCGACCAGCTGGGCGCCGCCGCGCTGCGCACGGCCAGGCTGCAGGGCGCGACCGCGCTGCTCGCCGAGGCGCTGACGGTCGAGCACGTGGTCCAGGTCATCATCGACGTCGGACGCACCGCGCTGGCCGCCGACCGCTCCGCGGTGGCGCTGCTCGATCCCGACCGCGCCATGCTGCAGCTGATCAACGGCGAGGGCGTGCCCGAGGTGCCGGGGGCGGCGGGCGAGGAGATCCCGCTCGCCCACACCAGCGTGATGACGATCGCGGTCAACAGCCGCCGGCCGGTCTTCGCCGAGTCGCCGGAGAGCCTCAAGTCGCAGCTGCTGGAAGCCGGCGGCAGCGAGGAGGTCCTGTCGGCCTACCTCAAGCACAGCGACGAGCGGGCCTGGGTGGGCCTGCCGCTGCTGGCCGCGGGCCGGGCGCTGGGCGCGCTGCGCTTCTCCTTCACGCGGCCGCAGAAGATCTCACAGGAGGACGGCGTCTTCCTGGAGGCGCTGGCCGGGCAGTGCGCGCTCGCCGTCGAGCGGGCCACGCTGTTCGAGCGCGAGCACCGCACCGCCGAGACGTTGCAGCGCAGCCTGCTGCCCGACCGGCTGCCCGTGGTCAAGGGGCTGGTGCTGGCGCAGCGCTTCCGTTCCGGAAGCCGCCACGTGCAGGTCGGCGGCGACTGGTACGACGCCTTCGTGCTCCAGGACGGCCGGGTGGCCGCGGTGGTCGGCGACGTCATGGGCAAGGGCGTCAAGGCCGCCGCGGGCATGGGTCGGATCCGCAACGCCATGCGCGCGCTGGCGCTGACCAACCCGCCTCCGGCGGCCGTGCTGACCGGTCTCGACCGGGTCTTCGAGGCCACCGAAGAGGAGGAGCAGGTCACGACATTGGCGTACATGGTGGTCGAGCCGGTGACGGGAGAAGGGACGCTGGCGCTGGCCGGCCACCCGCCGCCCGTGCTGGTTTCACCGCAGGGTACGGCGATTCTGTGCGACGCCGAGCCAGGTACTCCGCTAGGCTGGCCGACCAGCCGAAGGCAGTTCCGGTTCGTGGTGCCGCCTGGCCATACGGCCGTGCTCTACTCCGACGGTCTGGTGGAAAACAGGAAGCGCGGGCTGGACGCCGGTCTCGCGGAACTTTGCTCTGTTGTGACCGAAGCTCCGCCCGAGGTGGTCAGTAGTCCGCATATGCTGCTGGACTTCCTGGTAGACCGGATGTTGTCGGGATATGAACAGGATGATGACGTTACCGCGCTGGCCATTCATGTTCCGCCGGCCACGAAGAGTGACTGAATGAAACAGTCATAAGGGTTGCTTTCGGGTATCAGTGCCGCCCTTACGTACGCACTACTGTCCGGGTCGGCCTAGGGTGGAGGTCAACCGCCGGGAGGTGGCCGTATGAAGTGCTGGGTCATGCCAGAATGCTGGATGGTCCGTTTGCGCTTCGCACGGCCTCGCCGTACTCCTAGAGAGGCATAGCCCCCCAGCGGGGATCTGGGTCCATTGTCGCCACGCGTTCGTTCGAGAGGTGTTCGTGTCGCCTGCAAGTTCGACTCGCTCGAAGCCACAAGAGCTGAACGAGCCCGTCATTCAGCGACTGCTCGAGCGTGGGCGCTCGCAGGGTTTCCTCGAGTCTGAGGATGTCCGCCAAGCCTTCGAGGAGGCGGACATCCCGATGTCGCACGCCGCCGCGTTCTTGCGGAACCTCAGTAAAGAGGGCGTGACCGTGGTGGTGACCGCCGCGGATTCGGCGGCACCGAAGAAGTCTCGTGGTCCAGCAAAGCGCCGCACCGCTGCCCCCGTCAAGACGAAGACCGCAGCGGCCGCCAAGGAGCAGCAGCCCGAGACCGTGACCGCGGTCGTGGGCGCGGCTGAAGCCGAGCCCGTCAAGAAGGCTGCTCCTGCCAAGAAGGCCGCCCCGGCGGCCAAGAAGGCCGCACCTGCCAAGAAGGCCGACAAGCCGGAGAACAACAACACCGGCCCGGCCGACACCAAGCCCAAGGCCCAGGAAGGCGCCGACGACGAGGACATCGACCTTGAGGGCGATGTCGATCTCGAAGACCTCGAGGACATCGAGGTCGACGACGAGGAGATCGTCGCCGAGGCCGAGACCGAGGGCGAAGAGTCCGACGACGACGCCGAGGAAGAGCCCAAGGCCGAAGCCGCGGCCGCCGCCGCGGTGCCGGAGAAGAACGAGGAAGAAGTCCTCATCCTCTCCGACGACGACGATGACGCCCCGGTCGCCCAGGTGGCCGCCGCGGGAGCCACCGCCGACCCGGTCAAGGACTACCTCAAGCAGATCGGCAAGGTCCCCCTGCTCAACGCGGAGCAGGAGGTCGAGCTGGCCAAGCGCATCGAGGCCGGCCTGTTCGCCGAGGAGCAGCTCGGCGGCGAGGTCGACAACCTGCCCGTCGACGTGCGGGCGGAGCTGGAGTGGATCGCCGAGGACGGCCGCCGCGCCAAGAACCACCTCCTGGAGGCCAACCTCCGCCTGGTGGTCTCACTGGCCAAGCGCTACACCGGCCGCGGCATGCTCTTCCTGGACCTGATCCAGGAGGGCAACCTGGGCCTGATCCGCGCGGTCGAGAAGTTCGACTACACCAAGGGCTACAAGTTCTCCACGTACGCCACGTGGTGGATCCGGCAGGCGATCACCCGCGCCATGGCCGACCAGGCGCGGACCATCCGCATCCCGGTCCACATGGTCGAAGTGATCAACAAGCTGGCCCGGGTCCAGCGGCAGATGCTGCAGGACCTCGGCCGCGAGCCCACGCCGGAAGAGCTCGCCCGTGAGCTGGACATGACGCCCGAGAAGGTCGTCGAGGTCCAGAAGTACGGCCGCGAGCCGATCTCCCTCCACACGCCGCTGGGCGAGGAGGGCGACAGCGAGTTCGGTGACCTCATCGAGGACTCCGAGGCCATCGTTCCGGCCGACGCCGTCAGCTTCACGCTGCTGCAGGAGCAGCTGCACTCCGTTCTCGACACCTTGTCGGAGCGAGAGGCGGGCGTCGTGTCGATGCGCTTCGGGCTGACCGACGGGCAGCCGAAGACGCTGGACGAGATCGGCAAGGTCTACGGCGTGACCCGGGAGCGGATCCGCCAGATCGAGTCGAAGACGATGTCCAAGCTGCGACACCCGTCGCGGTCCCAGGTCCTGCGGGACTACCTGGACTAGTCAGCTGGTTTTTGCAGGCCCCGTACCCCTTGTGGGGGTGCGGGGCCTCCGCGTTACCAGGACGCCTTCCTCCGCCCGCCCCGGTGGTGAGCGCCGGGGGCCTCCGAGATGCGTGCCCGGCCGGTGCGCCCGGTGCTTTCCGGCGCCGCGCGGTGGTGGAGTGGGCTGATTCGGGGGTTCGGGTTACTGGCAGCGTTTGGCTTGGTGGGCTTCGCCTTGGGCGGTGGAGGTGGCTGTCACCGTGTCGCAGTGTGCGCCGAGCGTTTGGGCGTCGACGGGAGGGGCTGCCCATGAGGTCACGGTGATGACCGCGGTGGCCACGATGGTTCCCGTTAGACGTCGCACGGCGGGCCTCCTCGGCTGATCGGACATATATGCATTTATCTGCCCGAATGGTGCCAAAGGTAGTCGCCTTGTGGCGATGTGTGGTTTTGGGGGGAAGTGTTTTGCGAGGGAGCCGGTCGTTACTCTTGGTGAGCTGACGATCGGGGCCAGGTGTCGCGGGCGGCCAGTTCGATGGTGGTGACGCAGGCGACGGCCTCGGCGGCGAGCAGGGCTATGAGGACCACCAGCTGGACCAGCCCGGCTGCCAGTGGGGTGGCGCCGCCCAGCAGCATGCCGACGAAGGCGCCGGGCAGGGTGACCAGGCCGACGGTGCGGGTCTGGTCCAGGGCCGGGACCAGGGACTGTGCGGCGGCGGGGCGGCAGATCTCCAGCCGGGCGCTTCTGGGGAGCAGGCCGATGGACAGGGCGGCTTCGACCTCGCCGTGGCGTTGGGCCAGTTCGTCCCGGGCGCGTTTGCCGGCCAGGGTGGTGGCGGTCATGCAGCCGCCCAGCAGGATTCCGGCGATCGGGATGACGACGAGGCCGTCGGTGGAGATCACCTGGCAGGCCATCAGGAGTGCCAGGACGGGCACGGTGCCGGCGGCGATCGGGACGCCGGCCCACCACCAGCCGCCCTGGCCGCCGGTGATGCGGCGGCCGGCGGTGAAGGCGGCCACGCCGTACATGAGCAGGACGAACGCGGCTGTCGCGGCCGGCAGCGTCAGCACCCAGGTGATCACGACGGAGACCGCGCCGAGCTGGACGGCGGCTCGCGCGCAGGCGGTCACCACGGCGGGACCGTGGCCCAGGCGCCCCAGCCAGGCGACCGTCGCGCCCGCGGCGACCAGCAGGGCGAGCGCGACGGGCAGCAGCGGGGTGATGTTGATCAGTGAGGAGCCCATGGACGACCCTTATCAGGTACGGGCGTCCGCGGGCCTGCCGGATCGCGCTCTGCCCTGTGTGAGTCGCGTAGTCGATCTTGTTGGAACGGTGCGTTGTGGCCGGCGCGGGGGTGTGCGGTCGTCGGGGCGGTGGCGTAGTACGCTGTGAACGATACGGACTTTTGTTCACAGGAGGCACTGCGCATGCCGCCGGCATTCAACCAGCGTGAGCGGGCACGGATCACCGAGCAGCTGCTGGAGGCGGCTACGCGGCTGTTCGCGGCCCAAGGACTGCGCAAGACGTCCCTGCAGGAGCTCACCGAGCCCGCCGGAATCGCCAAGACGTCCCTGTACGCCTTCTTCGACTCCAAAGAGGA
The DNA here is from genome assembly GCF_042740555.1 of Nonomuraea sp. NPDC059007. Taxonomy (NCBI): domain Bacteria; kingdom Bacillati; phylum Actinomycetota; class Actinomycetes; order Streptosporangiales; family Streptosporangiaceae; genus Nonomuraea; species Nonomuraea sp. NPDC059007. The sequence goes on along the minus strand of NZ_JBHYJD010000007.1, from coordinate 330,224 downwards.
CCTCTACCTGGAGGCCATGCTCCGGCAGGGCGAGCAGGTCAGGCGGCGGGTGATCGACGAAGGGCTGAGCCGGGGCGAGGACACCCGGGACTCGCTGCGCCGATTTCTGCGGGCCACCGTGGCGGAGCTGGAGGTCAATCCGCTCTATCGGCGGCTCCTCGCGCATCCTGAGGAGGTCGCGCTGCTGGCCACCAAGCTCACGCCCGAGCGGATGGCGCAGGCGGAGAGCGGGCCGCTGGCGGATCTGCTGGAGTTCGTGGAGGGGCGGCTGGCGGGGGATCCCCGGGTGGTGGTGGGAGTGCTGCGGGCCGTGTTGCTGGTGCCGCTGCATGCCGACGAGTTGGGCGCTGAGCTGTATCCGGCGATCATGGACCGGCTGATCGACGCGGTCACTGACGGGCTCGTGCCGCGCTGACGGCCGCGAGGGCTTGTGGCGGGCTCGGCGATCGCCTGCTCGTGCCGGGCTCGGCGAGGGCTTGTGAGGGGCTACTGCTGTGGGGCTCTCGCGCCTGAGCGCCGTAAGAGCTCCCGCGCCCGACTGCCGTAAGAGCTCCTGCGTCCGACGGGCCGCGGGGGCTTCCGGGCTCGACGGCCGGGGGGTTTGTCCGGGGGTTGGCGGCCGTGGCATGTGGTGGGTTCGGGGGTTGGCTGGCCTGTGGTGGTTTGGGGTTGGGTGGGTGCTGGTGGGGCGGGTTGTGGGGTGAGGGTCGGGTAGGGTGGCGGGCTTCGTTCGGGTTTTGGTGGTTGTGGAACGTCCCCTTCGGCCTTGGTTGAGGAAGTCTCGTGTCCTTGCGTAGGAACAAGCAGTTCCGGCTGCTCTGGATCGGTGGTGCGATCTCGCAGCTCGGAACCGACATGACCAGGATCGCGATGCCCATGCTGGTGCTCGCGCTCACCGGTTCGCCGGGGCTGGCGGGCGTCGTGGCCGGGGCCAAGGCGGCGGCGATGATCGTGGCGCAGATGCCGGCCGGGGTGTGGGTCGATCGGTGGGATCGGCGGCGGACGTTGCTCGGGGCGCAGGCGGTGCAGGTGCTGGCGGCGGCTGTGCTGGCCGGGGCGGTGCTCGCAGGGGAGGCGCACGTTTGGGTGTTGGTGGTGCTGGCCGTGGTGGATGGGGTTTGTGTGGCCTTTGTGGGGCCTGCCTGGGATACGGCGATTCGTGGAGTTGTGGCGCCTGAGCAGCTTCGGAGTGCCTATGCGCAGGAGGAGTCGCGGCGGCATGCGGCGGCGCTGGCTGGGCCGCCGGTCGGTGGGTTTCTGTATGGGCTGGGGCAGGCTGTGCCCTTTGTGGTGGATGGCTTGAGCTACCTGGTGGCGTTGGTGGCTACTTTGTTCGCCAGGGTGCCGCGGCGGGCTCAGGGGAGTCCTGGGCCGGTCAAGAAGGGGATGCGCCGGGAGGCGGGGGAAGCCGTCGGGTGGGTGTGGCGGCGCCGGGGGCTGCGGGAGATCTTTCTCATCGCGATGATGCTCAACCTGCTCGGCGGCGCCTTTCTGATTCCGCTGGTGGTGCTGATCGGCGAGCGCGGGGGTGACGCGCTCAACACCGGGACCGTGTTCGCGGCCATGGGGATCGGCGGGCTGGCCGGTGCGCTGCTGTCGGGGTGGCTGGGGCGGCTGCTGGCGGCGGGGAAGCTGGCCATCGTGTTCACGACGGTGTTCGGTGGGGCGATCGTGGCTATGGCGCTGCCGTTCGGGCCGTGGTGGCCGATGGTGCCGCTGCTGCTGTTCTCGCTGACTACGCCGACGTTCAATGTCGTGGTGTCCGCGGTGGTTTCGCGGCTTGTGCCGGAGGACATGCTCGGGCGGGTGGGCGCGGCGCTCACGCTGGTCAGCCGGGGGCTCAACCCGCTGGCGCCGGTGCTGGGCGGGTCGCTGGCCGCGGCGTTCGGCGGGGCGTGGGCGCTGGTCGGGATCGGCGGGATCATGCTGGTCGTGGCGGGGGTGGCCGCGGCCAGCAAGGACGTCAGGACGTTCTCTGACGAACCCGATCAAATCACCGCCTGAACCACCCACCCCCACGCCTCCTGCGGGCTCCCACACCGCCCGCGCCGCCTGTGGTGCGTGAGCTGTTCAGGAACTGCCTGGGTCGTCCGAGCTGTGCGCCGCCTGTGGTGCCTTCGCCCCTGTCCGCCTGCCTGTGCTCCCCAGCCGTCTGAGCTAGGCGGTGGCCTCCACGTCGAGGTGCCAGGGGTGGGCCGGTTTGGGGCGGGGGCCCAGGGTGGTGGCGAAGCCGTACGTGTCGAGGAGTTTGGCTAGGTCGGCGGGGGTCGTGGGGTCCTCACCCGAACGCACCAGCGCGCGGGCGATCGCGCCCCGGGTGGCCTTGGCCATGTGGCTGACGACCTTGCCGTCGCGGAAGACCCGCACCGCGACGGAGCGCTCGCCCGGCTTCCACGCCCCCGCGTACGTGCCGGAGCGCATGTCGACCACCAGCCCGGGCAGCCCGTCGAGCTGCTTGGTGATCAAGGGACGCCAGAAGGCGGCGAGCCCGCCCAGTACGGGCAGGGTCACGCCCATGGACAGCCGGTACGGCGGGACCCGGTCGGTGATCCGCAGCACGCCCCACAACCCGGAGAAGATGAGCAGCGACTCCTCGGCCCTGCGGAGTTCGGCGGGGGAGAGGGTGGCCAGGCCGAGGTTGTCGTACAGGACGCCGGTGTAGAGCTCGGCGGCCGGAAGCGCCGGTGCGCTCTCCAGTGCGAGGTTCTTCTCCAGTTCGGCTGCCAGACCCGGCGTGAGGCCGAGGACGTCGATGGCGTCGCGGCGCTTGGACGCCCTGGCGACGGCGGTTCGCACGCGTTTGCGGGCCTTGTCCAGCGCGGGGAAGGAGAGCTCGCCCAGCGGGGCGCCGGAACCCTCCGGCGCCTTGCCTTCGGACGGCGGCAGCAGAATCAGCACGTCAGACAGCTTAGGGCCGGTAGCATCCACAGCGATGAAAGCGTCACTCTCCCCAGTTTGGCTGCCTTGGGATGCACTTGTCCTGGCAGTGCGGTCCTTCCTGCCCCTCGCCTTTTTCTACACGGTGGGCCGCGTGGTCCACGACCTGATCCTCGTCGGCGCCGTGTACGCCGGTGACGTCGAGGCCCCGCGCAAGTACCTGGGTTTCGCGGTCATGAGCCTGGCCGTGCTGGCCACCCTGGCCTCGTATGTGGCCATGCTGCAGGTGCTGCGCAGGAACGCGATCCTGACCGGCGCCGCCGAAGGGCAGGGCGGGCGGTTGTCGACGTTGATCGCGCAGACCATGCTGCCGTTCCTGGCCTTCTACGGGGCCTGGGGGCTGTTCACCGACGACGTGCAGCAGTACAGCATCCTGTCCCAGGAGCTCTTCGGGGTGCAGGAGATCGAGAACCTTACCTTCAACCCGCTGCTCACCACCTCGTTCATCGCCCTGGGCGCGTTCGCGGCCCGGGTCGCGGTCGGCAAGGCGTACGAGCGGTGGCCGAAGGGGCGCCTCGGGCTGCTGTCCATCGCGCTGGAGTCCATGTGGATGTTCTTCGCGGTGATCAGCGTCGAGCACTGGATCGGCGAGCGGATCGCGTGGCTGACCTCCAGGTCCGCCTGGGTGGCCGCCGCCGACGTCATCGGCGGCGTGCTGGGGCCGGTGGGCGAGGCCGTCGCCGTGGTCGTGCCGAATCTCAAGGACGCGCTGGTCCTGCCGCTGGTCTGGGTGACGATCGCCGCCGTCGTCTACGGCCGTGAGATGGGTCAGGGCGAGGCGCTGATCCAGGGCACCCGGGTCGAGTCGGGCGCCGGACGGGTGAAGGAGGCGGCGCCGGAGCCGGTGCGGAAGGTGGCCGAGTTCGTCTCGCGCGACCTGCGTGACAAGTACACGCCCATGCTGAACGGCCTGCGCATGGTGCTGCGCGCCGGGCCGGTCTTCTTCCTGGTGTTCTGCCTGTGCTACACGCTGCTGGGCGTGGGCCACGACTGGGCGTTCATCGGCGTGGTCAACCTGGTCGGGGCGCACGAGAGCAACTGGTGGACCGTGTGGCACGGGCCGATCAAGTTCGGGGTCACGGCGGTCTACGAGGTGCTGCGGATCAGCCTGCTGGCGGCGGCCCTGCAGATGGCGCTGCGGATGGCGTCAGCCGTACGAAATTCTCGTGGTGGTCGCGAAGACGCACCTCAACCCGCAGAGAGCTGACCGCGTCGGCCGGGACGGCGAAGCTCGCCTGGAACTTCGCCTCCACTCCGGGCTTGGCCAGGATCGGCTTGTAGGTCTTCTCGTCGATCCGGGTGCACAGCGTGGAGACCTTGGGGACGCCCTTCACCCGCGTGGTCGGCGTCCAGGTGCGCGCGCGGGCGTCGCGGACGGCCGTTTCGCAGCCCTTGGACATGGCCTTGCTGGCCGCCGCGTCGCGCGGGGTGACGCCGATGACCGCGGTGACGGCCGTGGTGCCGGGCGGGAGGTCGTCGCCCGAGGTCTGGCCGATGCCGATCAGCCGCCACGTCGATCCCTCGAACGCCGCGCCCGCCCCGGCCGCGGCGTCGATCGGCTCGCCGCCCGAGCGCAGGCCGTAGTCCTCCAGCTTGGGTACGACCTGCACGGCCACCAGCGCCGCGACGGCCGCGGCGAGGCCCAGGCCGTACCAGAGGTGCCTTATGCCCTTGTCGCGCTTGGCGCGCCGCCCGCTCACGCGTCGTCCTCCTCGATCGTCACCGTCGGTACGGCGGTGCCGGACAGTCCCAGCGGCACCTCGACCCCGGGGCCCAGCGCGGCGTTGAGCCGGTGGATGGTGGTGTATCTGGCCTTGGTGATCCGCAGGATCGCGCCCTTGACGGCATCCGGCGGCAGTTCGAAGGCGATCGTGCCGCGCTGCGGGATGCCCGCCTCCAGGTCGGCCGAGTCGAGGGTGGAGAAGCGGTCGGTGGCCGCGTAGCGGGTGCCGTTCAACGCCTGGAGCTCCACGGTGCCCAGCTGGACCCGCTCCTGGGTGGCGGTGGCGGTCAGGTGGACCACGACCCACACGCCCTTGGTGACGCGTTTCTCCTTCTTGTCCAGGAAACCCGTCAGCACCAGCTCGCGGCCGGCCTCCGCGCGCTCCACGCGAACGGTGTACGGGGTGGTGCGGACGTCCTGGCCGACGGCGCCGGTCGAGGAGAGGGGCTGGTAGACGCGGTCGGCGTCGGGCCGTAGCCGCTGGGCGGCGCCGACGGCCACGAGCAGCAGCACCGAGGCGACCAGCGCGATCAGCTTGTTCATGCCCGCTCCAGCGGGGTGTCGAGTATCCAGCGCGGATCGTCCTGCCGGTACCAGAGCGAGGTGCCCGAGTAGTAGCCCAGCAGCGACCAGCTCGGCTGGTAGTCCTCGTCGTGGACGGCGACGCTCAGCCGCGTGGGGTCCGGAGCCTCGGCGGCGACCTCCCACGACAGGCGGACGGTCTCGGCCATGCCGGGATTGAGCAGGCTGCCCCGGTTGTCGCCCGGACGCAGGATCAGCTGGTCCTTGATGGACATGACCTGGTCGAGCGGCTTGCCGTCGAGCTTGATGGCGAGGCGGGCGGCCATGTCGGACAGGGACGCGGGGAACCGGCTGACGTTGGTCACGTCCAGGTCGAGCACCACGTACCGGCCCTTGTCGGGCTCGCCGAAGGGCGACGGGTTGGGGTCGCTGGTGGTGTACGCGGCCTTCTTCGGCACGAGCTGGAAGCGGTTGCCGGTCAGCTTCTGCCCCAGCGCGGTCTTGGGCGGCTCGTTCTTTCCCGCGTCCGCCAGCCCGCCGAGCGGCCACGCGATGGCCAGCGGGAGGAGGATCACGGCGGCGAGGCCCGCGAACCACATCCAGGCCCGGCCGCGCGGCGACGTTTCGTGGGATGGGGAGGACACCTGGGGAATCGTAATAGATATCGTGCCGTTCATGGCTTTTGTCATGGATTTTCGCAGGTTGGTGCACGAGGCGTGGCCGGCGTTCGAACAGCACGAGCGCGACGGGTGGGTCCTGCGATACGCCGGTGGCGTCACCGATCGGGCGAACTCGGTATATGCCCGGAATGTACCTGAGGACATGGACGCGGCACTGGAATACGCGGAAAGGTTCTACGCCGAGCGGGGCCTGAAGCCCGTCTTCACGGTCGGCGATCCCGGCCTCGACCGGGTCCTGGAACGGCGCGGCTACCGGCGTACGCGGCCCGTCCTGGCCATGGTCGCCCGCCTCGCCTCCCCGCCCGAGACGCCCGAGGAGCCCGAGCTGCCCGAGGCCCCCGCGCACGCCGTGCGGATCGAGGACGAGCCCTGGGACGCCTGGATGGACGCCTGGTGGTCCGTGGACGGCCGCTACGCCGACCGGATCGGCGACGCGCGGCGCATCGTGACCGGGGTGCCCGCCTGGTACGCCGCCGTCGAGCGGGACGGCGTGCCCCTGGCCGTGGGCCGCGGCGTGCCGCAGGGGGACACGCTCGGGATCTACTGCATGGCGACCCTGCCCGCCGCCCGCCGCCGGGGGCTGGGCCGCAGCGTGATCAGGGCGCTGGTACGGCGCGCCGTGTCGGCCGGGATCTCGTCGGCCTACCTGGTGGTCACCGAGGCGAACGAGAACGCCAGGGAGCTCTACCGCGGCGAGGGCTTCGAGGTGGCCGGGGAGGGCTACCACTACCGGGTGGGCGAAGGTCTGGGGGCGCCGGGCCGTACACAGGGGTCCTGAAACAGCACGACGCGGCGCCCCTCGCCTGAAGGGGCGGCCGCGTCGTGCGTCACGCTATATGTGGTTATCTCGGAGCGAGTGCTGGGTCAGCGCTCACTGTCGGGGGCAATTGAAGGGGTTTCGCTGAGTCGGGCCGATTCGTCCAGGATGTCGGCGCCCTTCTCGCGCAGTGCCGCCACGTGCTGTCGCCCATGGTGGGCGCAGAACAGCAGCTCCCCACCAACCGGCAGGGTCGCACGAATGTAGGCCTGGGCACCGCAACGGTCACAACGGTCGAGGGCCGTCAGCGGCTTAACGGGGGCGAGAGCTCCAGTCACGTATCGCCTTTCTGGTCACCCCCGCCGAAGCGAGGATCTGGCGCAGTCACTTGAGACAACATCTAACCGGACCTGGACGTTCCCAACCGGCGCGTCGCTACGCCGAGAGCGGAATGTGTCCGAAAGTAATGATGATCAGCCGGTTGGTAACGGCAAACGTGCCGGGATGGCAAGCTTGTACGCGCGTCAGCGGGAAGAACGGTAAGCTACGCACACGTGTTCGATGGCTAGACCAGAGGAGCGGGAGTGACGGTAGTGGAGGCGGGTTACACAGCTCGTCACCTGTCGGTGCTTGAGGGCCTCGAGGCCGTCCGCAAGCGCCCTGGCATGTACATCGGGTCCACCGACAGCCGCGGTCTCATGCACTGCCTCTGGGAGATCGTGGACAACGGCGTCGACGAGGCGCTGGGCGGTCACTGCACCCGTATCGAGGTCGAGCTGTTCGAGGACGGCTCCATCGAGGTGCGTGACGACGGCCGCGGCATCCCGGTGGACATCGAGCCCAAGAGCGGGCTTCCCGGCGTGGAGCTCGTCTACACCAAGCTCCACGCGGGCGGAAAGTTCGGCGGCGGCTCCTACGCGGCCTCCGGCGGACTCCACGGCGTGGGCGCCTCGGTGGTCAACGCGCTGTCCTCGCGTCTTGACGTCGAGGTCGACCGCGACGGGCAGATCCACCTGATCAGCTTCAGGCGCGGCGTGCCCGGCGTCTTCGACGGCGACGGCCCCACGGCCAAGTTCAAGAAGAAGTCCGGCCTGCGCGACGGCGGCAAGCTGCGCAAGAAGGTCACCGGCACCCGGGTGCGCTTCTGGGCCGACACCCAGATCTTCCTGGCCGAGGCCGAGGTCTCCATCGACGAGATCCACGTACGGCTGCGCCAGACCGCCTTCCTCGTGCCCGGCCTGACGCTGGCCCTGATCCACGACGGCCAGACCGAGGAGTTCCGCTTCGACGGCGGCATCTCCGAGTTCACCGAGTTCCTGGCGCGCGACGAGGCCGTCTGCGAGGTGCAGCGGCTGCAGGGGCTCGGCCACTTCCACGAGACCGTCCCGGTCCTCGACGACCAGGGCCACATGACCCCCACCGAGGTCCAGCGCGAGCTGACCGTCGACGTGGCGGTGCGCTGGGGCAAGGGTTACGACTCGACCATCCGCTCGTTCGTCAACGTGATCGCCACCCCCAAGGGCGGCACGCACGTCACCGGCTTCGAGCGCGCGCTGGTCAAGACGCTCAACGAGCAACTGCGCGAGACCCGGCTGCTCAAGAACGGCGACGACCCGGTCACCAAGGAGGACATCCTCGAAGGCCTGACCGCCGTCGTGACCGTCCGGGTGCCCGAGCCGCAGTTCGAGGGCCAGACCAAGGAGGTCCTCGGCACCTCGGCGGCCACCCGCATCGTCTCCCACGTGGTCTCGCGCGAGCTCAAGGCGGTCTTCACCAACCCGCCGCGCGGCATGAAGCAGCCGTTGCGCGCGATGCTGGAGAAGATCGTGGCCGCCGCGAAGGCCCGCATCGCCGCCCGCGAGCACCGCGACAACCAGCGCCGCAAGAGCGCACTGGAAAACTCAGCGCTGCCCGCCAAGCTGGTCGACTGCCGCAGCGACGACGTCGACCGCAGCGAGCTGTTCATCGTCGAGGGTGACTCCGCCCTCGGCACCGCGAAGCTGGCCCGCGACTCGGAGTTCCAGGCGCTGCTGCCGATCCGCGGCAAGATCCTCAACGTGCAGAAGGCGTCCGTCGCCGACACGCTGAAGAACGCCGAGTGCGCCGCGATCATCCAGGTGGTGGGCGCCGGGTCCGGCCGCTCGTTCGACCTGGAGGCCGCACGCTACGGCCGTATCATCCTGATGGCCGACGCCGACGTCGACGGCGCCCACATCAGGACCCTCCTGCTGACCCTGTTCCACCGCTACATGTGGCCCATGGTCGAGGCCGGGCGCGTATTCGCCGCCGTGCCGCCGCTGCACCGCATCGAGCTCACCAACCCGGGCCGGGGCCAGGACAAGTACATCTACTGCTACACCGACACCGAGCTGCACAAGGTCCTGCGCGATCTCGAACGGCGCGGCAAGCGGTGGAAGGACCCGGTCCAGCGCTACAAGGGCCTGGGCGAGATGGACGCCGACCAACTGGCCGAGACCACGATGGACCCGCGCCACCGGATCCTGCGCCGGGTGCGCATCGAGGACGCCGAGGCGGCCGAGGGCATCTTCAACCTGCTGATGGGCAGTGACGTGGCGCCACGGCGCGAGTTCATCGTCAGCAGCGCGGCCGAGGTCGACCGCGACCACATCGACGCCTAGCCACCACGGGAAAGCCGCCGCACAGCACGTGCGGCGGCTTCGGCATGCGCCCTCCAGGCCGAGCGCTGCTTCCAGGGCGGGCGGCTGTCCCAGGGCGGGGTGGTGGTCCCAGAACGGGCGGTGGGTCCTGGGCGGGGCGGCTGTCCGGTGGGGGCTGCCCTCCGGACGGCAGCCCCCCGGTCAGAACTGGGCGCGGAGGCGGGTTTCGGCTTCCTGGGTGGTGCCGAGGGCGTCCAGGCCGTTCAGTGCCGCGCCCACGATGGGCGGGGTGTCGGTCACGAGGGGCTTGGCGGCCGGGGTGTGCTTGACGAAGCGGGCGTCCAGCAGCTCCATCAGCAGCGGGTGCCTGGCCCGCAGCACGCCGCCGCCCAGCACCACCTCGGTAGGCGTCTCCAGCAGGTCCAGGCGGGTCAGGCAGACCCTGGCCATGCCGACGATCTCGTCGGCCATGCGGGTGACCAGGCCGGTCGCGATCTCGTCACCGGCGGCGGCCACCTCCAGCAGGCCGGCGGTCAGTTCCAGCAGGCGCAGCGGGTCGAGGCGGCCGAAGTACACGTCGAGCGCCACCTGCTCGACCGTGGGTGCGTCGAAGTGGGTGGTGACCAGGCCGGCCAGGGCGGTGGGGCCGCCGCGGCCGTCCTCGGCGCGCGCGGCGTGCCACATGACCTCGTTGGTGAGCCCGACGCCGCCGCCCCAGTCGCCGACGAGCGGCCCGATCGCGGGGAAGCGGGCCACCTGCCCGGTGGGGGAGACGCCGACGGCGTTGATGCCGGCCCCGCAGACCACGGCCACGCCGGACGGGCCTGAGGCCCCGGCGCGCAGCAGGGCGAAGGTGTCGTTGCCGACCACGATGTCGCGGGCGAAGCCCCTGGCGCCGAACTCGGCGGCCAGGGCCTCCTCTTCCTCGGGCAGGTCGGCGCCGGCCAGGTAGGCGGCCATCCGGTCGGCGTACGGCGGGGCCGCGCCGGGTCCGAGCGCCTGCCGTACCGCCTCTTCGAGGACGTCGGCGGCGGCGGGGACGCCGGCGCTCTGCGGGACGAACGGCCCGCCCCGCCCGCGCGCCAGCACGGTGCCGTCGGAGGAGAGCACGAGCACGTCGGTCTTGCTGTTGCCCCCGTCGACGGCGAGCAGCGTGCTCACGGCTTCACCCACGGCAGGTGCGCGGCGTTGGCCTCAAGCAGCAGGTCGGTGAGCTCGCCCGCGACGGCTTCCTGGCCGATCAGCGGGTGGGCGAGCAGCGCGTTGCGCACGCGGTCGGCGCCGCCGTGGATCGCGGCGTCGAGGGCGAGGCTCTCGTAGGCGGAGACGTTGGCGATCAGGCCGGCGTAGAGGGGGTCGAGCGGGTCGATGGGCAGCGGGACGGCGCCGGTCGCGGTGATCGTGGCGGGCACCTCGATGACCGCCTCGTCCGGCAGGAACGGCAGCGTGCCCGCGTTGCGCGTGTTGACCACCTGGACGTCGCCGCGGTCGCCGAGCAGGGAGGCGATGAGCGCGACGGCGGCCTCGGAGTAGAAGGCGCCACCCCGCTTGCCCAGGAGTTCGGGCTTGGTGTCGACGGCCGGGTCGGCGTACATCTCCAGGAGCCGCGTCTCCATCGCGGCGACCTCGTCGGCGCGCGAGGGCTTGGTGCGCTGCTCGGCGACGACGATGTCGTGGGCGTAGAAGTAGCGCAGGTAGTAGGAGGGCACGACGCCCAGGCGGGCGAACAGCTCCGGCGGCAGCCCGATGTTGTCGGCGATCTCCTGGCCGTGCTCGGCCAGCAGGCGGGGCAGGACGTCCTCGCCGTCGAGGTAGACGGCGCGCTCCCACGTGAGGTGGTTCAGGCCGACGTGTCCGAGGCTGACCCGGCCCGGCTCGACGCCGAGGTAGCGGGCGAAGGTGCGCTGGAAGCCGATGGCGACGTTGCACAGGCCGATCGCGCGGTGCCCGGCGTCGAGCAGGGCGCGGGTGACGATGCCGACCGGGTTGGTGAAGTCGACGATCCAGGCGTCCGGGGCGTGCTCGCGCACCCGCTCGGCCAGGTCGAGCACGACCGGGACGGTACGCAGCGCCTTGGCGAGGCCGCCGGCGCCGGTCGTCTCCTGGCCCACGCAGCCGCACCGCAGCGGCAGCGTCTCGTCCACGTTGCGGGCGGCCTGGCCGCCGACCCGCAGCTGGAAGAGGACGGCCTGCGCCCCGGCCACGCCCTCCTCGACCGAGGACGTGGCGACGACCTTCGCCGGATGCCCCGCTCGCGCGAGCATGCGGCGGGAGACGCCCGCGACCAGTTCGAGGCGTTCGGCGTGCGGATCGATCAGCGCGATCTCGGTGATCGGCAGATCATCGCGCAGGCGGGCGAACCCGTCGATCAGTTCCGGCGTGTACGTCGAGCCGCCCCCGACAACGGCGAGTTTCACCCTGACTCCCAGCTTATTAGGAAAGTTTCCTAACTCATTCTAGGGTCAAGGGCGCCCTTGGGGGAAGGGGGCTCCTAGGCGCCGTCCTGGTGTTCGGGGAAGGCGTTGACGGTGACCCTGTGCATCCGGCGGCGCTCGGTGTAGTCGGCCACCGCGTAGTGCTGGGTGGGCCGGTTGTCCCAGAACGCCATCGTGCCCGGCCGCCACCGCAGGCGTACCTGGTATTCGGGGGAGCGGATGTGGTCGATGAGCAGTGGTAGCAGCGCCTCGTTCTCCCGGTCGGTCAGCCCGGCCAGGCGGGTGGTCGAGGCCCGGTTGACGAACAGCGCCTTGCGTCCCGTCTCGGCGTGGGTGCGGACGACCGGCCGCTCGATCGGCGGCCACTTGGCCTGGATCTCCTCAAGATCGAAGGGGTGTCCCTTGGAGATGGCCTTCTTCATCGACATCGTGATGTCGTGCACGGCCGTCAGCTCGTCGCACAGCCGCTGCAGGGACGGCGACAGCGTCTCGTACGCCAGGTAGGTGTTGGCCCAGCAGGTGTCGCCGCCGACGCTCGGCAACTGGACGCAGCGCAGCAGCGAGCCCATGGGCGGCGTGGGCTCGAAGGTGTTGTCGCTGTGCCACTCGTCGCCGCCCTCGCCCTTGGGGTCGGTCTGGTCCAGCACGTGGATCGGGCTGCTGGAGTCCTTCTTGAACGCCGGATGGTTGAGCGTGCCGAAGTTCAGCGCGAACTGCAGGTGCTGGTCGTCGTCGATGTGCTGGTCGCGGAAGAACAGCACGAGGTGGCGCAGCCAGCCTTCGCGGAGTGTGGCCACCTCTTCCGGCGCCAGCGGCTTGCGCAGGTCGACCCCGGTCACCTCGGCGCCGATGTGCTTGGTCACAGGGTGAAACTCAATCATGGCCTGAACGTACGTCCCAAGCAACTGCTTGGTCAAGATACTCGTCTGCCCATTGAGTCGCGGACACCCCCGATCCTCCGTCAAAATGTTCGACATGGCCCGACGCACCACGACCCCGCCTCCGGAGGACTTCGAGGAGAGGATCGTCGACATCGACGTCTCCTCCGAGATGCGCACCAGCTTCCTCGAGTACGCCTACTCGGTCATCTACCAACGCGCGCTGCCAGACGCGCGCGACGGTCTGAAGCCGGTGCAGCGCCGCATCCTCTACTCCATGAGCGAGATGGGGCTGCGCCCCGACCGCGGGCACGTCAAGTCCTCGCGCGTCGTCGGCGACGTCATGGGCAAGCTCCACCCCCACGGCGACTCCGCGATCTACGACGCGCTCGTGCGCCTGGCGCAGCCGTTCTCGATGCGGCTGCCGCTCGTCGACGGCCACGGCAACTTCGGCTCGCCCGACGACATGCCGGCCGCCATGCGCTACACCGAGGCGAGGCTGGCTCCCGCCGCCATGCTCATGGTGGAGTCGCTCGACGAGGACACCGTCGACTTCAAGCCCAACTACGACGGCCAGGAGACCGAGCCCACGGTCATGCCGGCCGCCTTCCCCAACCTGCTCGTCAACGGCACCACCGGCATCGCCGTCGGCATGGCCACCAACATGGCCCCGCACAACCTCGGCGAGGTCGTCGCCGCCGCCCGCCACCTGATCAAGAAGCCGGACGCCTCGCTCGACGAGCTGATGCGGTACGTGCCCGGCCCCGACCTGCCCACCGGCGGCTCGATCATCGGCCTGCAGGGCATCCGCGACGCCTACGAGAGCGGCCGCGGAACCTTCCGCATGCGCGCCAAGTGCACGGTCGAGCAGATCACCCCGCGGCGCAAGGGCATCGTCGTCACCGAACTGCCCTACGCCGTCGGCCCCGAGCGCGTGGTCACCAAGATCAAGGACCTGGTGACCAGCAAGAAGCTCCAGGGCATCGCCGACCTGAAGGACCTCACCGACCGGCACAAGGGCCTGCGCCTGGTCATCGAGATCAAGAACGGCTTCGTCCCCGAGGCCGTGCTGGAGGAGCTCTACCGGCTGACGCCGATGGAGGAGACCTTCGGCATCAACAACGTGGCGCTCGTCGACGGCGAGCCCCGCACGCTCGGCCTGCGCGAGCTGCTCCAGGTCTACGTCGACCACCGCATCACGGTCGTGCGCCGCCGCTCGGAGTACCGCCGCCGCAAGCGGCAGGAGCGCCTGCACCTGGTCGACGGCCTCATCATCGCGCTGCTCAACATCGACGAGGTCATCCAGGTCATCCGTTCCTCCGACGACTCCGGTCAGGCCCGCCAGCGCCTGATGGACGTCTTCGAGCTGACCGACATCCAGGCCGCCTACATCCTCGACACGCCGCTGCGCCGCCTGACCCGCTTCGACAAGCTGGAGCTCGACAGCGAGAAGGAGCGGCTGAGCGCGGAGATCGCCGAGCTCAGCGAGATCCTCGGCTCCGAGGCGCGGCTGCGTCAGGTGGTCTCCGGCGAGCTGGCGGAGGTGGCCAAGAAGTACGGCACGCCGCGCCGTACCGTGCTGCTGGAGTCGGCCGGAGTGGCCCGCACGCCGGTGGCGTCGCTGATGATCGCCGACGACCCGTGCCTGGTGCTGCTGTCGTCCACCGGGCTGCTGGCCCGTACCCCCGACGCCACGGCGCTGCCCGGCGAAGGCGAGCGCACCGCTCACGACGTGCTGGTCTCGGCGGTGCGAAGTACGGCGCTCGGCAGCGTCGGCGTCGTCACCTCCGAGGGCCGCATGGTCCGCGTGGCCGTGGCCGACCTGCCCACGCTGCCGCCCTCGGCCAACCCGCCGTCGTTGTCCGGCGGGCATCCGGTGGCCGAGTTCATCACGCTCGACTCCGGTGAGAGCGTCGTCGGCCTGGGCTCGCTCGACCCCGACAGCCCCGGCCTCGCGCTGGGCACCGCGCAGGGCGTGGTCAAGCGGGTCGTGCCCGAGTACCCGGGCAACCGCGACGACTTCGAGGTCATCACGCTGAAGGACGGCGACCAGGTGATCGGCGCCGTCGAACTCGACTCCGAGGACGCCGATCTGGTCTTCGTCACCTCCGACGCGCAGATGCTCCGCTTCTCCGCCTCCTCCGTACGCCCCCAGGGCCGGCCGGCGGGCGGCATGGCGGGCATCAGGCTCGACGGCGACGCCAGGGTCATCTTCTTCGGCGCCGTCGACCCGTCCCGCCCGGCCCAGGTGGTCACGGTCGCGGGATCGGCCACCGCCCTGCCCGGCACCCAGGTGGGCGGCGGCAAGGTCTCCGACTACGCCGAGTTCCCCGCCAAGGGCCGCGCCACCGGCGGCGTACGCGCCCAGCGCTTCCTGAAGGGCGAGGACGTCCTGCTGCTCGCCTGGGTCGGCCCCGCGCCGGCCAAGGCGGTCTCGGCGACGGGCAAGCCCATCCCGCTGCCCGAGGAGATCAGCCGCCGCGACGGCTCCGGCCTGCGCCTGACCCACACGATCGGCGCGGTGGGCGGCTCCCTGGCCGCCGACACTCCGCCCGCCACGCAGCCCCCCGCCCAGGCGGGAGCCGAAGAGCTGTTCTGACCCGCCCGGCTTTGCCCTCACCCGAGGGCAAAGCCCGGTCAGAAATCGGAGAGAGCGCTCTCTAGCCTGGCTTGGCGATTCGGGTCACTATGGGGTCTCGTCGAGATCCTGGAGGCGTCGTGACCCCCCACCGCCGCAGAACGCGCTTTCTCGCACTCTTAGCCCTGCTGGGCGCCACGCTCTTGGCCGCCCCCGCGCAGGCGGCGGCGGAGCCGCTGGACGTCACCGACTTCGAGTCCGACACCGTCCCCGCGGGCGTCTACCCGTGGGGCAACGACGCGGCCTCCACGCCCCGGCTGGCGATCGCCGCCGCGCCCGACCGGCCCGGCGCGGCGAGCACCAACCGGGCCCTGAACGCCGAGTACACCGTCAGCCAGTGGGGCGGCTGGTCACACGACCTGGCCGCCACCCAGGACTGGTCGCCCTACTCGGGCTTCTCCTTCTGGGTCAAGGGCACCGCCTCGGGCCAGCGGGTGTTCTTCGAGGTCAAGGACGGCGGCGCCGGCGCGGGCAGCGCCGAGCTGTTCGAGTCGTCCTTCACCGACGACACGGCGGGCTGGCGGCAGATCCAGGTCCCGTTCGCCGGCTTCGTCCGGCGCGGCGACTACCAGCCCGGCGGCGCCCCCACCGACGGCGAACTGGACCTGGTCGCGATGTGGGGGTACGCGATCCGCTTCCCCACCGCCTCGGGCACCCTCGTCTTCGACGACGTCCAGGTGTACGGCACCGCGCCCCCCAGACCGGTCAGGCTGAGCACCGACGCCCCGGTCTACCCCGTGAACGAGAAGGGCGGCGCCGAGGTCAAGGTCACCGTGACCACCGCCGACGGCAAGCCGCTGCCCGCCGACGCCAACGTCACGTACCGGACCGGCGCGGGCACCGCCACCCCCGGCCAGGACTACACCCCGGCCGACGGCGTGCTCACCTTCCCCGCGGGCACCGCCTCCGGCACGGCCAAGGCGTTCACCGTCAGGACGCTCGCCGACCGGCAGGCCGAGGTCGCCGAGACGATCCCGGTCGTGCTGTCGGGTGAGGGTGTCAGGCCGCCCGCCGACGAGCCCGCGATCGTGGTCAACGCGCACGGCCTGCCGTACCTCGACAAGGGCAGGAGCGTGAAGGAGCGGGTGCGTGACCTGCTCGGGCGCATGACGCTGGCCGAGAAGGCCGGGCAGATGACGCAGGCCGAGCGCGGCGCGCTGGGCAAGCAGGACGACATCGCCGAGTACCTGCTCGGATCGCTGCTGTCGGGCGGGGGCTCGGCGCCGTCGGTGAACACGCCCAAGGGCTGGGCCGACATGGTCGACGGGTTCCAGTTGCGCGCGCGGCAGACCCGGCTGCAGATTCCGCTCATCTACGGCGTGGACGCGGTGCACGGGCACAACAACGTGATCGGCGCGACGATCTTCCCGCACAACGTGGGCCTGGGCGCCACGCGTGACCCGGCCCTGGTGGAGAAGACGGGTGAGATCACCGCCAAGGAGGTCAAGGCGACCGGCATCCCCTGGGACTTCGCGCCGTGCCTGTGCGTCTCGCGGGACGAGCGGTGGGGGCGCGCCTACGAGTCGTTCGGCGAGGACCCGGCGCTGGCCGGCCGGATGGCCACGATCGTGGACGGCCTGCAGGACCACGGCGTGCTGGCCACCGCCAAACACTACGTCGCCGACGGCGGCACAACCTACGGCACCTCCTCGACCGGCGACTACACCATCGACCAGGGCGTCTTCACCGGAACCCGGCAAGAACTGGAGGCGCTGCACCTGGCGCCGTTCGCCGAGGCGATCAAGCGGGGCGTGGGCAGCGTCATGCCGTCCTACTCCAGCGTCGGCCCGACCAAGATGCACGCCCACCGCGAACTGATCACCGACGTGCTGAAGGGCAGGCTCGGCTTCAAGGGCTTCGTGATCAGCGACTGGGCGGCGATCGACCAGATCCCCGGCGACTACCCGTCCGACGTGCGCACCTCGATCAACGCCGGGCTCGACATGATCATGGTGCCGTACGCGTACCCGCAGTTCGTGGCCGCGCTCACCGCCGAGGTGACCGAGGGCCGCGTCACGCTCGCGCGCGTGGACGACGCGGTGAGCCGCATCCTGACGCAGAAGTTCCGGCTGGGACTGTTCGAGCGCCCCTTCGCCGACCGCTCGGGCCTGGCCGCCGTGGGCTCGCCCGGCCATCGAGCGCTCGCCCGTACGGCCGCCGCCAAGTCGCAGGTCCTGCTGAAGAACGACGGCGCCGTGCTGCCGCTGCCCCGGACCGCCAAGGTGTACGTGGCCGGGTCCAACGCCGACGACGTCGGCAACCAGTCCGGCGGCTGGACGATCAGCTGGCAGGGCGCCTCAGGACCGACCACGCCGGGCACCACCATCCTGGAGGGCATCCGCGGCCGGGCCTCCTCCGTCACCTACTCGGCCGACGCCTCCGCCCCGACCGCCGGTCATGACGTGGGCGTCGTGGTCGTGGGCGAGACGCCGTACGCCGAGGGCATCGGCGACGTCGGGCGCCAGGGGCGCACCCTTGAGCTGTCGGCTGCCGACAAGGCGGCGGTCGCGTCGGTCTGCGGCGCGCTGCGCTGCGTCGTCGTGGTGGTGTCGGGACGGCCGCTGCTGCTCGGCGACCTGTCGGGCGTCGAGGCGGTCGTGGCCGCCTGGCTGCCGGGGACCGAGGGGGCCGGGGTGTCGGATCCGATGTTCGGCGCGGCGCCGTACACGGGACGGCTGCCCTTCACCTGGCCCGCCTCGATGGAGCAGGTGCCGATCAACGTGGGAGATCCGGTGTACCGTCCGCTGTTCCCCTATGGGTTCGGGCTGCGCACCGATCGGGCGCGTACGCGGCTGGCGGCCCTGCGTGAGCAGTTGAGCAGGGGCGACGGGCTGTCCAAGGCGGCCGCTGCGGTGCTGGGCGCGGTGCTGCCCGAGCGCCACTGGAACGCCGACGGGTCGGTGCGCGACGGCCGTACCGTGCTGCGGGCGGTGGGTGTGGCCGCCGCGTTGCTGGAGAGGTCGCGTACCGACACCTACGCGCACGGCGACGCGCTCGTCTCGGTGGCCAGAGATCCGGCGCAGGCGGCCGGCCACGACCCGGCGGCGCAGGCGCTGGCCGACCAGGCGCTCGCGGCGGGCGACCTGACCGGTGCCGTGAAACTGCTCGCGGGCTAGTCCGAGGTCTCGCCCACGCACAGGCAGAACGGGTGACCGGCCGGGTCGAGGAAGACACGGAAGGTGTCGTCCTCGCTCGGCTGGTACTCGTGCTTGCGCGCGCCGATCTTCAGGACCTGCTCCTCGGCGACGTCCAGGTCGTCGACGGTGACGTCGAGGTGGAACTGCTGGGGCCGGGCGGGGTCCGGCCAGTCCGGCGGCTGGTGGTCCTCGGCCAGCTGGAAGGCCAGCCGGGCGGGCGGGCCGCCGTCGGTGACGACCACCCAGGTCTCGTCCTCCTCGCTGACGACACGCCAGCCGAGCAGTTCGGAGTAGAAGCGGGCCAGCTCGATGGGCGAGGGGCAGTCGAGCACGGTGGTGCGGAATCTGGCGATGCCTGTCATGCCCAGACTTCTACCTCATCCTCGGCGCCCGACACCTGGCTCACGCGGTGACGGTGGCGGGCAGGGCCAGCAGGAGCTCGTGGGGCTCACCGGCCTGCCAGTCGCGGATCAGGCGGGCCCCGGCCTCGCCGGGGTCGAAGTCCTCGCAACCGAGCGGGCCGTAGCAGCCGGCCTTGTCGAGCATGGCGATCAGCGGGTCGTCGTCGGGCAGGCTGGCCGCGTACGCGGCCGCGTCGAAGAGCGCGAGCGCGCCGCGGGCGTTCCTGCCCTCGTCGTTGGACTCCACCCGGTCGAGGCGGCGGCGCGCCTGGGAACGCAGATAGGCGGCGAGGGTTTCTGACCGGCTCACGGCAACCTTCTCAATCACTCACGTGCGGCTACAGCATCATCACAAAGAGTAAGGGGTGATCGTGGGATGTTCGCCAACTTCACCCTGCTGGGCACCCCGGAAATACTCATGAAACGCGTGTGCGGCATCATCTGACTCATGAGTGAATTCGACGACCTGCTGGCCGACAACGCCAAGTACGCCGCCGGCTTCACCGGCTCCGACCTCACCGGAAGCGCGGCCCGCGGGCTCGCGGTGGTGACGTGTATGGATTCGCGCATCGACCCCTTGGGGCTGCTCGGCCTGGTGCCGGGCGACGCCAAGATCCTGCGCAACGCCGGTGCCCGCGTCACCGACGACGTCCTGCGCACCCTGGTGCTGGCGGTCTTCCTCCTGGGCGTCGAGCGCGTCCTGGTGATGCCGCACACCGACTGCGGCATGTCCAAGGTCTCCGACGACGACGTGCACGCCCTCGCACAGAAGCAGGGCGTGGACACCCGCAGCCTGGAGTTCCACACCGTCCCCGACCAGCGGGAGGCCCTGCGGCACGACCTGACCCGGATCAGGACCACCCCGTTCTTCCCGCACCCGCTGCCGGTGGGCGGAGCGATCTACGACGTCCACACCGGGAAGCTGCAGCCCGTGGAGCTCTGACCTGGACAAATGCCCTATTCGACCGCTACGGCATGTCCTACCGGGCAAAGATCGCCGGATGCGCTCGAATAGGGATCATGTTTGATCCGGACCCGCTGATCGTGGCCCATCGAGGCGCTCCCAAGGTGGCGCCCGAGAACACCCTGGCCGCCTTCCGCGCCGCCGGCACCGCCGGCGCCGATCTCTACGAGCTGGACGTCCACCAGACCCAGGACGGCCACCTCGTGGTCATCCACGACGCGTCGCTGGCCCGCACCACCGACGTCGAGCAGGTCTTCCCCGACCGCGCCCCGTGGCGGGTGCGGGACTTCACGCTGGAGGAGATCAGCAGGCTGGACGCCGGGACCTGGTTCGACCAGAAGTTCGCCGGGGAACGGGTGCCGACGCTGCGCGCCGTCCTGGAGGCCATGAAGGGCGGCCCCGGGCTGCTGCTGGAGGTCAAGCACCCCGCCGACGCGCCCGAGGTGGCCGAGCGCCTGGCCGGGCTGATGGCGCTCGCGCCGCCGCTGACGATCGTGCAGAGCTTCGACTGGCAGTTCATCAAGAAGTTCCAGGCCAGGGGAGAGCGGGCGGTCCTCAGCAGGTCGCCGGCCGCGGCCGAGCTGACCGACATCGCCGAGTACGCCGAGTACGTGAGCGTCAAACACCGCGCCATGACCCCCGCCTACGTCCGCCGGGCGCACCGGCTGGGTCTCAAGGTGCTCGCCTTCACCGTGAACCGGCGCCCTGCCCTGCGCCGGGTCGTCGCGGCCGGGGTGGACGGGCTGATCACCAACCGGCCCAAGGCGCTGCGGCGGGCACTGGAGACCCACGTGTGCTTCACCGCGCCGCCCGAGCTGGTCTCCATGACGAACAGGCGGGTCTGCCCTCCCGAGACGCCCGCTCCCACGGCTCCGGCGCCGGTTCCCACACCCGTGGTGGGGACCGGGCTGCCCCTTGTGACCAGGCCTGTCGTGCCGTTGCTCTGACCACTTCGGGGGCCGGCGGGGCGCGCGTCACGGCGGCCCGCCCCGTCTCGCCGGAGGAGCGTCTCCCTGGACGGGGGCCCGCCCCGTGCGGCGGGTGGGGGTGGGGTGGCTGGGCCGTAACGAGGAGTCGATGTGATTTCGTCGGCGCGGACTGGTAACAAGGACAGCATGTTTGACGACACCGCCGCGCTGCGCGAAGAGGCCGAGACGCGACTCAGGGCGCTCGCGGGGGACCACGCGCGCCTCAGAGACGACCAGTGGTCCGCCATCGAGGCGCTCGTCGTCGACCGCAGGCGGGTGCTGGTGGTCCAGCGCACGGGCTGGGGCAAGTCGGCGGTCTACTTCGTGGCCACCGGGCTGCTGCGCGATCTGGGCGAGGGGCCCACGGTCATCGTCTCGCCGCTGCTGGCGCTCATGCGCAACCAGATCGCCGCCGCCGAGCGGGCCGGGATCAGGGCCGTCACCATCAACTCCGCCAACCCGGAGGAATGGGGCCGGATCTACGAGCAGGTCGCCGACGGCCTGGTCGACGTGCTGCTGGTCAGCCCCGAACGGCTCAACAACCCCGACTTCCGCGACAACGTCCTGCCCGAACTGGCCGAGAGCGCCGGGCTCGTCGTGGTCGACGAGGCCCACTGCATCTCCGACTGGGGCCACGACTTCCGGCCCGACTACCGGCGGCTGGCGACGCTGTTCGAGGAGCTGCCGCCCGGCATCCCGGTGCTGGCCACGACGGCCACCGCCAACGCGCGCGTGACCCGCGACGTCGCCGAGCAGATGGGCGAGCAGACCCTGGTGCTGCGCGGGCCGCTGGAGCGCGAGAGCCTCCACCTCGGCGTGGTCAAGCTGCCCACGGCCGAGCAGCGGCTGGCCTGGCTGGCGCGGACCCTCCACGAGCTGCCCGGCTCCGGCATCGTCTACACGCTGACCGTCGCCGCCGCCCACGAGATCGCCGGCTACCTGCGCGAGCAGGGCCACGAGGTGGCCGCCTACTCCGGCCAGACCGACCCGGCCGAGCGCCTGGCCGCCGAGGAGGCGCTGCTCACCAACAAGATCAAGGCGCTGGTCGCCACCAGCGCGCTCGGCATGGGCTTCGACAAGCCCGACCTGGGCTTCGTCATCCACGTCGGCGCGCCCCAGTCGCCCGTCGCCTACTACCAGCAGGTCGGCCGGGCCGGGCGCGGCGTCGAGCGGGCCGAGGTGATCCTGCTGCCCGGCACCGAGGACCGCGACATCTGGGCCTACTTCTCCTCGCTGGCCTTCCCACCTGAGCAGCAGGTACGCGCGACGCTGGCCGCGCTGGCGGAGAGCGGCGGCGTGCTGTCCACGCCCGCGCTGGAGAGCCGGGTCGACCTCAGCCGCAGCCGCCTGGACATGATGCTGAAGGTCCTCGACGTCGACGGGGCCGTGCACCGGGTCAAGGGCGGCTGGGAGGCCACCGGCGAGCCCTGGGACTACGACGCCGAGCGCTACTCGCGCATCGCCGCCGAGCGCAAGGCCGAGCAGGACGCCATGCTCGCCTACCAGAGCACCGGCGAGTGCCGCGAGGAGTTCCTGCGCAAGCTGCTCGACGACGAGGCCGCCAAGCCGTGCGGGCGCTGCGACAACTGCACCGGGCAGCACCGCTCGGCCGAGATCGGCGCCCAGGCGGTCGAGTCGGCCCGCCGGCGGCTCGGGCGGCCCGGCGTGGAGATCGAGGCGCGCAAGCAGTGGCCGACGGGCCTGTCCGACCTGTCCGGGCGGATCAAGCCCGAGCTGGGCGCCGAGCCGGGGCGCGCACTCGGGCGGCTGACCGACATCGGATGGGGCAACCGGCTGCGCGAGCTGTTCGCCGGCGGCGACGCGGCGGTCTCCGACGAGATGTTCAAGGCCGTGGTGCAGGTGCTGGCCGCGTGGGAGTGGCGCGAGCGGCCGGTGGCCGTGGTCAGCGTGCCGTCGGGCTCGCGGCCGGCGCTGGTGCGCGGGTTCGCGGAACGGCTGGCGCAGGTCGGCCGGCTCACCTACCTGGGCGAGCTGGGCTACCGGGCGGGCTCGCCGGGCAGCCAGTTCAACAGCGCCAAGCGGGTGCAGGCGATCCGGGCGACGCTGGCGATGCCCAAGGAGCTCGGGGCCGCGATCGCCGCGTGCGGCGGTCCCGTGCTGCTGGTCGACGACCGGGTCGACACCGGCTGGACCATGACCCTGGGCGCCGCCCTGATCCGCCACGCCGGCGCCCCCGCCGTGCTGCCGTTCGTCCTGGCCACCACGTCCTAGGCGCGCCCGGCGGTGGCCAGGGCGGCGCGGGAGCGGGCGATCTCCTTGAGCGTGCGCACCCGCCAGGTCGGCTCGCCCAGCGGGCCGAGCAGGGCGGCGCAGGTCAGGAAGTGGCCGAGGGCCGCCTGTTCGTCCCCGCGCCACCGACGGGTCTCGCCCAGCGCGAACTCGGTCAGCGCCTCCCCGTGCACGTCACCGGCGGCGGCGAACATCCTGCCGCACTCGGCCAGCATCGCGGTCGCCTGCTCGAAGTGGCCGAGCGCCGCGTGCGCCTCGCCCAGGCGGCGTAACGTCATGCGCTCGCCCTTGGCCCAGTCGAGTTCGCGGGCCAGGCGCAGGCTCTCCTCGTAGTGCTCGATGGCGCTCTCGACCTTGCCCATCTCGAAGCGGGCGATGCCGAGGCCGCGCAGGAGATCGGCGTGGTACTGGGCGTTCTGGGCGCCGCCGGTCAGCACGAGGCCGAGCTCGCACACCTCGGCCGCCTCGGGCCATCGGGCCTGGTGCAGGTGGATGACGGACATGGCGATCCAGGCGTTGGCCAGGCCGTTGGTGTCGCCGTACTCGAGGAAGCGGTCGGCGGCGAGGGTCGTGTGGGCGAGCGCGCGGCCGAGGTCGCCCGCGGCGGCGGCGCAGGTGCCGAGCATGGTGAGGGCGTAGGCGGCCTCGTGCTGGTCGCCGTCGGCCTCGGCGGCGGCCAGGAGTTCACGCAGTTCGGCCCCGACCTCGCGGTGCCGGCCCCGGTCGAGGCCGACGTCGACGCGCATGAGCCGCAGGCGGCGGGCGGTCTTGCGGTCGGCGCCGGCGCTGACCGCGCTGAGCAGGCGGTCGGCGTCGTCGTGGAAGCCGCGGATGGTCAGGAACGGCGTGATCACCTCGGCCAGCCGGGCGGCCATGGACGGGGCGGCGGCCTGCGCCACGGCCAGCAGCGTCTTGCGCTCGGCCAGCAGCCAGGCGCGGCGGCGCGGCCCGGCGGGCGGCGTGCGGGGCAGCGCGTCGGGCGCCGGGGGCACGAGCGGCAGCGGCAGTTCGGTGGTGGCGGCCATCAGGCGCTCCAGCGACTCCTGTGACAGGCGGCGCAGCGCGTCGGCCTGCCCGTCCACGGCCAGTTCCCTGGCGAAGTCGCGCAGCAGGTCGTGCATCCGGTAGCGGGCCTGCCCGGCGCCGTCGATCTCGCTGGCGGTGATCAGGCCGGCGGTGGCGAGGTCCTCGACCGCCTGGTCGGCCAGGCGGGGTGGCTGGCCGAGCAGCGCCCGCATCGACCAGTCGGCCACGCTGTCGAGCCCGGTCACGCCGAACATCAGGAACGCCCGCCTGGCCGCGATCGACAGCGGCGCGAAGCCCATCGCGTACGTGCTGCGCACGTCGAGCCGGCCGTAGCGCAGCTCGTCGAGGCTGGCCGAGGAGATGCGCTCGGCGAAGTCGGCCAGCGGCCAGGCGGGCCGGGTGGCCAGGCGCGCTCCGGCGATCCGGATGGCCAGCGGCAGCCGCCCGCAGACCCGCACGATCGTCTCGGCCGAGTCCGGGGCGGCGGCGACGCGGTCCCGCCCGGCGATCCCCGCCAGCAGCCGCTGCGCGTCCTCGAACGGCAGCACCTCCAGCGGCACCGCCGTCGCACCGGGCAGCGCGGCCAGCGGGCCGCGGGAGGTGACGATCACCGCGCTGCGCGGCGTGCCCGGCAGCAGGTGCTGCACCTGCAGCTCGTCGCGGGCGTCGTCGAGCACGACCAGCACCGCCCGGTCGGCGACCCGCGCCCGGTACATCGCCGCACGGTCCTCCGTCGCCGCGGGCAGCATCTCGCCGTCGACACCGAGCGCCTTGAGCAGCTCGGCGAGGGCGTCGCCGGGGTCCATGCCGCCGAGCCTGGCGAACAGCTGCCCGTCCGGATAGCGCTCACGCACCCGATGAGCCGCGTGTACGGCCAGCGTGCTCTTGCCCGTCCCCGGCGGCCCGGATACGACGACGATGGCCGGGGCGGACCCGCCCATGTCCAGGGCGCCGGTCACGGTGGCCAGCTCGGCGGCCCGGCCCACGAAGTCGCCCAGGTCGGCGGGGAGCTGGCACAGGCCGGTCCAGGCGGGGGCGGCCCGCCGTACCGGAGGGTGGGCCTGTTCGCCGGCGAGCAGCGCGCCGTGCAGCTCGCGCAGTTCGGGGCCGGGCTCCACGCCGAGCTCGTCGACGAGGATCTTGCGGGCGCGGATGTAGGCGTCGAGCGCCTCGGCCCGCCGGCCGGCGCCGTGCAGGGCGAGCATGAGCTGGCGCCAGGGGCGTTCGCGCAGGGGGTCGGCCTCCAGCCGGGCGTACAGCTCGGCGATCAGTTCCTGGTGGTGGCCGAGCGCCAGCCGTACGTCGGTCCAGTCGGCGCGGGCGCGGTCGGCCTGCTCCTCCAGTTCGGCGATGCGGGCGGCGAGGGTGCGCGCCAGCGGCGCGTCCTCGGCGGGGCGGCCGCGCCACAGCCGGAACGCGCGCTGGAACAGCACGTGCGCGGCGGCCAGGTCGTCGCGGGCGGCGTGCTCGCGGGCCCCCTGTACGGCTTCGCCGAAGGCCAGCAGGTCCAGCCGCCCGGGGTCGGCGCGCAGGCGGTAGCCGGGCTCGCACGTCTCGACGTCGATGGCGGCGCGGCGGATCTGGGAGACGTAGGTCTGCAGGTTGGACACGGCCGAGCGCGGCGGCCGCTCCCAGACGGCGGCGATGAGCCGGTCCCTGGAGACGATCTGGTTGGGGTGCAGGAGCAGCGCGCTGAGCACGGCGCGCGGCTTGCGGGGGAGCTGGACGGAGCCGCCGCCGCCGGAAATGAGAAGAGGTCCGAGGATACCGAATTCCACATGAACCTCCAGTTATGGGGGCGTCAGTGGTGACTTTATGGCGTTTTTGTGGCG
Organism: Nonomuraea sp. NPDC059007; assembly: GCF_042740555.1. Taxonomy (NCBI): domain Bacteria; kingdom Bacillati; phylum Actinomycetota; class Actinomycetes; order Streptosporangiales; family Streptosporangiaceae; genus Nonomuraea; species Nonomuraea sp. NPDC059007. The sequence continues at coordinate 304,458 of NZ_JBHYJD010000007.1, read as the reverse complement.
CTGCACAGGACTGTTGATCACGTAGAGACGCGGGGAAGGGAGGTTCGCATGAAGATCGAGGTTCGCAAGGTCGAGGCCGTCAAGGCCACCGTTCGGGACGCCTGATTCACCGCGATCGGGCGAGGACGGTGCTACCTCGCCCGATCCGCTCTGACCGTCCTTCGAGGAGAGGCTGTGCGAGTCGTTCTGAAGGAATGCGCCTGGGAGTCCCTGGGCGAGGATCTCGTCCTGGTGCACGATCCCCGGGAGGCGCTGACGCTGGCCGACCCCGGCGGCCAGGTCGCCGCCCTCCTCGACGAACTGGCCAAGGGCCCCGCCACCGCCGCCGGGCTGTCGGCCGCGCTGCGGGCGCGCGGGGTCGAGCTGAGCGAGGACGACGTCGCCGACGGACTCGACGGGCTCGACTCGCTCGGGCTGCTGGAGGACGCGGGCGAACGCTGGCTCGGCGACCCGGAGGCCGACGAACGCCACTTCTCCACCATGACGTTCCTGGGCGCCTTCTCCGGCCTGCGCGTGTCCAGGGCCGAGATGATGCGCAGGCTGCGCCGTTCCCACGTGCTGGTGCTCGGGGCCGGCGGCGGGGGATCCTCGGTCGTGCAGTCGCTGGCCGGCCTCGGCGTCGGCAGGCTGACCATCGTCGACCGCGACGACGTCGCCCCGCGCAACTTCGCCCGCCAGTTCCTCTACCGCCACGCCGACATCGGCAGGTCCAAGGTCGAGCGGGCCGCGGAGTGGGTACGCGAGTACGACCCCGCCATCGAGGTACGCGCCGTCGACCGGTGGATCGCCGGACCCGAGGACCTCAAGGACCTCACCGACGGCGTCGACCTCATCGCGGGCGGCCTGGACGGCGAACCCGGCGCCCACCTGTGGGTCAACGAGGCCGCCCTTCGCGCCGGCATCCCGCTCGTGGCCGGCGGCATGGGCCGTACGCAGCTGATGTACTGCTCCGTCGACCCCGGCAGGAGCCCGTGCCTGCTGTGCGACGAGTCCGACCGGCCCGATCCCAGCTCGCCCACCTCCGGCGGCGTCGCCCAGCGGCTCAGCCAGGGGCTCCAGCTCAACAACGCGCTCATCGGCCCCATCGCCGCGCAGATGGGCTCGCTCATCGCCTACGAGGCGCTGCGCTACCTGACCGGATTCGAGCCGCCTCGGGCCGCGGGGGCGCGCGTGATGCTCGATCTCAGGACGGGACTGGTGCCGGTGTGGGAGCCGTTCCCGGCCGATCCCGGCTGTCCGGCCTGCGCGCTCGCCCCGCGGAGAGGCACCCCATGACCCAGACCGTACGGCTGCGCCCGCTGAGCCTCGTCGAGGAAGGCGAGGAGGTCCTGGTCGGCGACCCCGAATCGGGCACCTTCATCACCATCCCCGCGGTCGGCGGCGTCGTCATCTCCGCCCTGCAGCGCGGCGCCACCACCGAGGAGGCGGCGCGCGAGGCCGAGGCGTTCGCCGGCGAACCCGTGGACGTGCCCTCCTTCGTCGAGGTACTCCAGGAACTCGGCTTCGTCGACGACGGCGAACAACAGGAGGCGCCCAAGACCGCGCCCATCCAGGGCAGACGCTGGCTCGGCGGCGTACGCGAGGAGCACGTCAGGCCGTTCTTCGGCCCGGTCGCCTGGACGATCTACGCCGCCTGCGCGGTGTTCTGCCTGGCCGTCTTCGTCGTCGAACCACGCCTCTTCCCCCAGCCGGGCGAGGACGCGTTCGTGCTGGCCGACATCGGGCTGAGCGCGCTGCTGCTGGTGCCGTTCTCGATGGCGTCGATGGCGTTGCACGAGGCCGGGCACTGGCTGGCCGCGCGGGCGATCGGCATCAGGTCCCGCTTCGGCGTGGACCGGCGCATGATGCTGCTGGTCTTCGAGACCGACCTCACCCAGGTGTGGAGCGTTCCCCGGCGCAGACGCTACGGGCCGCTGCTCGGCGGCATGGCCATCGACGTGGTCACGCTCGCCGTCCTGCTCGGCATCCGCCTGACCGGCCCGCCGCAGCCCGTCGACGACACCCTCGCCGTCTGGGTGTTCGTGAAGCTCACCGGCCTGCTCTGGCAGTGCATGATCTTCATGCGCACCGACCTGTACGCCGTCCTGGTCAACTGGCTCGGCTGCCGCAACCTGTGGGAGGTCAAGTCGCTCATGCTGCGGCGGGCCTTCGGCCGGCTGACCCCGGCCCAGGCCGAGGAGCTGGCCGCCGCCGCACCGGCCGACCTCCGCGCCGCCCGGTGGTTCCGGTGGGTCTGGCTGGCCGGGTTCGCCGGGGTCCTGGCCTGGTTCTGGTTCCTGCTGCTGCCGGTCATCGTCACCGTCCTGGAATGGACCGCCGAGGGTCTCGTGCTCGGCCCGCTCACCGTGACGTTCTGGTACCGGCTCGGCTGCGCCACGCTGCTGCTCGGTCCCGAGACGCTCGCCGCCGCGATGGCCGTGGTCCACTGGGCGGGACGGCTCAGGGCCGCGCGGGGACGGGCGAGAGTGCCACAACCACAGGAAGGCTGAGACCCTCAGGGTCCAGGCCCATCGTGACCAGGCCCCGGCGAACGCCGGGGTGCGGCTCGGGTTCCTCAGGGAAGAGTGTTCTGGCAGAGGCGAACAGCGCCAGCCGCGGCCTGCCCCGCGACCCGCTGTGCCAGGCGACGCTCAGCCCGAGCCGCCGGCCGCGCAGGCGGCCGAGCCCGCCCGGGAGGTGTTCCTCCAGGGCGCGCACGGCCGCCGCGTGGCCGCTCTCCAGCAGCACCGGCAGCAGATCCAGCGGGTCGTCCAGCATCGGCAGCCGGAAGTACAGCTCCGTCTTGCCCGTCTTCGGCTCCGTCCCGGCCATGCGCGGGCGGGCGCCCACCGGCAGCCTCGCCACCACCGCCGCGATCGGCTCCGGCATGGGGTACGGCGGGCCGTCAGCGAGTTCCGCGTACACCTTGAGCCGCCCGTCGGGCTTGCCCCCGATCCACGCCCCGAACCTGGCCGAAGCCACCCGCCCCGGCAGCGGCTCCAGGCAGGGCTGCCCGGCCTCCTCCAGCACGCGCAGCACCTCACCGAGCCGGTCCGCGTCGGGGAACTCCGGCGGCGCCACCTCCGCCGCCCAGCTCAGCCCGTCGGGTCCCGGCGTCAGCTCCACCGGGCAGCCCGAGGGCGTCAGGCGGCTCCACCGCCACGTCACCTCCGGCCAGCGGCCGGCCGCCAGCCGGTCGAGGAGGTCGTCCAGAAGCGGCGGCAGGTCGTGGCCGGCGATCGCGCGCAGGGCCGCTTTCACAGGTGGATCCCGATCAGGGTGTCCACGCCCAGGGCCTGCGGGTGGCGGATCAGCGCGCCGTCTTGGCGGATGATCGTGACCTGGTGGCGGAACTCGCGCCGTGCGGGGTCGACGAGCGCGACGCGCAGGGGCAGCGGGCTCACGGCGCTGCCGGGGATCTCCAGGCGGGCGCGCCGGTGGTAGTTGTTCGCCGGGTCGTCGTACTCCACCTCCAGGAAGGCCATCCTGACCGTGCCCTGCTCGAACAGGGGGAGGGCGAGGATGTCGAGGGAGTCGGGGAAGGGGTCGTTGACCGGCAGGAAGGAGGCGTCGCCGGAGAAGGCCGGGGTGACGCGGGTGGTGCCGTCGCTCAGGTGGTGGGTGAGCTGGGCGGTCCACGACCTCTCCGCGGGCCTGGTCAGGCGCAGGCGCCACTGCTGTGCGGCGTCCTTCGGGCGGACGCGGAAGATGTCGCGGCGCTGGAAGGTGTGGCCGTCGTCGTAGCGCAGGTCCACGTCCACGGCGTCGACGATGCCGGGGTCGATGCGGTTCGGGAAGATCTCCAGCTTGAGGAAGCCGAGGTCGTCCTGGGGGTCGGCCTTGAGCGTGCGGTCCTTGGTACGCCGGGGCGGGACCTGGTAGGAGAGCTTCTCGCCGATCCAGCCGGAGTTGGCGAGGAAGTGGTGCTCCATGCCGACGGTGAAGTCGAGGTCACGGGCGGCGTTCAGGAACGTGGTGAAGCGGGCCGGTCCGGGGGCGGCCTGGGTGAGGCGGAAGTCCTCGGGGCCGTTGCCGCCGTAGTCGATGGCCACGTCGGTGGCGAACAGGCCGATGCCCGCGAAGTCCACGGGCGCGGCCACGTCGACGTCGATCTTCTTGAAGAAGGAGTCGGCCAGATCAACCTTCAGGAAATACGACGATTTGTCGGCCAGGTCGTCGAGCAGGAGGCCGACGAAGCCCTGGGGGGCGTAGGTGCGTTTGACGGCCTTGCGGCGTTCGAAGACGAGGGTGACCTTCTTGCGTTCCTCCTGACGGAGGACCTTGAGCTTGAAGGAGACCAGCGCCGGGATGGACGCCGCGCCGCCCTCCTGGGGGCCGGGCGCGGGCCGCGGCGGCGGAGGCGGCGGCGTCCCCCCGGGTGGTGCGCCCCCGGGCGGGGTTCCTCCGGGCGGGGTGCCCCCGGGAGGAGTGCCGCCAGGCGGGGTGCCGCCAGGCGGGGTGCCGCCAGGCGGGGTGCCGCCAGGTGGGGTGCCGCCTGGGGGTGTTCCGCCGGGTGGGGTGCCTCCGCCGGATGGGGTTCCTGGTTTGATGAGCTTCTTGGCCCGGTCGAAGATGGCGTCCAGCCCCTCCGGTTGCGTCGGGCCCTGCAGCTTGCCCAGCGACAGCGACGGCTCGAACCACTTCGACAGCAGGTCGGTCTTGAAGAAGTCGAGCGCCCACTTCTCCGCCTGGTCCCCGGTCCCCTCGAAGTCGATCACCTTGATCGTGATGGCCCCGTTCGCGACCAGTTCCTCGAACCCGGCGTCGATCCCCACCCGCAGCCAGTAGATCTGCGCCTCCAGCCCGGCGGAGAAATGGGTGTAGACCCGGTCAAGGTCCGCGGTGATCTCCACGTGCAGATCCGGGGTCAGCGCCGAGTACGTCAGGTCGTAGACCACCCCGATCGGCGTCAGCCCGTTGGCGAAGGCCGCCTCCAGGATCGTCGCCCCCGCCTCGTCCAGCACCAGGGAGAAGGCCGCAGTCTCCTCCCCGACCAGCGACGGCTTGGCCGCGCCCATGATCCGCGTCACGGGCGTGAACGCGCCGGGCGGCGCCGTGGTCCCGCCGGGCCCCTCCAGGTTCAGCGCCAGGCACCGCACGCTGCCGGCCTCCACCGGCGCCGCCGCCAGCCGGGGGTTCGCCGCCAGCGCCTGCGCCTGACCCAGGATCTTGCTCCGGGTGGCGGCGGGCAGGGTCACCGCCGTCTCCAGCATGAGGAAGCCCCCGCCCTCGATCCCCGCGTCCTTCACGTCGGGCCGGTACTGCAGGAAGCTGAACGCCGCCCGCCCGTCGGAGCGGGTACGCAGCACCACCTCCGTCGCCAGATACCAGAACTGGTCAGGATCGGCATGGTCGCGGAACACCGTGACCCCGTCGACCTCGAACGTCTGCGACCCCAACTGCAACATCCCGGCCTCCCCGGTCAGACGACGACGGCGTCGGTGTCGTGCACCTGCCAGTCGCGCGTGGACTTGAGCCCGTTGGTGAAGAAGCGCTCGACCCTGAGCTCGTAGAAGTCGTCCGCCTGGGTGGTGAACTCGTAGTCGAAAACGGCGCTGGCGCCACCCGACTCGAAGGTGAACGCGTCGGAGAACCCGCCGGGCGTCCTGGCCGCCACCTCGATCCGCTTGAGGCCGTCGAAGTCGCCGGGCGCCCGCACCGCGATCGCCCGCTGCCCGCGCGGGCCGACGAAGATCTGGGAACGCAGGGTGCTGGACCGCGGCGCCTTGACCACGCTCCCGTCGCGCATCAGCATCGTGACCCGGTAGGCGACCCGCTCGACCGTCACGTCCAGGCGGTCGGCGACGAACTGCCGCGGCTGCTGCCCCTGCACCAGTTCGATCGAGTCGCCGATCCGGATGCCGTTGGCCGGGTCCTCGTACGACAGGTCGACGAAGGCCCGTTCCACCCGCGTCCAGTCCAGGACGGGCGTCAGCGTCACCCGCAGCCGGGCGGGGAACGGGTCGGGCACGTCGATGAGCGGCTGCGTGACCGGCGCGAGCGGCGTGACCCGGTCGCGGTTGTCGGCGGCCCGGTAGGTGATCCGCGCCATGACCGGCCCGGCGGGCTCGCCGACCAGGAACCGTTCCCAGGTGTCCGACGGGTGGCCCTGCGTGAGCTGCACGACGTCGTGCTGGCGGATGCCGTGGCCCGGGTCGTCGTAGCGCAGCTCCACCTGCACCAGCGGGTAGCGTTCCCACGGGAACGACGCGCGGGTCAGCACCGGGATCTGCTCCTGGGCGAACAGCGCCCGCGGCTGGATCGGCGCGGTCTCGCCGGTGACCTGCGTCGTCTCCGACTCCAGCCGGTGCGGCCGCTCGCCGGTCGGGTCGGGGTGGAGGTCCACGGCGAAGCGCAGGGCGACCGGTTCGATCAGCTTGCCGTCCTCGACGTGGGAGAGCCACTCGACCGTGTCCTCCTGACGGGCCTGGTCGAGGTGGACGCTCTTGACCTCGCCCCGGTAGGTGAGGAAGGCCGTCATCGAGCGCACCGGGTCCTTGGCGAAGTCGGCGTGCGAGATGACCTTGACCCGGCGCCGCTGGAACCACGGATGGTCGGCGTTGATCACCTTGACGTGCTTGGTCCTGTCCACGCCGCCGCTCTCGCGGAACAACCCGCTCAGGTGCCCCTGCGGGTAGATCGTGCGGCGGACCGTGGCGCGTTCGGACAGGTTCACGTCCAGGCGCTTGCGGTCGATCCTGGTGAAGTGGGTCTTCTTGTAGGTGAACACGCCCAGCGGGGTGCTGCGCGCGGGGGAGAACGAGCGGACCACCTCACGGGCCCGGTCCCAGCCGTCGGGCGGCTCGCGCAGCGGGTCCAGCGAGCTCTCGAAGAACGCGTCGGTGATCATGCCCCGGACGCGGGCCGCGGCGGCGTCCCTGCGGGCGGCGAAGGTGCCGGACTCGGTGTCCTCGGGGACCGTGGTGTCGACCTCGAAGACGATCGCCTGCTGCTCCTCCAGCTTCTCCATGACGTCCTGGATCTGGACGGAGGTGAACAGGCCTTCCTGGCCGAACGACTCGTCGAGGATCTCCTGGGCCCGGCTCCAGTCGATGCTCAGCCGTACGTGGTAGGCGGGGCGAAGGGCCAGGTAGTCGAGCTGGTAGACGACGCCGATGGGCGACAGCGTGAGCTCCATGGCCTGGTCGAGCAGTTCCACGCCGCGCGCGTCGAGTTCGACGGAGAAGGCGGCGTTGTTGTCGCCGAACAGGGACGGCTTGCCGCCGTGCCGGATGGCCTTGACGAAGGTTCCGCCGGTCCCGCCGCTCTGCTGGCCGAACAGCATCAGCGTGACGCCGCCGTCGAAGACCGGCAGCGGCGCCAGGTTCGGCTCGTCGGCCAGCCCGGCCAGCCGCTTGACCTCCGCGCGTACCTGCGCGAACTGCTGGGGGCCCAGGCCGAGGTGCACGTCGAAGTCGGCGAAGCCGCCCGTCCCCGAGGTGGAGAAGAACTTCAGCAGGCTGAACGCCGGCACGCCGCCCTCCATCCGGAAGGAGGGCGACAGCGGCAGGTAGTAGAACTGGCGCGGGTCGGAGTGGTCCCGCATCACGGTGACACCGTCGATCATGAAGTACGGCGGAGCCTCGATGATCATGGCAGTTCCACGACCAGCTTCTCGTCGTCCACCGGCTCCTGCGACCGGTCCGTGACCGAGTCCCCGTTCTCCATGAAGAACTTCGCGAACCAGCGGTACTCCTTCTTCTCCCCGTCGGGCAGCGCCAGCTCCCAGGTCCGCTCGGTGGCCTCGCCCTTGCGGAAGACGAACGTCTCGCTCTCCGCCCCGTGGGTCAGCTCCACCGTGGCGAGCTTGACCGTGGTCCAGTCGATGAGGTCGGGCAGCACGGTGACGCTCAGGATGTTGGCCTGCTCGCCGACCACCAGCGTCCGCTCGGTCAGCTCCTTCGGTCCCGGGTCGGAGACGCGCCCGTCGCGGAAGGTGGTGATCGCCCGGAAGGTCAGCTTGCCCTTCGCCTCGTCGATGACCGGGAAGCTGACGTTGACGCCCCGGTTGCCCTTGTCGATGATCACCGACGGGGTCTGCTGGAAGTCGTTGCCCGTCTCGGTGTAGTCGAAGTCGATGAAGATCGTGTCGATGGAACGCTCGAAGTCGCCCCTGCTGCGTACCTGGATGGTCTTGTTGGCCGAGAACGGGTCGTCCACGATGAACGTCTTGTCGGTCAGCCCGGCGAGCTCACGCACGAACTCCCTGCCGTCCTTCATGAAGTACTTCAGCGACCCGCCATACGGCTGCGCGGGCTGCAGCAGCACCGCCTTGACGCTCTGCTTGGTGAAGTTCTTGTCGATCTGGAACGTCTTGGCCGGCCGGTCGCCCGGTGCGATCTCCGGGTGCCGCAGCGTCAGGACGGCCTTGGTGACCTGGTCGAAGTTCATGTCGCCGATCTCGACGTCGACCATCCAGAGACCGAGGTCATCAATGTTGATCTTGAGGTCGTCACCCTCGTGGTCGATGAGCGGGCTGGTGAACGTACGGCTCTCGCCCTTGTAGTTGACGACGTAGCGGTACTTGAACTTCTTCGGCTGCCCGTCGAGGAACGCGTCGAACTTGCCCACGTCGTCGGCCTTCTTGAACGTGAACGTCCTGACCCCGTGCTTGGCGGTGTGCGGCGGGAAGTCGACGGTCACGTCCACGCTGAAGATCGGCAGCACCTCGAACTCGGCGTTGACCTGGATGGTGAGGTTGAGCTGGCGCAGGAACGGATGGTCGGCGTCCACCTCCTGGGAGAAGTCCTCGAACTTCAGCCCCATCTCGACGATCGACTTGACGTTGGCCTGCGGACCCTTGGTCACGGTCGTGACCTGCTTCTCCCTGAACTGGATGAACACGTCCGACGACTTGTTGACCATGACGCTGCGCTTGATGTTCTCGAAGTCGGCGTCGCGGACCTTGGAGAAGTCGCGGTTCTCGGGCGGGATGGCCTCGATGAGGTTGCGCTTGATGGCGTCGTCGAGGTGCTGGGTCATCAGCCCTCTGACCGTGTTGAGCACCGGGTGGTCTCTCGGCAGCACGCCGGGGTCGATGTCCACGACGCGCGACTCGGAGTTGATGAAGATCTCGTCGACGCTCTCGGTGAAGTCGTCCTCGGACCAGAAGTTCTCCTCGAAGTCGACCTGCTGGACGAAGCTGTAGAACTTGCTGGCCGTCCAGTGGCCCGTGGCCCGCACCTCGGGCAGCCGCGCGGCGAACGACAGGTCGTAGGTGACCCGCACGCCGCCGGCGCCGGCGGTCTTCATCGCGGCCTCGAAGATCGACGCGCCGAACTCGGTCAGCTCGGCCGAGATGGCCACGATGTTGTTGCCGTACATGGACGGCTTGCCGGCGTGGTTGACGCGCTGCACGAGGTTGCCGGACCCGCCCAGCATGTCCACGGTGACGGTGCCCGCGGTGAACTCGGGCTTGCTCAGGACGATCGCCTTCGGGTCCACCGGCTGGGCGCCCGGTCCGCGTTCCTGCGTGACCTTCTCGGCCAGAAGGACCGCGAGCGCGGCCGTCTGGGTCTCGTTGAGCGCCAGTTCGATGTCCATGAACACCAGCGCCGCGCCGTTGCCCCCGTTGGGCAGGGGCTTGAGCGTCCGGTAGATCAGGTATTTGAAGACCGGCCTGCCGTTCTCCATCCGCATCGTCGGATCTTCCGGCAGGACGTAGAACTTCAGCGGGTTGTCGCTGTCGCGGTAGACGGTGGCGTCGGGGGTCTGGATGGATTCGAGCAACAAGAGCATGAGCTTTCTCCCTACTTGATGAGATCCGCGAGATCGCGGCTCTGGACGCGGACGATGTCCGACTCGATCAGCTCGGCGACCAGGCGCGCCCGCCCCGCCGTCCCCGACAACGCCGCCTTCACGGCCTCCGCCCGCGAAGGGCCGAGCACGGCCGACAGCGCGGTCCGCCAGGGCGGCGACCCCGAGCTGCCGCCGGTGGCCACGTCCTGCCAGACGCCGTCCTCCTTCACCTGCAGTGCCACGCGCGGCACCTCGACCGGCAGCGCGCGGACCTGCCCGGCCCGCCCGGCCAGTGCGCCCAGCAGCGCCGCCTTCGCCGGCTCGGGCAGGTCGATCCGGCTGGTGAGCTGCAGGAACGCCGTCTCGCCCGCCACCAGGAGGCTGGGCTCGCGGTCGAGGAACGGCCCCGGCGGCACATAGACCCACACGCTCGGATCCCGCGGATCGGGCACCAGTTCGACGCCGTCCACCACGACCGGGGCGGCCTGGTCCACGGTGATGACCGGCCCGTCCACCGGCTCCGACCACGGCCCCGGCGCCACCCGCCACCGCATGCCCGGCCGGAACGGCGAGTCCGCCGTCCACCCGATCTCCGCCTCCGGCCGGGCCACGCTCAGCGGGACCCGCCGCACCTCCGTCTCCGCCTCGGGCGCCCATTCGACGGTGACCGGCGGACGCAGGGCCACCAGCCGCGCCCGGTGCCCGCCGAACCCCGGCAGCACCGCCGGGTCCAGGTCGAGCCGCTGCCGGTCGTCCACCGGCAGTTCCAGCACCCGGCCCCGCCCCAGTGGCCGGATGACCAGCCTGGCCACCGGGTCGCCGGGCAGGTCGGGCACCGCCACCGTGGGCGTGCCCGGTGCGAGCCGCGCCGCCGTACGGCCGGACTGCCTGATCACGTCCACCGTCGCCAGCGCCAGCAGCGCGTCGGAGGCCAGCACCACGCGCAGTGGCAGCGGGAAGTCGTCGCGGTCCAGCACGATGTGCCGCCGGGGGGAAGGCCGCCCCCGCCCCACGACCACCACCCCCCGGGGCAAGAGCGCCCCCCCCCCCCCCCCCCCCCCCCGCCCCACCC